>NZ_JBJNWI010000002.1:0-375112 GCF_045897195.1 Mammaliicoccus sp. RAM2 | reverse complement strand
AAGCGGGTGTGGCGGAATTGGCAGACGCACTAGACTTAGGATCTAGCGCCGCAAGGCGTGGGGGTTCGACTCCCTTCACCCGCATTATTATTAATATGATTTAAGCATTTAATTTTGCAGAAGTAGTTCAGCGGTAGAATACAACCTTGCCAAGGTTGGGGTCGCGGGTTCGAATCCCGTCTTCTGCTCCATTATTTGCCGGGGTGGCGGAACTGGCAGACGCACAGGACTTAAAATCCTGCGGTAAGTGATTACCGTACCGGTTCGATTCCGGTCCTCGGCACCATATTAATATGCGCCCGTAGCTCAATTGGATAGAGCGTTTGACTACGGATCAAGAGGCTAGGGGTTCGACTCCTCTCGGGCGCGTAATGACCATTTTGGTTACGGGAAGTAGCTCAGCTTGGTAGAGCACTTGGTTTGGGACCAAGGGGTCGCAGGTTCGAATCCTGTCTTCCCGACTCTTTAAAAATATACATATTAAATGGGGGCTTAGCTCAGATGGGAGAGCGCCTGCTTTGCACGCAGGAGGTCAGCGGTTCGATCCCGCTAGTCTCCACCATTTAAAAAATAATATCATCATGGCGGCGTAGCTCAGCTGGCTAGAGCGTACGGTTCATACCCGTGAGGTCGGGGGTTCGATCCCCTCCGCCGCCATTAAAATTTTCAATATGATTACATATTTTAAATTTTGGACCTTTAGCTCAGTTGGTCAGAGCAAACGGCTCATAACCGTTGGGTCGCAGGTTCGAGTCCTGCAAGGTCCATACTTATATATTGGAGGAATACCCAAGTCCGGCTGAAGGGATCGGTCTTGAAAACCGACAGGGGCTTAACGGCTCGCGGGGGTTCGAATCCCTCTTCCTCCGCCATTATATTTGTAACTTAATATTATTATCGCGGGATGGAGCAGTTCGGTAGCTCGTCGGGCTCATAACCCGAAGGTCGGTGGTTCAAATCCGCCTCCCGCAATAGCTTTAATGATGGTCCCGTGGTGTAGCGGTTAACATGCCTGCCTGTCACGCAGGAGATCGCGGGTTCGATTCCCGTCGGGACCGCCATTTTTTAAAAATTAATGTATGGCTCAGTAGCTCAGTCGGTAGAGCAAAGGACTGAAAATCCTTGTGTCGGCGGTTCGATTCCGTCCTGAGCCATCTTTTAACTTTTTGCCGGCCTAGCTCAACTGGTAGAGCAACTGACTTGTAATCAGTAGGTTGGGGGTTCAAGTCCTCTGGCCGGCACCATCTAACGGAGGGGTAGCGAAGTGGCTAAACGCGGCGGACTGTAAATCCGCTCCTTCGGGTTCGGCAGTTCGAATCTGCCCCCCTCCACCATTATTATTTTAATTTAATAGGGGCATAGTTCAACGGTAGAATAGAGGTCTCCAAAACCTTTGGTGTGGGTTCGATTCCTACTGCCCCTGCCATGGCGGCTGTGGCGAAGTGGTTAACGCATCGGATTGTGGTTCCGACACTCGTGGGTTCGATTCCCATCAGCCGCCCTTATTTTATATTAATGGGCTATAGCCAAGCGGTAAGGCAACGGACTTTGACTCCGTCACTCGCTGGTTCGAATCCAGCTAGCCCAGTAGTCTGGCGGCATAGCCAAGTGGTAAGGCCGAGGTCTGCAAAACCTCTATTCACCGGTTCAAATCCGGTTGCCGCCTCCATTAATAACTTTGCGGGAGTATTTCAACTTTTAGAATACATTCCTTCCCGGAATGAGATATAGGTGCAAGTCCTATCTTCCGCTCCATTATTATTAATACTGCTATTTATTAAAATGCGGGAGTATTTCAACTCTTAGAATACATTCCTTCCCGGAATGAGATATAGGTGTAAGTCCTATCTTCCGCTCCATTTATTTCTTCCATTGGGAAGATTTTTTTGTAGGATTTTTATTAAGCCGGTGTGGTGGAATTGGCAGACACGCGGGACTCAAAATCCCGTGTCCGTTGAGGACGTGTCGGTTCGAACCCGACCACCGGTATATATTAATAAACCATTTAGAACTATTTAAGTCGTAAACGTTGATTTTACGGCTTTTTTGTTTGTTAATAAACTATTTAGAAACATATAAGTTCAAATTTTTGGTCACAGTTAGGGCTATAAGATCAGACTATATTAACGATTTTGTTAAGTGCTGACGCCTGAGGAAAAAGTATGAGTGAGAGACTACAGGCTCGAACCATAGCCTAAGCAAGCATGGACGTACAAAATCGTAGATTATAAAAAATAACATCTCATTTTTACTGTGAATCAGTAGAATGAGATGTTATTTTTTTAGAGTTTCTTTTAAAGTTTAATAATATAATCAATCTTCTTATCTTTATACATCTTACTTCTTGTCATTACTTGAGGGATATCATATTTGTTTTTCATACTAATTGCTTTCGATAGGCTCTCATCAGTACAAGCGACAATATCAATATTGCTAGTGTGTTGAAGTATTTCTACATAAATTTCTGAAGTAATATTACAACCATCAATACCAACTTTTTGTTTGTTCATTTTAATTACCCCCTAATATTTGTGATTGATTAAAGGATAATCTATGAAATGCATTTCATGTCAATGGTTTAATTTAAATACTGAGTTTCTTTTAATAAGTTTTGTTTCAAATAAATAGTTATTCAGTTTATCTTCATATAGTTGATTAAACAAACTTTTACCAATTTGAAAGAGGGGAATCTCTATTGTAGTAAGGTTTAGCAACTTAGATATTTTATGATTTTCAAACCCAATGATAGATATGTTTTTCTTCTTTTCTTCATCTAAACTTATAAATAATCCTGCTGCTGTGTTATCTCCTGATACAACAATTGCTGTTGTTGGATTTTCTTTATTTTCAATTTCTTGTGCGAGTCTTTGACCATCTTCTAATAATACAAAATTCTCATATATATCTTGATCATTGTAAGTTATAGAATTCTCACTGCAAAAGTCTTTATATGCTTGTATTCTTAAAATTGAACTAGTGCTATTTCTTCTATTTATGGCACATGCAATATGTCTATGTCCATTATTGTATAGATGATTTAATGCTTGTTTGAAGGCATTATAGTGATCAATATATGTAGTTCTAAATTTAGAGTTTGAAATATTTTCGAATATAGAAATTGGACCAAACTCTATATACTGTTCAACTATATTTAATGAAATATTCCTTGAACATATAATGAGTGCGTCTATTTGTTTTAATTTTAACATTTCCAAAGCGTCAATTTCTTGATCAGTATCATAGGCAGTTTGGAACAAAACAATTTTTTTGTTTGATTTAATCGCTTCTTCAGAAATACCTTGAATTAACTGTGAAAAATAGGGATGATTAGAGAATGGTAAAACGACACCTATCAAATTTGTTTTACCTTTTTTTAAATGAATTGCATTGATATTTGGTATATAATTTAATTCTTCTATAGTATCAAGTACTTTTTGTCTTTTTTCTTCATTAACATAAGGGTGGTTATTAATTACTCGTGATACAGTACTTGGTGAAACGCCAGCTCGTTTAGCTACTTCTTTTAAATTTGTCATTTGCATACCCCCTCGATTATACTTATTACTATGTTATTATTTTAGCATATAAATTGAACTATATTTACAAAGATAAAGTAGGTGTAATTTATTAAACAGCAATTTTATGAATTAGAATGTGCACATTTGGATGCTAGTAATAGAAATGATAAGTCGTTTATCATAAATTTACTTGATGATGAATTTAAAGAAATAGGTAAGTCTGGTAGAATGATACATAAACGTGATATTGAAGAGGGCACTTTACATACATTTGATTATGAGATTTCGGATTTTATAGTTGAAAAAATCCAAAAAGGTATTGTACTAACGACTTATGAATTAATCAATAAAACTGATCATATTACAACTAAGCGAAGTACATTATGGATTAGAAAACAATCTGAGTGGAAGATGAGATTCCATCAAGGAACAATAGTAAAAAAATGACTACAAAATTGTAGTCATTTTTTTGTCTTTATTTCCGCTTTACTAATTCAGGCTCAAGATGATAGACATCTGGTTGATTTTCCTTATATTCAATTGCATTGATAAGGATATTAACTAATGTTTCAGCAATTTTTTTAGTAGGGACACCAACTGAATGAATCACTGTATCCATATGGTCAAATTGAGGTACATTGTCGTATGAGTATACAATATGTTGATCAAGTGAATCTTTTAAAGTGTGTATGAGTCCTAAAGTAATATCATAACTTCCACAAATGATACCTTCTGGTAAAGTATGATTGGTTAAATATGATTTTAATGCAAAAAATGTATCTTCAGCAGATAATCCTTTTGAATCAATCATATTATAATTAAGATGGTGTTCTTTACAATAATGTTCAAAGGTTTCTTTCTTTATAATTTGTCGAATATCATCGGTGTTAAGATCTCCAATATAACAAATATTTGTTATATTATTTTGCATTAAATCATCTAATGAAAGAATCATTGCATGTTTATGATTGACATTTACAATAGGGTATTCGAGCTTTCGGTCTGTACCATAGGCAACTACTGGAATATTAGAACTTATGATACTTGGTAAGGTAGAAGCTTCACCTTCATCAAATACGATGATGCCATCAAAACGTAATTCTAAAAATTTATGTGCAGCAGTTTCCACATCATCGATTGATACAGACATAAAATATCCAGTATTCTTTAAAAAGTTATTAATTTCTGAAACAAGAGTTGAAACTGCAACTCTGTCTACTGATGGCCAAATGAGTCCAATTGTTTGGCTCTTATTTGAGACTAAAGAGCGAGCGGAATTATTAGGTATATAATTCATTTCTTTTGCCTTTTGTTGTATGCGCTCTGTTGTTTCAGCAGTAACTAAAGGAGAATTTTTTAATGCTTTACTTACTGTTGAATAACTAACACCACAGGCATTTGCAATGTCTTTTAATGTTACAGCCATGTGAGTCTCCTTTAAATATTATTTTCTATATTATACCATAAGCATACAATTTCTATAAATAACAACGTTGTTATTTTGATTCATTTCATTTATACTTATCAATAAGAATTAAAGATGTAATCAAATTGATTACTTTTTTAGAATTAATGGGGGATGAGAGATGAAAAAAATTTTACTGTTAATTGTAAGCGTATTCATAATTTTGTACGGATGCCAACAAAGTGACGCACAAGATAAAGATGTTAAGACTTTAACATTAGCACATAACCAATCAACAACACATCCAGTACATAAATCTTTAGAAGAATTTAAAAAAGAAGTAGAAAGGAAATCTCATGGAAAATTAAAAATCAAAATATATGCGAACGGACAACTTGGAAGTGAGCGAGAAGCGATTGAAATGACGCAAACAAATGCCATTCAATTTACAAAAGTTTCAGCAAGTGCACTTGAAAGTTTCTCTGAATCGTATTCTTTATTCAGTATGCCTTATCTATTTAAATCTCAAGATAGTTTCCGATCCATTATGAAAAAACCTGAAGTACAAAATTCATTCTTTAATACGACAAAAGACAACGGGTTTGTAGGTATTACTTACTATGACGCAGGATTAAGAAATATTTATACAAAAGATAGAGAGATAAAAACGAATAAAGATTTACATGGTTTAAAAACACGTGTTCAACCTAGTAAAACAAGTGTTGAACTTATTAAATCATTAGGTGGTACACCAACACCAATGGCGTTTGGTGAAGTTTATACAGCACTACAATCTGGTGTTATTGATGCAGCTGAGAATAATGAAACAGCATTGACTGACAATAAACATGGTGAAGTCGCAAAAAATTATTATAATACAGAACACGCTATTGTTCCTGATATTTTAATCATGAATAAGGATGCATATAATGATTTATCTAAAGAAGAAAAAGGATGGATAAAAAGTGCAGCAAGATCTTCAACTGAAAAGCACGAAGTTATCTGGGATAAAGCTATTAAAGAAGGGATTAAGACAGCTAAAGAAGATATGAATGTTAAGTTTCATGATGTAGATAAATCATCTTTCAAAAAAGCTGTAAAACCTTTACAAGAAGAATTTAAAAATAATAAAGGAACTGAAAAACAATACAAATTGATTAAGGAGGCAGAACAAAATGAATAAATTAACACATTATATCGATAGAACTTTGCTTTCTGTTTCAGGTGTATTGGTAACTGTAATGGTTATTTTATCAGTTTGGCAAGTGATAACTAGATATATATTAAACACGCCAAGTACGACAAGTGAAGAAATCATTCGTTTCTTGTTAATCTGGTTTGCATTATTAAGTGCAGCATATGTATTTGGTAAGAAAAAGCATATTGCCATTTTATTTATTAGAGAAAAGTTTCCAGTTAAAGCGCAGTTATTTATAGAAAGGCTGACGAATATCATTATTTTATTAGTTGCTTTAATTTTGATGATTTATGGCGGTATTAAAATTGTTGCACTTACTTGGACTCAAATAGCACCATCTACTGGTGTATCAATGGCGTTAATGTATGGTGCGTTACCTATATCAGGACTTTTCATTGCTTTCTATTCAATTCGAGGCATTATAACAAATGAGTTACCAGAAAATGATGAAGGCGGTGAAGTGTAATGACGACAATTGCTGGAATCGTATTATTTGTATCTTTAGCCGTATTTTTAGCTTTTGGTATTCCAATCGCAATTTCAATAATTTTAAGTTCATTATTAACGTTAATACTTATTTTCCCATTTGATGTCACAATACTTACGGCAGCTCAAAGAATGATAACAGGTATTGATAACTTTACAATGCTTGCCATTCCGCTATTTGTACTTGCCGGAATATTGATGAATAACGGTGGTATTGCATTTAGATTAATTAACTTTGCGAAAGTGTTAGTAGGTAGATTACCTGGTTCTTTAGCACATACGAACATTGTAGGTAATATGTTGTTTGGTTCTATTTCAGGATCAAGTGTTGCAGCTGCTGCAGCAATGGGGAGAATCATGACCCCCATGGAAACAACACAAGGTTATAAAAAATCATATTCTGCAGCTGCTAATATTGCTTCAGCACCTTCAGGATTATTAATTCCACCAAGTTCATTATTGATTGTTTATTCACTTGTAAGTGGTGGAACATCAATTGCTGCATTATTCATTGCAGGTTACATTCCAGGGATTTTATGGGGTCTAGGTTGTATGGTTGTTGCTTACTTTTTAGCAAAAAAACATGGCTATTCAGTTTCTGAAAAAGTGAGTTGGAAAGATAAATTATTTTTAACTTTAGATGCCATTCCAAGTTTACTATTAATTATTATTGTAATCGGTGGTATTGTAGCTGGAATATTCACAGCTACAGAGGGTGCAGCTGTCGCAGTTCTATATGCATTTATACTGTCTCTTATCTATAGAAATTTAAAAATAAAAGATATACCTGCGATTATTATAGAAACGGTTGAAATTACAGGTATGATTTTATTCTTAATTACTGCATCTGCATTATTCTCACTCGTTATGAGTTTCACAGGATTACCAGAAGCAATTTCTGGCGGTATATTATCATTAACTGAAAATCCTATTTTATTATTATTGTTAATGAATTTAATTTTACTAATTGTTGGTACATTTATGGACATAACGCCAGCAGTACTTATATTCACACCAATTTTCTTACCAATTGCAGATAGTATCGGTTTAGACCCGATTCATTTCGGTATTGTGATCGCATTTAACTTATGTATTGGTAATATAACTCCTCCAGTAGGTAGTGCGTTATTTGTTGGTAGTAGTGTTGCAAATGTACGAATTGAAAGTGTCATTAAGACATTAATACCATATTTTATTATTTTAATTATTCTGTTGTTATTAATTACATTCGTACCACAATTATCGTTATTTTTACCAAAATTACTTGGGCTATAGGAAAGGTGAGTATTTATGAGTATGATTCAAGAAAATTTTATTGTTCAATCTAAAAAAGGACAAGCATTATATAAAGTTGCTAAAGATATCCCGATTTTTGATTTTCATTGTCATTTAGATCCGAAAGAAATCTATGAGAATAAACCTTTTACTACGATTACTGAAGTTTGGCTTAAACATGACCATTATAAATGGCGCTTAATGCGCGCATATGGAATTGATGAGTCGTATATTACAGGAGATAAATCCGACAAAGAAAAATTCGATGCTTTTATAAGTTTATTGCCAAAAAGTATTATGAATCCGATGTATCACTGGTGTCATTTAGAGTTAGCAAGGTATTTCAATATCAATGGAAATTTAAATAAAATTGATAAAGAACAATTATATAATCAGTTGAATGAAAGTTTACAACAACCAGAATTTCTTCCAAGAAAATTAATAGAAAGAAGCAACGTCCAAATCATTTGTACAACTGATGATCCGTGTGATGATTTGAAATATCATCAATTACTTCGTGAAGATAAGTCATTTGATGTTAAAGTGTTACCAACATTTAGACCTGATCGTTATATCGCCTTAACGAGAGATAATGTAGAAGCATCAATTAATCAATTAGAAAATGCTACAGGAACAAGAATAAATCATTTGGAAGAATATATTAATGCGCTCAATGAACGTATTGAATACTTTCATCAAAATGGCGCAAGAAGTTCTGATCAAAGCTTTGCGAAAGTACTTAAAGTGGATGTAACAAAAGAACAAGCTGATCAGTATTTTGAACAGATTAAACAAGGTGAAGACTTAGATGAGGAAGATTTAAGTAGATTATCTGGGTATATTTTAACTGAAGTAAGTAAAACGTATAAAAAATATAATTGGGTTGTACAGTTTCATCTTGGACCAGTAAGAAATAATAATACATTATTGTTTGAAGAAGTTGGTCCAGATGCTGGATTTGATAGTGTAGGTGATATGCTCAGTTCGTCTGATTTAAATAGATTTTTAGATCATTTAAATCAAAATGATGCTTTATCAGATACAATTATTTATCCTAATAATGCAAATGATCACTTAATGGTGCAAGCTACAGCTGGAAACTTTACTTCAGATAAAGTCAAAGTGCAACTAGGTGCTGCATGGTGGTTCAATGATACTAAAGAAGGAATGGAACAACATTTAGTAGAATACGCAAATGTTGGATTGATATCTACTTTCGTTGGTATGTTAACTGATTCAAGAAGCTTATTATCGTATACAAGACATGAATATTTTAGAAGAATATTATGTGAAATGATTGGTAAACGTGTGGAAAGAGGAGAAATCATTGATGATGATGAAATTTTTTCTGAAATTATTAAGGATATATGCTTTAATAACGCCGTGACTCTATATAATATCGAAGGTGTAGATGCTATATAATAATTAAGAACCTAAGACAGCATCGTCTTAGGTTCTTTTACATTTAGAACTTTAGATTTTCAATTGTTTTTAAATCATCTTTATAAACTGGTATCTCTGCGCCTTTTACTACAAATGTTGGGATATGTTGTAAAGTCGTTTTTACGGTTATTGTTTGACCACCTTCAAATTGTTTGCCGCTATGAAAATCAATCCAACCTTTGTTGTTGTTAGGTAAATAGATTGTTCTTTCTTGTTGAGATTTTTCTACGATAGGGGCAATTAACATATGCTCACCTAACATAAATTCATCATTTTCTACAAAAGTAGTGATATCATTTTCATATTGGTAAAAAGTAGGTCTTATAATTGGTTCATACGATTCATGTGCCTGTATAACTAATGACTGAAGATATGGTTTAAGCTTTTCATGGAAGTGCATGGCTTGCTTAACTTCAGATAATACTTTTTGATGCATCCAAGGTTCATTTACAGTACCATCATCATTCCATGAGTGGATTGAAAATCTCGGATAATAAGCACCACATTGCACCCATCTTAAAAATAATTCCGCTTCTGGTTTATCTCCAGAAAAACCGCCAATATCATGTCCGAAATTATAAACACCAGATAGACTTAAACCAATTGCCATAGCATTATTATATTTTAATGTATGCCAACTCGTATAGTTATCACCTGTCCAAGTTTGAACATATTTACTCATACCAGCTGCACCAGTTCTACTAATGATATAAGGATATTCTTCTTTATGATATTTTTGTTGAATTTCTCTTGATGCTTTCATCATTAATATAGGCATGATTGCTTTATAATCTTGGAAATTCGCTTCATTTCCGAATCCATTTACGATAGCTTTATCATCCCAAATTTCGAACTCGTTATTATCATTCCATGTGCAATTCACATGATTAGATAATAATTGTTGTTCTATTTTTGATTGCCACCATTTAATAGTGTCTTTATTTGTAAAGTCTAAGTAGTATCCTTTTTCATCCCAAAATTGTACAAGAAGCGGTTTGCCATTCATATCTTTAATAAATCCATCTATGGCTAATACCTCATCTAGTAGAGGATGATCTGTAAGTAGGGTAGGTTTAATATTAGCAACTAATTCTACATTCTGGTCTGTATAAGCTTTACCAAAAGATTTTGGGTCTTTAAATTTATCGTAATTCCAATTAAAAACGTATCTCTTATCATGAATGGATGTATAACCTGATGATAGGTGGAAAGATCTAATCGTTATATTATGTGTGTTACACTGATCTAGAAAAGACAACAATCTTTCATCTGAATTTGGTAAATCTGTATATTGCATTGTTGAGCCAGAATAAGACAAACTCCATTCAGGCATCAGTGTTGGTCTTCCTGTTAAATGACTAAAACGCGTCGTTACTTGTTGAATAGACGGACCAGCAATAACGTAATAATCAAGAAAATCTGATTTAGTTTCATAATATCTATAATGACCGTGATAATTATCTAACTCTTGTCCAAGATCTACAATAGAGTCTTGATAATCATCATAGAAGATACCAAATGCTATATTTTCGTCAGTATTGTATGTGAGATAATAAGGAATATGTTTATAAAGCGGATCAGTCGTTTCAGCATTATAACCCATAGCATCTATATTCTTCATTCTAAATCGTCTGCCATGCTTATTCACTTTTCCACTCTTTTCTCCGAGTCCAAAATACATTTCATTTTTATCTCGATTTAAATAATGACAAGTCGGGTGATTTTTTGATATTTGATGATGATAGCTGCCTGTCTGACGGTCTTGCATGATTTTAATTTCTTTGTCAGATGAACTTAAATCATACCAACTACAATAGAAATCTTCTTTATCAATAATGAGTTTTAATAATTTTGTCTCAATTATAATATTGTGTTGTTCTTCTGAAATTTCATATTGAGGACATGAAAAGTTAGATTGATCGTATCTTGAGAGACCTTCAAACGGTAAGTCAGTATCTCCAGGTGTAATGGTCCAAGTTGGTAAAGATATATCTTTCTGTGTAGAAGATTTAATATTGATTAAGTAATCTTCTAATATGCGAATTGTAAAGAAATGCTCATTTTGCTTGTCACTGATTACAATTGTATTTTTATCTTGTGAAATCATATTAAACATGTAAATAGCCTCCTATAACAACGTTGTTATTTAGACTATTACATTAATCTATACCAAAGTAAAGTAAAATAGTAAAAATAGCATTGTCTATGAAAATAAAGTCATATATCATTAATACATATTATTTCAGGAGGCTTTTTATGGATAAACATTTCACAGTAAAGGAATTTTTCTTTAATATTTTAAATGGTATAGGTGTAGGTATTGTTATAGCATTAATACCAAACGCCATACTTGGTGTGTTATTTAGTTATTTATCACAGTTTCATCCGCTATTAGAAATGTTTAATCAAGCATTATTACTCATGCAGTTTGCGATGAGTTTAATTATAGGGATCGTTGTTGCACATCAATTTAAATTCCAAGCTACTGATGCGGTTATGATTGGCGCTGCAGGATTAATAGGTTCAGGCGCTGTAAAAATACAAAATGGTCAATTTATATTTGTGAGTATAGGGGATGTCGTCAATTTAATCGTTGTGTTAATTATCAGTTGTTATTTGATGATTAAATTGAAAGGTAAATTTGGTTCTTTAGATATGTTGATTATGCCAATTATTATTTCAGTAGTTAGTGGATTTATAGGTATGCTGACACTTCCATATGTTAGTAATGTAACTAAAGGCATCGGCAAATTAATAGAACAATTTTCTACATTGAATCCGTTAATGATGTGTATATTGATCGCGATTACATATGCATTATTAATGGTTACGCCAATTTCAGTTGTTGCAATAGCTACTGCAGTCGGTTTAAACGGTTTAAGTTCAGGAGCTGGCAATATGGGTATTGTTGCAGCATGTGTGACTTTCTTAATGGGCTCATGGAAAGTAAACGAAAAAGGTATCAATATCGTACTTATAATCGGTGCAGCTAAAATGATGATTCCAGTATATTTCAAAAATCCAATCATCGCAGTACCATTAATCATAAATGGATTAATGAGTGGATTACTAACTTATTTCATAGGCATAAAAGGTACACCAATGTCTACAGGATTTGGTTATACCGGATTTGTTGGACCAGCAAACGCATTAAAATTTATGGAAGGATCAGTATTTTTAAATATATTAATACTTGGCGTAGCATATTTCGTCATACCGTTTGTATTTGCATATATCGTACATAAAGTTTGTTTAAAAATACTTCCAAAATACAATCAAGAAATGTTTTTATTTAAAGAAAATAATTAAAATGAAGAGAAGGCTGAGACAAGAAAAATGTCTCAGCCTTTAAATTTGTCTTAATACTGGTGCCTTTATTAGCAAGTTTGGCGAGAAGTGCAAATAAGGAGATCAGTAATTACAATTCTCAGTAGTTTTGTAATTAAGGCTGTCCATAGTAACACTTCAGCTGACTTTTGTAATTAACAACCCCGTTATAAACAAGTTTGGCAAGAAGTGTTCACAAGGCTATCGTTATGAACAAGTTTAGACAAAACTGTTCACAAGGACACTAATTAGTAACACTTCTTGTTAGTTGTGTTATTAACCATACTGCATACATACATTTTTAATTGTAAGAATATTATGAAAAAGAGATTGTTTGTTTTCATAAAGTGTTGTAGAATTAATCATTATTATTTTTTTACTGAAAGGAAGAACATATTATGAAATTTAAATTATTTAATATAAGAGAAGATGAAAAGCCTTATGCATATCAATGGGGGCAATCTAATGGTCATGAAATTGAATGTACTGAAGAGGATTTAACTTTAAATAATGTCCATACTTTATCATCTTTTGATGGTGTGAGTACTCAACAGCTATTTAAGTTTGATGACAGAATATATGAAGCACTTAAAGATGTAGGTATTAAACAAATTGCTGGTCGTGCTGCTGGGTTTGATATGTTTAATTTAACTGAAGCTGCTAAACATGATTTAAAAATAACAAATATTCCTTCATACAGTCCAAATGCGATAGCGGAATTTGCAGTTTGTAGAGCATTAGAATTAGTAAGAAACATTAATAAAATAAATAAAAAAGTAGAACGTCAAGATTTTACTTGGGATGAAACAGTAATCGCTACAGAACTAAGAAATATGACGGTACTGGTTATTGGTGTTGGTAGAATTGGTAAAGTGTCAGCACAATTATTTAAAGGATTTGGTGCGGAAGTTATCGGTTATGACCCATATGATCAATCGTTACGCGATATTGAATATGTACAAAGTTTACAAGAAGGACTATCTAAAGCTGATTTAATTACATTACATGTTCCTGCAAATGAAGAAACGACACATATTATTAATGAAGAGACGATTAAATATATGAAAAATGGTGCATATTTAGTGAATACAGCTAGAGGTGCGACAGTGAATACTAATGATGTCATTCAAGCATTAAATAGCGGTAAATTACATAGTGTCGCTTTAGATGTATATGAAAATGAGTTTGCATATTTCTCATATGATTATAAAGACAAAGAAATTGAAGATCCTACTTTAAAAGAATTGATGTCACGTGATGATGTTTTAATTTCACCTCATATTGCATTTTATACGTATACAGCAGTACAAAATATGGTTGAAATTTCATTAGATAGTGCACTTGAAGTTATCACAACTGGATACAGTGAAAATGAAGTTCAATTAAGTAAAGTATGAATGAACGTTCGTTCATACTTTTTTTATAAAAAGCTATTGCATAAAATTTCATAAATGCGTATAATAATGAATATTATTAATTCAGGAGGTAACGAATTTGAAAAGAAATGTATTTACTAAAGTAGTTATAGCAACAATTTGTTTACTACTTACAATTCCTTATTTAGCCCCCATAAAGTCACAAGCTGCAGAAACTGATCAATGGGATAAAGCTAAAGAACGAGGCGAGTTAAGAGTAGGCTTATCAGCAGATTATGCACCTTATGAGTTTGAGCACACTAAAGATGGTGAACGTGAATATGCTGGGATAGATATAGAACTTGCTAAAAAAATTGCAAAAGACAATGATATTAAACTTAAGATTGTGAATATGCAATTTGATAGTTTACTAGGTGCTTTAAAAACTGGAAAAATCGATATGATTATTTCTGGTATGGCTCCAACTCCTGAGAGAAAGAAACAAGTTGATTTTTCTGATGATTATATGGAAGTTAATCAGAGAATGATTATACAGAAAAAAGATAAAGACAAATTAAAAACGATTGATGATTTTAAAGGTAAAATGGTCGGTGTGCAAAAGCAAACGACTCAAGAAGAATTGGCAAAAACAGAAATGCCAGAATCTCAAGTTAGCTCATTAACGAGAGTACCGGAAGTTATTATGTCACTTAATTCTGGAAAAGTAGATGGCATGATTATTGAAGGGCCTGTTGCTGATGCGTACCTAGAGAAGAATCCTAATTTAACATATTCAGATGTAACATTTTCAGATGCAGACAAGACAACAGCTATTGCATTACCGAAAAATTCACCTGAATTAATGAAGAGAGTTAATAAGAGTGTTAAAGAAGTTCGTGACAATAATTTGATTAAAGACTATCAAGATAAAGCAACTGAAGCGATGTTCGATGATGGTTCTTTCTTCAGTAAATATGGTTCATATTTCTTACATGGTGTAGGTTATACGATTTTATTATCATTCTTAGGTGTAGTAGCTGGGGCATTAATTGGTTGCTTCTTAGCACTTATGAAATTAAGTAATAGTAAAATATTTAAATCGATTGCTTCAGTTTACATTGAATTTATAAGAGGCACACCATTACTTGTTCAAGTATTTTTAGTTTACTTCGGTACAACAGCAGTACTTGGATTAGATTTATCAGCATTAATTTGTGGTATTATCGCACTCATCATTAACTGTAGTGCTTATATTGCAGAAATTATTAGAGCTGGTATTAACGCAGTAGATAATGGCCAAATGGAAGCAGCTAGATCACTAGGATTAAATAAATCGCAAGCAATGACTAAAGTTATCTTGCCACAAGCCATTAAAAATATTTTACCTGCATTAGGTAATGAATTTGTAACAGTTATTAAAGAATCTTCTATAGTTTCTGTTATCGGCGTAAGTGAATTGATGTTTAATGCTCAAGTTGTTCAAGGGGCATCATTTGATCCATTTACACCATTATTAGTAGCAGCAGTATTGTACTTTATCTTAACGTTTACGTTATCTAGAGTGATGTACTTTGCTGAAAGGAGGTTTAGTGTAAGTGATTAAAGTTAACGATTTACACAAATCATTTGGTAAAAATGAAGTATTAAAAGGTATTAATTTAAATATTGAAAAAGGGGAAGTTGTTGCGATTATCGGCCCATCTGGTAGTGGTAAAAGTACGCTTCTTAGATGTTTGAATTTATTAGAAGAACCTTCCTCTGGACAGATTGTATTTGAAAATAATGATTTAACAAATACTAAAGGTGCAAAGTTGGATCAATTAAGACAAAAAATGGGCATGGTTTTCCAAGGTTTTAATCTTTTTCCACATAAAAAAGTAATCGAAAATATTACACTAACACCTTTAACTTTGAAAAAAGGACAAAAATCCGAATTAGAAGATCAAGCTAAACAATTACTTCAAAAAGTTGGTCTAGAAGATAAAGCAGACGTTTATCCTTCTAAATTATCAGGTGGACAAAAGCAACGTGTAGCGATTGCTCGTGCGTTAGCGATGAACCCAGCAGTTATTTTATTTGATGAACCAACATCAGCATTAGACCCCGAAGTTGTTGGTGAGGTATTAAGTGTTATGAAAGATTTAGCCAAAGAAGGTATGACAATGGTCGTTGTAACACATGAAATGGGATTTGCTAAAAATGTCAGCGATCATGTGATTTTTATGGATGAAGGTATTGTTCAAGAAGAAGGTACACCTGAACAAATATTTGATAATCCTCAAAACGAAAGAACGAAACAATTTTTATCTAAAGTATTATAATACTAAAAATAGAAGAGGTGTTTTCGTGTTAGATATAGGTATAGTCGGTGGAAGTGGATACGGTGCAATCGAATTGATGAGATTATTAAATCAGCATAAAGAAGTGAACATCAAATATGTATTCTCACATTCGAAATCTGGTCAAGATATTAAGGAAACATATCCACATTTACAAAATAATATTATTGAACAATTCACAAGTTTAGATGTAGAAACAGTGCAATGTGATTTAATATTTTTTGCGACCCCCTCAAATGTGAGCAAGAATTTTATTCCTAAATTAATAGAACGTGGTATTAAAGTAATCGATTTATCTGGAGACTTTAGGTTAAAAGACCCCACAATTTATGAAAAATATTACGGAGAAAAGCCAGCTCCTCAGAGTGTATTGGATGAAGCGATGTATAGCTTGCCTGAGTGGTCAAGTGTGGATGGATCATCGACACAAATTATTGCAAACCCGGGTTGTTTCCCAACGGCAATACTCTTATCTTTACACCCTCTTTTAGAAAGTGACTTAATTAATAAAGACACGATTGTAATAGACGCTAAAACTGGTGTTTCAGGTGCTGGTAGAACATTAAGTCAAAATGTTCATTTTGGCGAAGCAAATGAAAACTTTTCAGCTTATAAATTAGGATCCCATAAGCATACACCAGAAATTGAACAGTATTTATCACAAGTCTCGAAATCAGACATAAAAGTGACATTCACACCTCATCTCGTTCCTATGACAAGAGGTATATTGGCAACTATTTATGTAGATTTAAAAGATCAAACAAGTGAAGAAGCATTACATCAAATATATAAACAGAAATATGATGACAAACCATTTGTTCGTGTAAGAGACCTTGGCGAATTCCCTACAACAAAAGAAGTTCTAGGCAGTAATTACTGCGATATAGGTATTTATGTTGATGAAGACAGACAAAAAGCTATTATCGTTGCAGTTATAGATAATCTCGTTAAAGGTGCAAGTGGTCAAGCAATTCAGAACATGAATAGATTATTTGGATTTAATGAAGATGAAGGATTAAATTTATTACCAATATACCCATAGAATAGGAGGAATTTGATGTTAGATAAGACTGAAGAATTAATTGACTCTGAAATGATCATTATAGAAGAAGGTGATGTCGCATCACCTAAAGGATACATTGCTGGCGGCATGCATGTTGGTTTACGTAGAGAAAAGAAAGACTTTGGTTGGTTATATTCATCAGTTCCAGCTAATTGTGCAGCGGTATATACACAAAATGCTTTTAAAGCAGCCCCATTAAAAGTCACTGAAGAAAGTATTAATGTTGAACACAAACTTTCGGCAATTGTTATTAATTCTGCCATCGCAAATGCTTGTACAGGTCAAAGAGGTTTGGATGATGCAAAGCAAACTCAGAAATGGACTTCATCTAAACTACAACTACCTGAACATCAAATCGCAATTGCATCTACAGGCTTGATTGGTGAATTTTTACCTATGCAAAAAATTGAATATGGTGTGAATAATATTGATATTCTCAATAATGCGCATTCTTCTGATTTTAATGAAGCTATTTTAACAACTGATAAAGAGACTAAACATATAGCAGTACATATTAAAATTGATGATGAAGTTATTACGATTGGCGGTTCATGTAAAGGATCAGGCATGATTCATCCAAATATGGCTACAATGCTTGGCTTTATGACTACAGATGCAAATGTTGACTCTGAAGATTTGAATGACTTATTAAAAGAATCTGTTGATGAAACGTTTAATATGATTACAGTTGATGGTGATACAAGTACAAATGATATGGTTATACTTTTAGCTAACGGTGAAAGTGGCCAACATACATTAACTAAATCACATCCAGAATGGGAGAAGTTCGCTCAAGCTGTCCAATATGTGAGTCAATATTTAGCTCAGAGTATTGCAAGAGATGGTGAAGGTGCGACGAAGCTAATCAAAGTTAATGTCAAAGGTGCTAAGACTAAAGCTCAAAATAGTGCAATTGCTAAAACAATTGTTGGTTCAAGCTTAGTGAAAACAGCAATACACGGTGCTGATCCAAACTTTGGAAGAATCGTAACTTCAATCGGTTATGCAGATCATACTGTAGATACTAACGAAGTAGACGTTTGGCTTTGTGGACATTTATTAGTCAGTAAAGGTATGAATGTAACATTTGATGAGTTAGATTTAAAAGCTAAGATGGAGCAAGATATAATTGAAATAGAAGCAAAAGTTGGAAATTCTCATCATTCATCTACCGCTTTCGGATGCGATTTGAGTTATGATTACGTAAAAATTAATGCATTATATAGAACTTAATAGGAGGTCATTAAGTGAAGTATGCAGTCATTAAAATTGGTGGAAGTGTATTAAGCAACTTAAGTCAAACGATAATAGAAGATATACTTACTTTAAAAAGTCAAAATTATATGCCAATCATTGTCCACGGCGGCGGCCCGTTTATTAATAAACAACTAACTAAAATTGGTATTGAAAGTAAATTTGTAGATGGATTACGTGTTACTGATGAAGAAGTGTTACTACAAACTTCAAGTACATTGATAGGTGAAGTCAATCCACAAGTTGTGTATCAAATTAATCAACACGACTCATTAGCATTAGGAATAAATGGCATTGATATGAATTTATTTGACATTAAACCTTTAGATTCTAAATATGGATTTGTAGCAGAATGTACATCCGTTAATAAAGAAACACTGGCTAATATATGTTCGAACAGTATTCCAGTTATCGCACCAATCGGTATCGATAGAAATACTGGTCAAAGATATAATATTAATGCAGATAGCCTTGCATATAAAATAGCGAGTGAAATGGAAGGCGACTTATTCTTAATAAGTGATATTCCAGGTGTACTGATTAAAGATGAAGTACAAAGTCATTTAAGTATAAATGATATTCATAATTATATAGAAACAACTGAAATATATGGAGGTATGATCCCTAAAGTTACTGGCGCAATTTCTGCAATAAAAGAAGGCTGTAAAAGCGTCAAGATTATTTCAGGATCATCAGACCATGCATTATTAAAAAGTTCTCATTCAAATAAAATAGGTACAACAATTACATTATAAATTAAAAAATTCGACAGCGTTTTTGAGCACTGTCGGATTTTTTGTTCGCTTATTAGCAGATTTGGATGGAAGTGCAAATACTGGTGTCGTTATTAGCAGATTTGGTTAGAAGTGCAAATAACGAGTGTCTTGTTTACATTTCTCAGGACTTTTGTAATTATGGCTATCCATAGTAACAGTTCGGCCAAGTTTTGTAACTAACGCCCCGTTATGAACAAGTTTGGGCGAAAGTGTTCACAAGAACCCCGTTATGAACAAGTTTGGGCGAAAGTGTTCACAACACCCTCGTTATGAACAAGTTTAGGCAGAAGTGTTCACAACACCCTCGTTATGAACAAGTTTAGGCAGAAGTGTTCACAACAGCCCCCCACCACAAACAAGCTAAATAATGTCTTGCCAAACCATTTACCATATAGTTTATGAAAGCAATTTTTATATACTTATTTAATGGAATTAATACGAATACCGTAAATTTATTTATTAAATGTGTTAAAATGTATTAGCATGTTTGATAGTGAGGTGAATAAATTTGAATTTAGATCAATTGAAGCAAGAAGTGATAGATTATGCACATTCTATTGGTATTGATAGTATTGGATTTACAACTGCTGATCCTTTTGATGAATTAAAGAAAAAGTTAGAAGATTATCATTCTAAAGGATATGCTTCTGGGTTTGAAGAAAGTGATATTGAATTAAGAACAGTCCCTAAATTATCATTACCATCTGCTCGCTCAATTATAGCAATTGCTGTAGGGTATCCGAATAAATTAAAGGGTGCTCCTAAAAGTGTTAGAGGAGATAGAAGAGGTATGTTTGCGCGTGCTTCATGGGGCCAAGATTATCATACTATTATGAGAAATCGCCTTGATAAACTCAGTTTATTCCTAAAAGAAAAAGTGCCTGATGTAGAAATTAAATCAATGGTCGATACAGGTGTCTTGTCTGACCGTTCAGTAGCTGAAAGAGCTGGGTTAGGATTTGCAGGTAAAAATGGATTTATTATTAATGAAGAACTAGGTACTTGGAGTTATCTTGGTGAAATGTTAGTCAGTATACCATTTAAACCTGATGATCCAGTTATAGATAGTTGTGGTGATTGTAACATTTGTGTTGATAGATGTCCGACAGGTGCCTTAGTAGGTAATGGTCAATTAAATAGTCAAAAATGTATCAGCTTTTTAACACAAACAAAAGGTTATTTAAAAGATGAATACCGCTATAAAATAGGAAATCGTCTTTATGGATGTGACACATGCCAACAAGTATGTCCACGAAATAGAGGGATTAATACTGAACATGACGACATTATATTAGAACCTGAGGTACTAAAACCTAGACTTGTACCACTACTCAAAATGTCTAATAAAGAATTTAAAAATACTTATGGACATTTAGCTGGTGCATGGAGAGGTAAAAAGCCGATTCAACGAAATGCGATTGTCGCACTTGCTCACTTTAATGAAGAAAGTGCAATACCTGATTTAATAGATGTTGCGTTAACAGATCCGCGACCAATGATAAGAGGCACTGCGTTTTGGGCTATCGGTCAAATACAAGGTGAAGAGGCAAGACCATTCATTATGTCACACTATGAACGTGAAATAGAAGAAGTCCAAGAAGAAATGATAAAAGGATTAGAGATTAGGAGAAAATAAATTATGACAAATCATGTAGTTTTATATCAACCAGAAATTCCAGCGAATACTGGGAATATTGCACGTAGTTGTGCAGCAACAGATACAACTTTACATTTAATTAGACCATTAGGTTTTAGTACTGATGATAAAATGTTAAGAAGAGCTGGTCTAGATTACTGGAAATTTGTAAATATTGTTTATTATGATAGTATTGAAGAATTTTTCGAAAAGACTGAAGGTGGCAACTATTACTTACTAACGAAGTTTGGTACTCAACCACATACTCAGTTTGATTACAGTAATGTTGAAGAAAATCATTACTTTATATTTGGTAGAGAAACAACAGGACTTCCTGATTGGGTTAAAGAAAAATATAAAGATACAGCATTAAGAATTCCAATGAATGATAATGTAAGATCTTTAAATTTATCTAATACTGCTGCAATATTAATTTATGAAGCGTTAAGACAACAAAACTATCCTAATTTATCATAGAAATAAAAAAACTGAGGCCATATGGCCTCAGTTATTAATTATTATTTGATTTTAAAGATTCAAGTTCTTTGTTTAAATCTTCTTCCTTAAGACCGTAGTCTTTAGAATCGCGACCAGCAGTTAACATCGCAGTAATAAATGCTACACCAACCATACAGATTAATAGCGTATTCATTTAATTAGCCCCCTCGTAATGTTATGTTATCTTTATTATATACGAATTAAGGCAATAATTAAATACATTTTTAAGGAGACATTGATATGGATAATTATATTTTGAAAAATGCACAAATTTATACTGAAACATATAAAATTGATCATGGCTATATCGAAGTGCGTAATGGGTGTATTCACGATATTCAAGAAGGGGAATATACAGGTACATTACATACGATTGATGCGAATGGTCAACACGTACTTCCAGGATTTATTGATATACATATTCATGGCGGTTATGGCCAAGATGCAATGGATGCAACACCAGAAACATTGAATTTATTGTCTGAGAAATTATTATCTGAAGGTACGACTAGCTTTTTAGCCACTACGATGACGCAATCAACTGAAGCCATCAATGCTGCATTAGAAAATGTTGCAAACTATAAACAGATAGATGATAAACGTGCTGAAATACTCGGTGTACATTTAGAAGGTCCATTTATTTCTGAACATAAAGTTGGTGCTCAAAATCCTGCATTTGTTGCAAGACCTACAGTGCAAAAATTCAAAGATTTTCAAGAAAAAGCAAATGGCGCGATTAAAGTAGTGACAATTGCGCCAGAAGTTGAAGGTGCAGAAGAAGTTATTAAAGCACTTCATCAAGATGTTATTTTTTCAGCAGGACATACCGTATCTGATTACGATGGCGTTGAAAAAGCAGTTCAAAATGGTCTTAAGCATATTACACACTTATATAATGCCCAAACGACATTTACACATAGAGAACCAGGCGTATTTGGTGCCGCTCTGACAGATGAAAGATTAACAACAGAAGTCATTGTTGATGGTATTCATTCTCATCCTGCTGCAGTAAAATTAGCGTATCTTGCTAAAGGAAATGAGAATTTCTGCATTATTACAGATGCAATGCGTGCAAAAGGTATGAAAAATGGTAAATACGATCTTGGAGGTCAAGATGTATTTGTTAAAAATAACGAAGCAAGATTAGAAACAGGTTCACTTGCAGGAAGTATATTACTTATGAACAAAGGCTTAAAAAATTTAATGGACTTTGCAAATATACCACTTGAAGAAGCATGGCGTACAGCAAGTTTAAATCAAGCTATTCGATTGAAAGTTGATGATAGAATTGGCTCAATCAAAGTTGGAAAACAAGCAGATCTTGTTATAGCTGATTCAGAATTAAATGTTTTAACTACTATTAAAAAAGGGTATATTATAAATAATGACTAAAGGTTATGATTTTTGTAAATAGACAAGTTGAAATGAGGAGTGGACAAAATGGCTTTAAACTTTAAAGTATTTGAAACAAAAGATATTGCTGCACGATATGCTGCAGATGTAGTTCGCAAACAATTTAATTCAGACAGCACTTCAGTTGTCGGTGTACATTTAGAAGCTGAGCAAACATCATTTTTTGATGAACTATTAGATGATGTTAAGAAAAATCCTGTGAACTTCAGTCAAATTCATATTTTAGATTTTGACGGTAAAGAAGATTATTACACAGAATTAGGTGTCCCAGCTAAACAAGTATTAAAAACTGATGTCGGTAGTGATGTTGAAGCATTTATTAAAGAAAAAGTGAATACTGACAAAAAGAAAAACAAATTGATGTTAGATGTTGTCACTTTAACTGAAGATAGTAGAACTGGATTAGACTATAATCAAGCAATTCACCCAGCAAGAGAAGTTATCGTACTTGTCACTGGTAAAGAAAAAGCTAAAGCAGTAAGTCAGTTATATCAAGAACCTGCAAATGGTTCTGTTGAATCCGCTAAATTAAAACAACATAGAATGGTAACAGTTGTATTAGATAATGAAGCGGCACAAGGCTTACCTGAAGACGTTAGATCTTACTTCTCAATTCAATTTTCATAAGAAGGTGAGAAATTTGAATAAAAATCTAGAAGAAGAAAATGAAATGGTTCAAGACCTAGAAGATGTTAAAGAACTAGGTAAAGAAATGGAACAAATATCAGAACAAAATGATGAAGCTTTTGAAGAAAAGAAATCTGAACAAGAGTCTTAAAAAACGAGTCTGGGACATAATGTAATGTCTCAGTCTCTTTTTTTCGTTAATTTAAATTATCTGACAACTGAGAGTTTAAATCGCTTTCTTTATACGATATAATAGAGATGAATAAAGAATGATGAATTCAAGAAATAAAGGGGAGTATTGAAATGAGTTACAGAATTGAACATGATACATTTGGTGAAATTAAAGTTCCAAGTGAGAAATATTGGAAAGCACAAACACAAAGAAGTAAACAGAATTTCCCAGTAGGTAAAGAACAAATGCCAATTGAAGTGATTTATGGATTTGCACATTTAAAAAGAGCAGCAGCGATTTCAAATCATGAACTTGGTAAATTATCTGATGATAAGAAAGATGCCATTGTATATGCTACTGATGAAATTTTAAAAGGAAACTTAGATGAACATTTTCCTCTAGTAGTTTGGCAAACAGGTAGTGGTACACAAAGTAATATGAACGTGAACGAAGTTGTGAGCTACGTTGCCAATGAATACTTGAAAGAAAAAGGTTCAGAAGAGTCCGTTCATCCAAATGATCATGTTAATATGTCTCAAAGTTCAAATGATACATATCCAACTGCGATGCATGTTGCTTTATACCATGAAATTGAATCTAAATTATTACCAGCAATTGGTACGTTAAGAGATACATTTAAGAAAAAAGAAGAAAATTTCAAAGATATTATTAAAATCGGTAGAACACATTTACAAGATGCAACACCTTTAACTTTAGGTCAAGAAGTTAGTGGTTGGAGATATATGTTAGATAAATGTGAATCATTATTAAATGAATCTAAAGGTCAATTATTAAACTTAGCAATTGGTGGTACAGCAGTTGGTACTGGTATCAATGCACATCCAGAATTCGGCGATAAAGTGGCTAAACAGATTAGCGAACAATTAGGTTATCCATTTGTATCATCTGAAAATAAATTCCATGCATTAACTGCTCATGATGAAGTTGTTTATGTTCATGGCGCACTTAAAGCATTAGCAAGTGACTTAATGAAAATTGCAAATGACGTAAGATGGTTAGCTTCTGGCCCAAGAGCTGGATTAGCTGAAATCTCAATTCCAGAGAATGAACCAGGTTCATCAATCATGCCAGGTAAAGTAAACCCAACTCAATGTGAAATGTTAACAATGGTTGCTGTTCAAGTATTAGGAAATGATGCAGCAGTAGGTATAGCAGCATCACAAGGTAACTTTGAATTAAATGTATTTAAACCAGTTATTTTATACAATACATTACAATCTATTTATTTATTAACTGATGGTATTGAAACATTTAATAACAATTGTGCAGTTGGAATTGAACCGATTGAAGAAAATATCGATAAATATTTAAATCAATCATTGATGCTTGTTACTGCTTTAAATCCACATATTGGATATGAAAATGCAGCAGCAATTGCGAAAAATGCTCACAAAAATGGATTAACATTAAAAGAATCTGCAATTGAATCAGGACTTCTAACAGAAGAACAATTCGATGAGTGGATTAAACCAGAAGATATGATAAGCTCTAAAAAATAATAGCAGCTTTAAGACACAAATATAAAGAACAGAAAAAAGGTGCTATAGGCACCTTTTTCTGTATCAAAATATAACTTTGGAGGCAATTTATGAAGAGATTAGGATTAATAGATATAGGTTCCAATACTATAAGACTTGTTATTTTTGAATACTCTAAAGATACAGGTTTAAATGAACTACAAAACGTTAAAACACCAGCACGTTTGAGTCAATATTTAGAAGAAGATAAAACAATGAACAAAGATGGAATCAATATTTTAGTAGAAACATTAAATAGTTTTAAAAAAGTTGCCGAAAAATTTCAAGTGGAAGAACTTGTCCCTGCAGCTACAGCAGCAGTAAGACAATCTAAAAATATAGATGAAATTATAAAAAGTGTAAAAGACAAAACGAATCTCGATATTGAAATTATTCCAGAACAAGATGAGGCGTTTTACGGATTTTATGCAGCAACACATACTTTAAATATAAATAACGGTATTACAGTTGATATAGGTGGTGGTTCAACAGAAATAACTTATTTTGAAGATAAAAAGTTAAAAGAGGCAATAAGTTTTCCTTTTGGTGTTGTAACTTTAGAGAAAATATTTTTCTCTGATAAAGATCACAATGATAAAAATGCGATAAAAAAATGTGAGAAGTATGTTAAAGAACAGTTTGAGTCTGAAAAATGGATAAAAGATAAAAACGTTCCTATTATAGGAATTGGTGGATCTGCCCGAAATAATGCGCGTATACATCAGTCATTAAATAATTATCCAATTGCAGGTGTACATGGGTATGACATGACTAAAAAAGGACTTGAAGAAGTGTTTGATGTCTTGAAAAAATCTGATAAAAGTGAATTAAAAGATTTAGATGGTTTAAGTAGAGACCGTACAGATATCATTTTACCTAGTTCTATTGTCTTTAATACATTATATGATATCGCAGATGCAAAACGTTTTACGTTCTCAAGAAAAGGTCTACGTGAAGGTTTAGTGATGACAAGAATTAAAGAAGAATTTCCAAAGGCATTTAATAAAAATAATGTTACAAGTGATGCATTAAAACATATAGCAAATGAATATAATATCAATGCTTCAAATGGTAAACAGCGCATGAAATTAGCTGAAGATTTGTTAAACAAATTAGAAGATATCACTAGCTTCAAAATTTCAAAAGAAGATAGAGAAATATTTAAAGAAGCTGCATATTTATATTATTTAGGTTCATTTATTGATGCAGATTCTAGTTCACAACATACGTATTATATTATAGCCAATTCAAGTATTAATGGTTTATCGCATAAAGAAAGGGTTAAATTAGCACTTCTGGCAAGCTTTAAAAACAAGACATTATTAAAGTTCTATATAAAGGGAACGCCTTGGTTTGATGATGAAGAAATGGAAATTATTCATAAGCTTGGCGGCATCATTAAGTTTGCGCATGCTTTAAATGTTTCTAATACGGATTGCATTGAATCAATGGCATTAATTGAAAAGAAAAATGAATTTGAATTAAAAGCCAAATATGTTACAGACCCAATCGCTGAAGAATATCAGTCAGATAGACAGAAAAAACATTTAGAAAAGTTACTACCGAAAAAACTTAATATTATATTTACACAAGATTAATAAACTTACGTTTAAATGAAGTAGTGTGATTTTATAATCTTGATTGGAAATTTGTAAAGGGTGAGATAATTATGGAAGCACAAGCGGAACAATTTTATTTAGACAATCCAGAATATTACAACAACCGAGAATTAAGTTGGCTAGACTTTAATTATCGTGTTCTTGAAGAAGCAATTGATCCTAACAATCCTTTATTAGAACAGTTGAAATTTTTAGCAATTCATAGTTCTAATTTAGATGAATTTTTTATGGTTAGAGTAGCGGGGTTGAAAGACCAAGTTAAGATGAATTTTAATGAACCAGAGAATAAAGCGCAATTGACACCTAAAGAACAACTAATCGGCATTGAAAAGAAAAATAGAGTGAACGTCGAGCTTCAATATAAGCGATTTAATGAATTAAAAGAATTGTTAAAGAGCTATAAAATATTTATTACACAACCAGAAAGATTGCCAGAACCTTTGATTGAGCAGCTTCAACATCAATTTAACACTGAAATATTACCAACACTTTCACCATTAGGAATAGATGCATACAGGCCGTTTCCAAAATTAAATAATAAAATGTTGAATTTATTTGTAGATATTAGGCTAAATGATGGCGAAATTAAATCGGCAATCGTTCCTGTTCCAACATTATTAGATAGAATTATTAAGTTAGAACATGAAGGCGTTAAATATATTGTATTTCTTGAAGATGTCATTTCATTATTTATAGAACAATTATTTAATGGATATGAAGTGATTAATACGTACACATTCAGAGTAACAAGAAATGCAGATTTAACAATTCATGAAGAAGGTGCAGAAGATTTATTAATAGAAATAGAACGATTTTTAAAAGAAAGAAAAAGTGGTGCAGCAGTACGACTTGAAATTGATAGTAGACATATAGACGCAGAAGTGAAGAGTATTTTCTTAATGAATGAACTTGAGTTATCAAACGAAGATATATACAGAGTTAATGGTCCACTAGATTTAACAGTGTTATTCTCTCTTGTAGGACAATTAGAAGATTTATTCCCAGAACTACTATTTAAACCTTATACACCACAAATACCTTCCTCATTAAGTAAAAATAATGTTTTTGAATTAGCATTGGAAAGAGATGTATTTTTCCATCATCCATATGAATCTTTTGAGCCGATTGTTGAATTTATAAAAGAAGCTTCAGAAGATCCAGATACACTTGCTATCAAGCAAACACTTTACCGTGTAAGTAGTGATTCACCAATCATTCAAGCTTTAAAAAATGCAGCTGAAAATGGTAAACAAGTTACAGTTCTTGTTGAATTGAAAGCTCGATTTGATGAAGAAAACAATGTTCAGTGGGCAAGAATGCTGGAGGATGCAGGTTGTAATGTTATTTATGGTATGACATTCCTTAAAACACATAGTAAAATTACGCTAGTTATTAAGAAAGTTAAAGGAAAAGTGATACCTTTTGTGCATCTAGGAACAGGGAATTACAATGATAAGACAGCTAAAATATATACAGATATGGGAATTATTACGACAAACCCTCAAATAGGACAAGATGCGATTAACTTCTTTAATTATTTAAGTGGTTATTCATTAAAGCCTGATTATAATGAGTTAATCGTCGCACCATTTGAAATACGAGATTTCTTTGTTGAACATATCGAACAAGAAATGGAATCTCATAAAGAACATGGTAATGGTCTCATTATAGCTAAAATGAATTCGTTAACAGATAAAAAAGTAATTAAAAAATTATTTGAAGCATCACAGTGTGGCGTCAAAATTAAACTGATAATTCGAGGTATTTGTTGTCTAAAACCAGGTATTAAAGGTGTAAGTGAAAATATCGAAGTCATCAGTATTGTAGGTAGATTTTTAGAACACTCAAGAATCTATTATTTCTACCATAATGGACAAGAAAAAATGTATCTTTCTTCAGCTGATATGATGACAAGAAATATGATTAAACGTGTTGAAATATTATTCCCAGTATTAGATCCTAATTTAGTTAAACGTTTAAAAGGTATTGTTGATTTACAACTCAATGATGGACTAAAAGGTCGTATTCAAAATAATGAAGGTTTATACCAATACAATGATGCAGGGAATAAACATATGAACTCACAAGAAATGTTAATGGATGAGGCTATGTTAGCAGGGAAAGAAATGAGAAAGTCTCACTTAAATATAGGGAGACCTGTAACGAGTAAAAGAAGTAACTTTATTAATAAATTTAAACAAAGATTAAAGAGATAAATAGAAAAAGCCAACAAAGTTAAAGCTTTGTTGGCTTTTCGCGTTATTTAATCGTCTAATGTAACTGAAATCAATTCATCTTTAAATGGATGTTCGAATTCTATTTTGTAGCTGTGTAATTTTAATTTTCTAAGTTTACTGTTGTTGTAAAGTGGATCACCGACAACTGGATGTCCTATTTCTGCAAGGTGGACACGGATTTGGTGTGTTCTACCCGTATCTAATTTTAATTCTACTTCTGCTGTATGTTCATCAATCATATGACTTTCAAGTATATGTGTGATCGCACGTTGACCTGTTGGTGATACACGTCTTTTGTTTGGATGGAACTTGTCTTTACCAATTGGCATATCAATTGTTTGTGGTTTAAGTGGTAATAGACTATCAACTTGCGCTTTATATGTTCTTGTAATTTCTCTATCTTCTAACATACGATCTAATATTTTTTTAGCGATAGGGTGTTTTGCGACTAATAATAAACCAACAGTTTCTTGGTCAAGTCTATGGACAGGCTCAGCATAATCTGAATCTAACGTATAGATCACGTGATTCATAAGTGTGTTTGCTTCTTTTAAATCATTTGGATGTGTTTTAACACCTTTAGGTTTAACAACAATAGCTAAGTATTCATCTTCGTATTTAATTTCAGCTAATCGGTAACTAGAAACATATTGGCTTGATTCGTCAAATAATGGGATATTGAGTTTATCTCCAGCATTTACAGTATTTCTTAATGTACACACTTCGTCATTTATCGTAAGTTCTTTTGACATTCTTAAAAGGTGAAGTTCTTTCTTTGGTAGATGTAAAGATTTAAACATCTCTTCGATTGTTTGACCTTCAAATTTTGATGGTATTGTAATTAGCATAGCGCCCTCCAGGAATATTTCTCTCAAAATCGGGAAAAATTATATTATAACAAAAAATAAGTTATAATTATTATAACAAGAAAAAGAGATGAGGAGTATGTTTCATGTCAAAATCAATCGATAATAATGAATTTAACGTAAGTATTAATACTAGACAGATGACTTTTGATGATATTGAAGAAGTTATTGAATTACAGTCTAAATGTTTTCCAGGGATGGAACCGTGGGAGAGAGGACACCTTGAAAGTCATTTAAGAATGTTTCCGAGAGGACAAATTGTTGTAGAATTTGAAGGTGAAATAATAGGTTCATGTTCTTCACTTATCATCAATTTTGATGAATATGATGACAGACATACTTGGGATAGTATTACGAATAATGGTTATATTACAAACCATAATGATCACGGTCATAATTTATATGGTATTGAAGTCATGGTTCATCCTGATTATAGAGGGATGAAAGTAGGCGCAAGATTGTATGAAGCGCGTAGAGAGATTGCCTATGAATTAAACTTAAAGAGTATCATTATAGGCGGTAGAATTCCTAACTATCATCAATATAGTGATGAATTAACGCCACGTGAATATGTACAAGGTGTCATTAAACATCGTATTAAAGATCCCGTATTAACATTTCAATTGATGAATGATTTTACGTTAATGCGTATTAATCCCAATTATTTAAATGATGATGTAAAAAGTATGAAATTTGCTACTTTGATGGAATGGAATAATCCTGATTACATAGCAAGAAGTAATGTTCATTTTAAAACGAGTGAACCTGTGAGAATATGCACAGTTAATTATATGATGCGTAAAATTAATTCATTTGAAGAGTTTGCAAACCAAATTGAATACTTTATTGATGTTGCATACGATGCGGATAGTGATTTTATCGTCTTTCCAGAATTGTTAACGACACAATTAATGAGCTTTGATGAACAAAGTAATCCGGCAGAATCTATTAGAAAATTAACTACTTATACATCTCAATATATTGAGATGTTCAATCAGTTTGCGATGAAATATAATATCAACATTATTGGTGGTTCTCATTTCGTTGAAGAAGGGGAAGATATTTATAATATTTCATATTTATTTAGACGAGATGGATCTATCGAAAAACAATATAAAATCCATGTAACACCAAATGAAAGAAAATGGTGGGGTGTATCACCTGGTAATGGCGTTGAAGTATTCGATACTGATTGTGGTAAAATAGCGATTCAAATTTGTTACGATAGTGAATTCCCTGAAATGGCTAGAATCGCAATGGAAAAAGGTGCAAAAATTATATTTACACCATTCTCAACAGAAGATAGACAAAGTTATTTACGTGTAAAATATTGTTGTATGGCACGCGCTATAGAAAACCAAGTTTATACAGTGACTTCAGGTACATGCGGTAACTTGCCACAAACTGAGAATATGGATATCCAATATAGTGCTTCAGCGATATATTCTCCTTCAGACTATGGTTTTGCTCGTGATGGTATCGTGAGTGAAACAGGTGAGAATTTAGAAATGGTTGCTATCGGTGAAATTGATTTAGAAGTATTAAGAAGAGGTAGAGAAAACGGAACTGTTAGACATCTTAGAGATAGACGACATGACGTATATAATATTACGTATAATCAATAATAATAAAGGTGATTGATATGGAAAAACCAACGCGTACAAGCCTTTTAAAAGAAATTGCGGAATTTTTAAATGAAGAGACTGAAATGTATAGTATGATGCATGGCGCACTTAAAAAATTAGTGAGTGGTAGTAACTTTCATACAGGTTGGATATTTTTTATTGATGAAGAAGGTAAACATGAACTTGTTGCTGAAGAAGCGTTACCGCCCGCTTTAACACATAATAGCTGCCAATACATGACAGAAGGTACGTGTTGGTGTGTAACAGCATATCAAAATAAAAAACTAACGAAAGCTTCAAATATTATTACATGTTCGAGAATTGTAAAAGCAACTAAAGAACATCATGATAAGACGGATGGGATTACACATCATGCAACTGTACCACTGCGTTCTGGTAATGAACAATTTGGACTGCTTAATATTGCGACACCAAATACGAAACGATATTCAGAAGAAGATTTAGAATTGTTAGAGTCTGTAGCATTTCAAATCGGCTCTGCTATTAAACGGATATTATTAACCGATCAAGAAAAAGAAGCAGCTCGTATAAATGAAAGAAATAGGTTAGCAAGAGATTTACATGATTCTGTTAATCAAATGCTATTTTCTTTAAAAATCACTGCTCATGCTGCGAAAAGTCTTGATGATCATGAAGCGGCTAAGAAAGCTTTTCAAACAATTGAAGAGACGAGTCAAAGTGCTGTCAATGAAATGAGAGCACTAATATGGCAACTTAAACCGATAGGATTAGAACAAGGTTTAATATCAGCTATTAAACAATATAGTCAGTTAATTCATATTGAACCTGAATTTGAAGTTGAAGGACTTATTGATTTGCCGAATACAATTGAAGAGAATGTTTATCGTATTATTCAAGAATCATTAAATAATATTCATAAACACTCAGGTGTAAATAGTGCGAAATTATATCTAGAACAAAATAAAAAATCGTTTAAATTTAAAGTTGTAGATAACGGTAAAGGATTTGAAAGTCAAGATTTAGACAATAAGCTATCTCACGGTTTGAGAAATATTAAGCAACGTGTTCAAGGAATGAAGGGACATGTAGATATTAAATCAAAATTGAATGAAGGAACAGAAATTGTGATTTCTATTCCACTTTAAATGTTAGGAGTATCACACATGAGTTATAAAATAATCTTAGTAGATGACCATCATATTGTGCGACAAGGATTAAGTTTCTTACTAGATACTGTTCCAGATTTCAATATACAAGCTGATTTCTCAAGTGGCGTGTTATTGCTAGAGTACTTAGAACAACATGAATCACCAGATATTGTTCTGTTAGATTTAGTTATGCCCGATATGAATGGCATTGAAATCACAAGTATCATGAAAAAGAAATATCCAAACATTAAGATATTAGTCTTAACAAGCTTTTATGATGAAGAACATGTCATATCAGCTATTGATAAAGGTGCAGATGGTTATGAAATTAAAGATGTAGAACCTGATTCACTTATACAAACAATTAGATCTGTATTAAATGGTGAGAAGAAAATTCATCCAAAAGTACAGTCTGTTATTTCTGAAAGTGAACGGAAACCACATAGAGAAAATAAATTATCAAAAAGAGAACTTGAAGTATTAGCAGAATTGGTGAAAGGTAAAACCAATAAAGAAATTGCAGAAACACTATTTGTATCTGAAAAAACAATCAAAACACATGTCAGTCATATACTAAATAAATTAAAAGTATCAGACAGAACACAAGCAGCAGTCTATGCAATGGAACACCAATTATTAATTTAAATACAGATATAATATTTTTACGAGTAAGTATTGTCATATTCAATACTTACTCGTTTTTATGTAAAATTACAAAAATAAATTTACAAAATGAAAGCCCTTAAAGTATAATATGTTACATGGGAGAAATGATTTTACATACTTTATAGGGGGTAGTTTAATATGAAAGTCAGGAAAAACTTAACTTTAAAAATTGTTATCGCTTTAGTATTAGGTATAACAGTTGGATCGATTTTTAATATGTTTGCCGGAACGGGTTTCGTTCAAGGTACAAATCAATATGTATTTAATGTAATTGGTCAAATATTCCTAAACCTCATTTTTATGCTTGTAGTACCAGTCGTATTTGTTTCAATTGTATTAGGGGTTATTGGCGTAGGTGATCCAAAATTACTAGGTGGTATAGGATTAAAAACCGTTACATTCTTCTTATGTACTACGGCAATTGCGATTATTATCGCAATGTTATTAGCTTTAGTATTTAAACCAGGTGTTGGTCAATCAGATTTATTAAATAGTGATGATGTTAAAAAATATGGTGCTGAACAAAAAGCTAAATCATCAGATCAAGCTGCACCAGAAAATCAAACATTTGATCAAACATTGATTAATTTGTTCCCACAAAATCCAATGAAATCTATGGTGGAACAAGATATGTTACCAATTATTACATTTGCAATCTTTATTGGTGTAGGAATGATTGCACTTGGTAGTAAGGTTGAAGCGGTGAAAAAAGTCTTCGAGCAGACCAATGATATACTCATGTATATCGTTACTATGATTATGAATTACTTCGCACCAATTGGTACATTTGGACTAGTTGCAACAGCTTTTACAAACGCAGGATTTGGCGCAATTAAACAACTTGGAATGTACTTCTTTGTTGTATTATTAGCTTTAGCAGTGCACTTCTTTGTGATCTATGGTGGAGCAGTTAAATTATTAGCAGGTAAGAATCCTTTCTGGTTCTTCAAAAAATTCTTCCCAGCTATGACAGTTGGCTTTAGTTCATCAAGTTCAAACGCAACATTACCGATTTCACTAGAATGTACTAAAGAAATGGGTGTGAGAAAAGAAATTAGTTCATTCGTACAGCCTTTAGGTGCTACGATAAATATGGATGGAACAGCTATTATGCAAGGTGTCGCAACGATATTTATAGCTCAAGTATCAGGTATCGATTTATCAATTATGCAAATGGTAACTGTTGTTGTTGTTGCCGTTATTGCTTCAATTGGTACTGCAGGTGTTCCTGGTGTTGGCCTTGTAATGTTAGCAATGGTACTGACTTCAGTCGGATTAGACCCCGCAGCAATAGGTATTATTTTAGGTATAGATAGATTGTTAGATATGACAAGAACTTCTGTAAATATTACTGGAGATGCTGCATGTGCACTAATTTTATCTGAAAGAGAAAAGTCAAAATTTGTAAAAGAATAAATAATTTAGTGTATTAAAGGGGTAAATTGATATTAAATTCAATTTACCTCTTTTAATTTGGTTAAAAATGTATTATGATGTTACTTGTGCTTGAAAAAATCGTGTATTTTTGCAACATATTAAATCAATTAATATAAATATTAAAAAGAAAGGTAGATATAGATGGATAAACAAACATTTACAACAATAATCCAAACAAAATTCAAAATGGTTCGTATTGAGGCTGGATACACTCAAGATACTATGGCGAACACAGTAGGATTATCTAAGAAAACTTTAGTGCAAATTGAAAAAGAGAGAGTATTACCTAACTGGACGACATGTGTATCAATTTGTGCATTATTCAGAGATTCAGATGTTTTAAATACTACTTTTGGTTGTGACCCATTAGAAGTTATTCAAATCATATCTCGTCATCATTGTGCATATCCAAACCATGACAATACTAGCGATATTTACTGGGTAACACTTGATGCTAAATCTGGCTATATTTTACAATCTAATAAAAAATCAGATCTTTACAGAGTCTTAAACGAAGAACGTCAACCAATCTTCGGTACTGCGAAAAAACGTGAAGCAGAAACTTATTTCCTACGTAAAACGCAATCATTGTTTGTTTAAAATTTGTATAATATTTGTTAAAAGCTACTTCTTGGATTATTCTAAAGAAGTAGCTTTTTTAGAAGGAGAATTTCCATGTCAACAATTATAACCGTATTTAGCATGATGGTAATTGGTGCGTTAATAGGTGGATTTACAAACTTTATTGCAATTAAAATGTTATTTCATCCATACCATGAAATTAGATGGTTTGGATATAAATTACCGTTCACACCAGGATTAATACCAAAAAGAAGAAATGAATTATCAGAAAAAGTAGGTGAGATGGTTACTAAACATCTCTTAACACCTGAAGTATTTAAAGAAAAACTTGTGAACCCAAGTACGAAGAAAGTGCTTGAAGATACGATTAAAGTCCAATTTAATACTTTGAAAGAGAAAAAATATACCGTTCAAAACTTTGTGGATCGAATTGATTATCCACTTGAAGAGAAATTAAATGAAACGATTAAATCTACTATTAAAGAAAAGATTGATCAATATTATACATCTCATAAAAATGAAGACATTAAATCACTTATTCCAGAAGAAATACTTGAGCAATTAAATATTCAACTTAATCGTGTAACACCAGAAATTTTAACAAAGATTGATGAATATTTAGTTTCTGAAAAAGGAGAACAAGATATTCATTCGATGGTTGAAGAATTTTTTGAACAAAAAGGTAGAATGGTCGGCATGATTCAAATGTTTATGACAACTGAAGATATCGTATATAGAGTTAAAAAAGAACTAAGAAATGTCATTAAACAAGAAAAAATCAAAAATATGATTAATCTACAAGTGCATAATCAATACGACAAATGGATGGCTAAACCTTTACAAGAAGTATTAACAGATGAAAGTAAAGAAAAAGCCAAAACATTATTCGCAACTGAGATTACAGAATCTATTAATGTTAATAAATATTTAAATACTCCTTTAGATGAACTCGTTCCAAATTTATTTGTATATATGGAAGGAAGAGGAACAGAAAGATTTATAGACTATATGATTGGTAAAGTCGGTGATAATATTAGCTTAATTTTGGAAAGAATGAAATTAGCAGAATTGATTAAAGATCAAATTGATCGATTTGAATTATCTTATTTAGAAAAATTAGTCATAGAAATCTCTAATAAAGAATTAAAATTAATTACATTATTAGGCTTTGTATTAGGTGGAATTATTGGATTATTACAAGGAATAATCGCTATTTTTGTATAAGACCTAGAATTATGATACAGTATTATTGGAATTGATTTTCTAATACATTTATTTATTATAGGAGCGAATTAATTATGGCAGAAGTAAACATTTACGACAAAGCGAATGAACTAGAACAAACTTTACGTGCAAGTGAAGAATATAACAAAATTAAAGAACAATATGAAAAAGTTAATGCAAACCCAGAAACAAAAAAATTATTCGATGAATTCCGTGAAATTCAATTAGAATTACAAACTAAACAAATGCAAGGCGAAGAAATTTCAGAAGTAGATATCGCTAGAGCTCAAAAATCTGCTCAAGAAATTGAACAAAACGAAACAATCGCTGAATTAATGCAAGCTGAACAAGCAATGAGTCAATTAATTCAAGATTTAAACCGTGTTATCATGAAACCATTAGAAGATATCTATGGTAGCCTTGAAGAAAACCAAGAAGGTTAATTAATTAACTTTTATGAGTCGACAAAGTCATTAGACTTTGTCGGCTTTTTTGTGGGAATTTTTATGACAGATTATATAGAGTGGGGAATGTTGATGAGAGTAGGCTGTTATTAGCAGTTTTGGCTGAAGGTGCAAATAGTGGTGTCGTTATTAGCAGTTTTGATGAAAATTGCAAATAGTGAGTGCGTTAGTAACACTTCGGCTGAGTTTTGTAATTAACGCCCTCGTTACGAACAAGTTTGGGCGAAAGTGTTCACAAGATCCTCGTTATGAACAAGTTTGGCAGAAAGTGTTCACAAGCCCCTCGTTATGAACAAGTTTAGCCGAAAGTGTTCACAACACCCTCGTTACGAACAAGTTTAGCCAGAAGTGTTCATAACATATCCATTACAATCTTCCATAGTAATAATTCATATGTCACTTTTTTGTTGTTCATTCTTATATGTGCGATGTATCGTATACGCGCGGAATATGGTAAAATTAAAGCATTAAAAATCTTTATAAATCTGATTATTCTATTGGTTGAGCTTGAATATAATAATTAAGAAATGAGCTAATATTGAAAGAGGTTAGGTATATGATTAAATTTATACATTGTGCGGATTTACACCTTGATAGTCCATTTAAGTCTAGACATTATTTAAGCCCTTCTATTTTAAGCGATGTAAAGCAAAGTGCATATAATAGTTTTAGAAAAATTGTTGACGACGCAATTAAAGAGCAAGTTGACTTCATCGTAATTGCAGGGGATTTATTTGATCAAAATAATAGAACTTTGCGTGCAGAAGTGTTTTTAAGAGAGCAATTTCTTAGATTACAAGATGAACAAATTTTTGTTTATATCATACATGGTAACCACGATCCTTTATCTGTGGGTGTCCATACAGTTTGGCCAGAGAATGTAACAGTCTTCTCTGATAAAGTTTCTACTTATCAACTTATTACGAAAAATGGACAAGTTGTTTATTTACATGGTTTTAGTTATCAAAAAGATCAAAGTTATGAGAATAAAATTGATGAATATCCTGAATCTACAGGTAACAAAGGGATACATATTGGTGTATTACATGGTACATATTCACAAGCTTCAGGTGTGAAGCAAAGATATACTGAATTCAATATTGAAGATTTAAATAGCAAATTATATCATTACTGGGCTTTGGGTCATATTCATGAAAGAGCTATGATTAGTGAGTTATCTCAAGTTCACTATCCTGGTAATATACAAGCCCGTCATTTTAAAGAAAAAGGTGAAAAGGGTTATTTATTTGTTGAAGGCGATGAGTCTAAATTACAAGCATCATTCAAACCAACTCAATATATTAGGTTTGAAAAAGCAGTCATTGAAACACAAGCTAAAGGTAAACACGCATTATACGAAGCGATACAAAAATTCAAAGATAGTGTGAGAACAGAAGGTAAGGCTTTTTATCAATTAGACGTTTATGTCAAACATGATGAGATTTTAAAGCAAGATGAAATTAACCAAGTTATACAATTGATTCAAGAGTATGAAGAGAATCAAACAAACTTTATCTTTGTTGAACAGTTGAATGTCTTTTTTGATCAAGATTCAGAAGTAGCATTAGCGAATGAGTTCAATGATGATATTTTACAAGATGAGAACATTCTTGAAGAAGCCCTCAGTGATTTGTATATGAATCCAAAAGCAAATAGATTTTTAGAGCCATTTAGTGATGTTGATAAACAAGCACTTATTGAGCGTGGGGAAGCAATTTTAAAAAGAAGAATGAGAGGTTAAAGCGATGAAAATTAAATCTTTAGAAATTTATGGCTATGGCCAACTCATGTCTAGAACAATAAAATTTGATCAAAGTTTTATGCAAATATATGGAGAGAATGAAGCGGGCAAATCAACGATACAAGCGTTTATTCATTCTATATTATTTGGCTTTCCAACTAAAAAAGAAAATGAACCAAGATTAGAACCAAGACTAGGGAACCAATACGGCGGTAAGTTAGTGTTAGACTTCGATGGTCAAATTGTTGAAGTAGAACGAGTTAAAGGTCGTGTAACAGGTGACGTTAAAGTATATCTTTCTAATGGTAAAGTTAAAGATGAAGAATGGCTGAAACAAAAGTTAAATTTCATTAATAAGCGAACTTATCAAGGTATTTTCTCTTTTAATGTATTAGGTTTACAAGATATTCATAAGAACTTAACTGAAGACCAGCTTCAAATGTATTTACTTCAAGCAGGTGCACTAGGTTCAACTGAGTTCACTGGTATGAGCGATTTAATGCAAGTTGAGAAAGATGCATTATATAAGAAAAATGGTAAAAATCCAGTGCTAAATGTTCAATTAGAGCAGTTGAATGATTTAGAAATTAAGATCAAAAATGAAGAAAAGAAACTTTCAGAATATGAAAGACTTCAAGATGAACGTGATAAAACATCTCGAAGATTAAATCAATTAAAAGAGAATCTCGGCAAACTTACTGACAGGTTAACGAGTAAAGAAAAGGAAATTTCACTACATAACGAAGTGGTTGAATGGAAGAAGTTAGAAAGCAATTTAAATATAGAACCATATGAATTCCCTGAACAAGGGATAGAGCGCTACGAATCAGCTGTACGTTCAAATGAAAGTATTAAACGTGATTTAACGTTAAGAAATGAAAAGCTTGGACAAGTCGTACATACTTTAGAAAATGTAAAAGTCATGTCCGAACGAGATGAAAAAGCGCTCAATAGTATTAGACAAAGAGAATCAGATATTAAAGAAAAACATCAAGAATTAAAACAATTAAACCAGCAAATCGATAATGCTGAACGTGATAATGAATTACTTAGACAAGATATCGGCTGGAATGAAGAATTTTTAGATGTAGATACGTCTGATGCGATGAAGACACATATAGCTGAAGTCAATCGCATTAGAGAAGAAAACGTTGCAGAACGAGAGCAAATTAAACGTTCACTCAACCAATTATCTATAGAACAAGAGCGTTATACTAATAATGTTGATAAATTGCATAATGATCTCGTATCTGATGAGAATTATGAACAAAAGAAAGTATATAATCAAAAAGCGCTAGAGCTCGGTGAAAAGAAATCGCTATACAAAAAAATGGAAGAAAGCTTTAATAAGCAAAAAGAAGAAAGTGAAAAGAGAAGTAAACAATATAGACTTGCTTCTGGAATTGGTGGCATATTATTAATCGCAATTGCAATTTATGCGTTTATCGCATCACAAATCGTATTTAGTGCTATATTCGCTGTTGTAGGTGTCGTATTAGTAGGATTAGCCTTTATGATTAAATCTAAAGAATTAAACCATGATCAAGCATTTTCTAAGGAAATTGATGAACTAGAAGAAAAAGTACAACACTTAAAGCAATTTTATGATTTAGACTTTAATCTTGATGAACAAACGAAAATTAGACAAGAATTAGAAAGTTATTATCAGTCTCAAGAGATTTTATCTACTAAGCAAACTGAATTAAATAAAGAACTTGAACAAGTAGAAGAAATTATTGAGAACAAAGAAAGAGCACTTAAAGAAACTAAAGTGAGTTTACATGTTTCTAATCAAATTTCTTCTCAATTATTAAATGATGCATTGTCGACAATTAGAAAAATTAAACAAAATAGATTAGAAATCACACGCATTACTAAAATAAGAGACGAGAAACAAGCGGCTTTAGAAGCATTTTATAGAGAAGCTGATAGCATTGTGAGTCATGCAGGATTACATTATCAAGAGATTTCACTATTTCATGATGTCAAACAAGCTTTAGACGAACATCAAAAAGAATTTAATATTCAATCACGCAATAACGACCAACAAGCATTATTAACAAATGAAATAAATGCATTGAATGCACGTTTAGAAGAAAATAACAATGTGATTCAATCTTTATTTGACTTCATTAGTGTAGATAATGAAGAAGCTTATTATCGTCATCATAAAGCCTTTGTGTCTTATCACGAAGATTTAAAACGATTTAATTATTTAACAGATTTATTGAACAATCAAAATTACGATTACGATAAAAATACACAACTAAGTTATATGACAAAAACAGACTTAGAAAATGAACGTACTCAGTTAGAAGGTCAAGTTGATGAATATAATGATCGCTATTTAAATGTTCAATCAGAATTAAGTGATTTAAATGCTCAAATCAATCATATGGAAACAGATGAAACACTTTCAGCTTTAAGACATGAATACCATTTACTTAAAGATAAAGTGAATGAAACTGCAAATGATTGGGCAGCATTAAGTTATTTACAAAACTTAGTTGAAGCACATATTAAACAAATTAAAGATAAACGACTACCATATGTAGTGAAGGATGCTACAGATATCTTAAAAGCATTAACAGAAGGCAGATATAATCAAGTTATTTATGAAGAACAAAATGTACAAGTTAGACATGAAAATGGACAAGTATTCCATCCTACTGAATTAAGTCAGTCAACGAAAGAATTATTATATATCGCGTTAAGATTTAGTTTAATTAAATCTTTACAAAAATATTATCCATTCCCAATTATCGTTGATGATGCATTTGTGCATTTTGATAAACATCGTAAAGAAATTATGATTAAATATTTAATGAGTATGAAAGATGATATTCAAATACTTTATTTCACTTGTAATAAAGATCAAAATGTACCTCAGAAGCAAACAATTACGCTGACAAAAATAGAAGGAGCTAAGAGCAAATGAGAACTATAGAGACATTAAAACCAGGAGACTCAGTAGATCATTACTTTTTGATTCATAGAGCAACTCAAGGTGTTACAGCTCAAGGTAAACCATATATGACACTTTATCTTAAAGATAAAAGTGGTGATATAGAAGCAAAAGTATGGACGGTAACAAATGAGGATATTCAATTACTCGTACCTGAAACGATTATTCGTGTGAAAGGTGACGTTATTGATTATCGCGGAAGAAAACAAATGAAAGTTAATCAATTTAGAGTGGCTGTAGATGAAGATAATGTGAAGTTGGAAAACTTTCTAGAAGCGGCGCCATTATCAATAGAAGATATGTCAGAAGAAATTATGACGTATATACTAGATATTGAAAATGCTAAATTACAAAGAATTACACGTATATTACTGAAAAAGTATCAAAAAGAGTATTTTACATTCCCAGCAGCTAGCTCACATCATCATAATTTTGTTTCTGGCTTAAGCTATCATGTTGTTACAATGTTAAGACAAGCGAAAGCATTGTGTGATATTTATCCAATTTTAAATAGAAGCTTATTATATAGTGGTATTATTCTACATGACTTAGGTAAAGTAAAAGAGTTATCAGGACCAGTCGCAACATCATACACAGTTGAAGGGAACTTGTTAGGTCATATTTCAATCGTAAGTGATGAAATTGCTCAAGTTGCAAAAGAGCACAATATAGAAGGTGAAGAAGTCCTCTTATTGAGACATTTAGTTTTAAGTCATCATGGTAAATTAGAGTATGGATCTCCAAAATTACCTATGATTAAAGAAGCAGAAATTCTTCATTTTATTGATAATATTGATGCAAGAATGATGATGTTTGAAAAACATCTTAAAAAAGTAGATAAAGGTCAATTTACAGAGCGTATCTTTGCTTTAGAAAATAGACAATTTTATAAACCTGAAACTTTAGATTAATCAAAAAAGCTATGAAGAAACATTTAATGTTTCTTCATAGCTTTTTAATTTTAGCTTGCTGATGATTGTTGTGCTGCTTGCATTTGTTGTTGTTGTAATGCTTTTTCGTTTAAGATATTATCTTCGATTGCTTTTTTAATATCTTTATCTTTGTAATCAACTTTGTATTCATCTAATAATTTTTTGTAAGCATTAATGATGATCTTAGGTTCTTTTTGGATTTTTAGTTGACGATATTGTTCTTTAAGGCTAGCTTTTTCTTTCTTAGATGGTTCGCCTTTATCTGCTTTTATAATATGGTAACCATATTGAGATTTAACAACATCTGAAATTTCGTCATCTTTTTTAAGTTTGAATAATGCTTTTTCAAATGATTCATCCATTTGACCTTTCAATACAAATCCTAAAGCACCGCCTTTAGATTTTGTACCTTCATCTTGTGATTCTTTTTTAGCGATTTTTTCGAAATCATCTGGATTTTTCTTAATTTGAGCTAGTAATTTTTCAGCTTTTTTCTTAGCTGCTTTATCACTTAAGCCTTCTTCTGAATCTTCTGATTTAACTTTAATTAAGATATGAGAACCTTTTTTAGTGTTTTCATCGATTTCTCTGTCAGAAACTTTTACGGCATCGTTGATAAATTCTTCTTGATATTTAGAAGTCTTTTGAGATTCTTTAAAGTCTTTAATAGTAGCACCTGGTTTTTCTTGTTGTAGTGCTTCTTCAAATTTCTTCTTACCACCATATTGCTCGATTTGTTTATCAACTTGTTCGTCTAATTTCTTCGTATCAACTTTGTCTTCGTATTTATCTTTTAAGACTTTGTTAAGTACAATTTGAAATGCATTTTGTGCGACTTCGTTATTACCCATTTTGTCTAGTACGTCTTGTGAAGTTACGTTTCCGGCTTTAGTTTCTACTAAGGTTTCTCCAGAATTATCTGAACCATTACCACAAGCGCCTAAAGTTAATACTGATGCTGAAAGTGTTACAGGTAACACTATTTTTTTAATTGATTTCATAAATAGAACTCCTTTTGTAAGAATACAATGATAAATATAGCATATTTGCTATTTTAATTACAAAAAATAACCTATAAATGTTCGGCATCCAGTGAACGTTTTGTTAACAATTCGATACCATTTTTTCTTTCTTCAATATAAGTACCTTTTTTTGTGAATAAAATAATCTTCAAATAAAGTAAGTCAATAATTGATATGCCAATATTAATAGACATTATAAATAAAATGTAATGTCCGTATTGTGGAATTATATTTACGAGTGCAATAGATAGGGTAGTTATCGTTACGAGCGGGCAAATAAGTGCAAAACAAAATACAATCTTATTAACTGGTTGATCTACTCTAATATTATATAAAGGTAAAGCGCGTTTAGCTTTAGTTGTTTTGTTCATTTTAAATGACTTACGATAATACATTAATACAATCAAATGCAACAATTTATGAATTGGATAAATTAAGCAAAGGACGAATAAGAATAGTATAAACTTATCGTCCTTTAAAGGTTCTGTTTGTATATAATTGAATATTTCGTAAGTGACGATAAATGTTAAGAATGAAACTAAAGCACTAATTAATACAATTCTCTGTAATCCGTAACGAGACTGTATATTTATTGATTTAGAACACAAAAACATAAGAAATGTCACCTTCTAAGATATGATTTATCTTGATATTATGCATCATCCTCAGACTGTTCGTCAAGTAGATATTTTCTTAATTGTTCATGGTTTTGTTCAATGTGATGAATAAAGTCGCTACCGTATATTTGACCAACGATATATTTCACATCTGTAAATTCTGGCATATTGTACATGACCTTTTCATAATCTGCAGCAATTTCATATAATCTGTTTGTATCATTTGAATAGTTTAAATATGTCTTTCTTAGCACTGCAAGACCTTTATCCGTTAACTCTAAATAAGTTGTTCGCTTATCGTGCTGACTTTTAGGCATTGTTAAATAGCCACGTTTTTCTAAATTTTTAGCGAAATTGAAAACAGTAGATACATGCATAACACCATATTTACTCACTTCAGAAATTGTAGCTTCATTTAAACTTCTAATAATAATTAAAATATGATGTTCATTAATATTTAAGTCGAAAGGCTTAATCCACTGCTGCCAATCTTTCTCGATTGTCTTCCATAAAGCTTTAGATAACTGTGAAACCTTATGAGTAAATAACATTTTCTCAATCATGTCCAATTCATTCGACATAGTTACATCCCCCTTTTTTGTATAATAAAAGCATGATACTAATGTATCATGCTTAGTTATAACACTTTAATAATATAATAATTTTAACATGTTTTCTAATTTTTTAGAAATGGAAGCTTAGTATTTTGAATTTCTTTTTGAATTTCATTGCCACGATTACTAATATTTTCAATATTTTTCTGGATTTGTTCAATATTGGGGTTAATATCAGCTTTAAATTCATTAATCATCGTTTTAATTTCTTCACTTAATGATTGAATGGCAATTTGGCTTTCGTCTTTTGTCTTTAATACATAATCTTTTATTTCAATAGCATTGTCTTTAATTTCACTTAATTGAATTTTAGAACCGTCAGCAGTTGATTTTAAATCTGTCTTTAAAGCATCACCAGAACGGTCTGTATTTAAAATAGCTGTTGTAAAACCTGTTACAAATCCTACACCAACACCAATTGCGAGTCTTGAAAATTTCATAATTATCCTCCTTGATATCTCTTATTTAAATATATACCCTCAATTTTTGTAAACATGCAGTGTATTAAAAATGCTGTTGAATTGTTTGTGCGATTTCTGCTTTTTTTTCATCATCTAATTGATCTTCATTCGTATTCCAAATATAACCGAAACCATCGATATCTTCTTTATATCTAGGGATTAAGTGGAAGTGGATATGGAATACAGATTGTGAAGCATACTCACCATTATTTTGAATAATATTTAAACCATCAGGGTTGAAAGCTTTCTTGATGGCATTCGCGACGATTGGTAAAGCTTCAGCTATGTGTTTCATTGTTTCTGGATCTGTTTCATAAATATTAGGTGAAGCTTTCTTTGGTATAAGTAATGTATGACCTTTACTTACTTGAGAAATATCTAAGAATGCATATACATAATCATTTTCGTAAACTTTGAATGATGGAATTTCACCGTCGATAATTTTGCTGAATATTGTTTCTGACATACTATCATCTCCTATGTAAATATTAGTTTTATTATATCATGCTCGTAATATCATCTCACTGATAAAGATAATATTTAATGAATGTAACATTGAGAACATGCTACAATATATTTTGGAGGTGTGTTCACGTGACAATTAAAGTGAATAATTTAACAGGTGGATACGGTAAAAAAGCTGTTATCCATGATATCTCATTTGAATGTAAACCAAATGAAGTAGTAGGACTTATTGGTTTAAATGGTGCAGGGAAGAGTACAACAATTAAACATATACTTGGCTTATTAACACCACAACAAGGTGAGATGTCCATTAATAATATAGATATTAAAGCAGATATAGAATCTTATAGAAGAAATCTTACATATATACCAGAAAGTCCAGTTTTATATGATGAATTAACTTTAGAAGAACATATATACATGACTGCTATGGCATATGGTATAGATAAAGACACTGCACTTGAAAAGGCAATGCCACTATTGAAAAGACTAAGACTTGAAAATGAATTAAAAGTCTTTCCGATACATTTTTCAAAAGGTATGAAACAAAAAGTTATGATTGTTTGCGCATTCTTAGTTGAACCGACCCAATATATTATAGATGAACCATTCTTAGGGTTAGATCCATTAGGTATACAAACAATGTTAGATTTAATAGTAGAAAGACGTAATCAAGGATCTTCAGTATTAATGTCTACACATATACTTGCAACTGCTGAAAGATATTGCGACAGATTTATTATATTACATCAAGGTCGTTTAGTAGCGATGGGCGATTTAGAAGAACTGAGAGAAAAAACAGGACTTAACAATGCAACGCTAGATGATATTTATATACATTTAACACAAGGTGAAGCGTATGAATGATGTAAATACTTTATATAAGGTTAGACAAAGAGAAGAAGTATTAGAGAAAATGAATTACAATAAATTCATTTTTAATGGTCATTTCTTAATATTTATAACTATTATGATTGGCGCATTCGCGTTAGGCTATAGTAATTGGTTAAAAGACATTCCACAAAATATTAACTATCGACTAATCTTTTCGGTTATATTATCTATTTGTTCGATATTTCCAATGAGGACTTTCTTTAGAGAAGCGGATAAGTTATATTTATTACCATTTGAGAAACACTTAATGGTTTATATTAGAAAAGCACTGACATATAGTTATTTTAATCGACTATTTTTACCAGTCGTGATTTTAGTGATAGGTCTACCATTATTCTATCAATTAATGGGTGGTAAATTTTACTTATATATCACGGTTATGATATTGAGTTTCGTCTTTCCAATTCTAGGACTGATTATGAAATGGTTCTGGTTAAAATATGGATTAGAAATTTGGGGAATTAATGTATTACTCTTTATCGTGTATGCGAGTGGTTATTACACAACTTTAAAAGTAGGGGCATTATCAGGTCTATTATCTATTGTCGTATTGATTGCTTTAATTATTTTATTAGAAAATATCAATAGAGGTACTTTTTATCAGTGGGAAACACTAATTGCTATCGAACATAATCATAAGATGAATTATTATAAATTCGTTAATATGTTTACAGATGTAAAAGTATTAAATGAAAGAACAGTTCGCAGAAGATATTTAGATGTCTTCTTAAAAGTTCCAAGTTCAAAGAAATTTAATCAAGATTATATGTATAAATTTTTATTTGTAAGAAGTTTTGCAAGAGGGAAAGATGCATTCTTTATCGTCTTAAGATTATTGATTATCGGACTTTTACTCATTTGGTGGATTGATCAGTCAGTTATATCAGCAATATTAGGTGCTTTAATCATGTACTTGTTAATATTACAATTATCTCAATTTTATAAACAACAAGCATATGGATTGTGGCCTCAAGTATGGCCGGTAAGTGAAGGACAAGTTGTTAAAGGCTATCATCAGTTTTTAATTAATATCATGATTGTCTTAGGTATTATTTTATCAATCATATATATCTTGAAATTTGGTACAGCGATTTATTTCGTTATATTATTCTTCATTGTTGGTTGGTTAACAATAGATTCTTCTATTAAGAAAATTAAGAAACATCAAGAGCTACTTAGAGATTAATAACAATAAACAAGAAGAAGTGACTCAGTGAGAGTCATTTCTTCTTGTTTATTTTATAATTATGCTTGTTCGTTTTCAGTTTCTTCATCTTCTTCAGGTCTATACCAGTACTTTGTATAATTTGCTGTTGAATATTGTTCAGCACCAGAGAATTTACGAGTAGCCTCTCTAGAGAAATATTCAGCGTAGAAAGATGATTTAGTGAAATCTTCATATAATTCGTTTGAATCGAAACCAACTAATATCATATAAGTATCGCCTTTTCGAGGTTTGAGTAATCTAAACGATTCGAACCCTTCGAAATTATCGAATTGACTGTCGATATCTACATAATGATTTTCGAATCGATGTTGCATTTCATCAGATACAGGAATGTAGCTTGCTGCTATAAATTCATGATTGATAAAAACACCTTTTGATTCTAATATTCGATATTCTCTAGGTTGTGCAAATACTGTATCACCATTTGTTTCATGAATAAGTACTGTCGTATCTTGTCTCGTATAATGATGAATATCTTCATCTGGATGTTTCTTCATTATACTGTGCAGAAAATGATACGTACCTGTTGTTATATAACATTTCATAATGATATACCTCCTATATCTCTTTAATTAGATTATAAACATGTAAGCGCTAAAATCAACCAATTCATGAAATCTTTTGTATAATTTATGAATTTTTGTGCACAGAGATGTCTTTATAATAGAATATGTTAAAATAGATTGTAATGATTATAATGAGGTGAAATAAATGAGTGTACCGTTTAACGATACAATTTTAAAAGCAGCAAAGGGAGAAAAAACATCTCATACTCCAGTTTGGTTTATGAGGCAAGCAGGTAGATCACAGCCTGAATACAGAAAAATTAAAGAAAAGTATTCACTATTTGAAATTACACATCAACCAGAACTTTGTGCATATGTTACAAAATTACCAGTAGACCAATATAATACTGATGCTGCAATTTTATATAAAGATATTATGACACCTTTAACTGGAATTGGTGTAGATGTAGAAATAAAATCTGGAATAGGACCTGTTATACATAACCCTATTAAAGACATTTCTGATATTAATCGATTAGGTCAAATTAATCCTGAAGAAGACGTGAAATATGTCTTAGATACGATTAAACTTTTAACAGAAGAACAACTTAACGTACCATTAATAGGATTTACAGGCGCACCATTCACATTAGCGAGCTATATGATTGAAGGTGGACCATCTAAAAATTATAATAAGACTAAAGCGTTTATGTATAAACAGCCAGAAGCTTGGTTTAAATTAATGGATACATTAGCTGATATGGCAATTCGCTATACACATGCTCAAATTGATGCTGGATGTAAGATGATTCAAGTATTCGATTCATGGGTAGGTGCGTTAAATGCTGAAGATTATCATTATTTCATTAGACCATCTATGAATAAAATTTTTGCAGCAATTAAAGAAAAGAACGTACCTGTTACAACATTTGGTGTTGGAGCAAGCCATTTAATAGAAGAATGGAATCAATTACCGGTTGATGTAATCGGGCTAGATTGGCGCTTACAAATCAAAGAAGCTAGGGAAAAAGGTATTACTAAGACGTTACAAGGCAACTTAGATCCAGCTATTTTACTAGCACCATGGGAAGTTATTGAACAAAGACTCGTTCAAATATTGGATCAAGGTTTAGTAGACCATAATTATATCTTTAATCTTGGACATGGTGTCTTTCCAGAAGTACAACCTGATACATTGAGAAGAGTTGCTCAGTTTGTGCATGATTATTCAGCAAAATATAAATTACAACAAAGATAGGTTATTAAACAGCTTAATTATATTAAAGGGAGTATAGAAGATGAATAAAAAAGTGGGACTTTTAGTTATGGCATATGGTACACCTTATAAAGAAAGTGACATTGTGCCTTATTACACACACATTAGACATGGTCGTAAGCCATCTGATGAGCAAATTGAAGACTTAAAAGGACGTTATAAAGCGATTGGTGGTATTTCACCATTAGCAGGTACAACAGAGAAACAAGCAGAAAGTTTACTTGGCGCATTAAATGAAGCATATGAAGATGTTGAATTTAAATTATACATTGGTTTAAAACATATTCATCCATTTATTGAAGATGCAGTAGAACAAATGCATAATGATGGTATTGAAGAAGCGGTTACGATTGTATTAGCACCTCATTATTCTAATTTCTCAGTTGGAAGTTATAATAAACGTGCTCAAGAAGAAGCTGATAAATACGGTATTTCAATGCATCACGTTGAGCAATTTTATAATGAACCGGCATTCATTTCTTACTGGACAAACATGATTGATGAAACATTACAAACAATTCCAGAAGAAAGTCATGATGAAACAGTATTAATCGTTTCAGCGCACAGTTTGCCTGAAAAAATTAAAAAAGCAAACGACCCATATCCTGATCAATTAGAAGAAACTGCTAAAATTTTAAGTGAAGAATCTAACATTAAACATGTATCAGTAGGTTGGCAATCAGAAGGTCAAACTGGAGAACCTTGGTTAGGACCAGATGTTCAAGATTTAACGAGAGACTTATACAATGAACATGGCTATAAACACTTTATATATACACCAGTAGGATTTGTATGTGAACATTTAGAAGTATTATATGACAACGACTATGAATGTAAAGTTGTTTGTGATGAATTAGGCGTGAAATATCACAGACCACCAATGCCAAATATTGATCCTAAATTTATAGAAGCAATGGTATCAGCAATTAAGAAAAAATTCTAATTCGATATTCGAATAAGAAAGAAGTGTTAAGTATGTCAAAACGAATTGCAATAATAGGGGCAGGGATAACTGGGTTATCTGCTGCCCATTATTTAAGAAGAGATTATCCAGATGCACAAATTGATGTATATGAACAATCAGACAGAGTAGGCGGCAAAATTAAAACGTATCGTAAAAATGGTTATACAATTGAACTAGGGCCAGAATCATACTTAGGTAGAAAAACAATTATGACAGAATTGGCTGAAGAAATTGGGATTGCTGATGATTTAGTAACAAATAAAACAGGGCAATCATATATTTACAGCCATAATAAGTTATATCCAATACCAGGTGGTTCAATTATGGGTATACCTACAGAAATTAAACCATTTCTTAAAACACAATTGATTTCTCCAGCAGCTAAATTAAGAGCGGGTTTAGATTATTTCTTACCTGTTAAACCGATGCATACAGATATATCAATCGGCCATTTCTTTAGACAAAGATTAGGTGATGAAGTATTAGAAAACTTAATCGAACCTTTAATGGCAGGTATTTATGGTGCAAATATTGATAAATTAAGCTTAAAAACAACATTTCCTCATTTTAAAGAACAAGAAGAAAAAGAGGGTGGCTTAATAAAAGGTATGATAGCTCAAAAAGCTAAAAATAATGCCGATAAAAAAGTAACAGTCAAACCAAAAGGCCAATTTAAACAATTTAGACATGGCCTTGAATCATTCATTCAAACTTTAAGTGATAGTCTTGAAAATAAAGGTGTTCAAATACATTTAAATGCTTCAGTTCAAAATTTAGTAGAAAAAGATAATAAAACAATTTTAACTATAAATAATGAAGAACACGAATATGATGGTGTAATCGTTACAATACCACACCAACATTTCGTTAAATGGTTTGAAGATGATCTTAAATTGGATTACTTTAACTATATGCCTTCAACAAGTGTTGCAACAGTTGTTATGGCATTTGATAAGGATCAAGTCGTTAATGATAAAGACGGAACTGGATTTGTAATCGCAAGAACAAGTGATACAGCCATCACAGCTTGTACATGGACAAATAAAAAATGGCCACATACAACACCAGAAGGAAAAGTCTTATTAAGAGCGTATGTAGGTAAACCAGGCTCAAATATTATTCATCATAAAGACGAAGAACAATTGAAACAAGTCGCTCTAAATGATCTGAATAAAATCATGACGATAAAAGGAGAACCAGAATTCTCTATCGTAACGAAATTACCACACAGCATGCCTCAATATGAAGTCGGTCATATCGATCGTATTCGAGATATACAAGAACATATCGATCAGAATTATCATAACCTTATCATAACAGGTGCATCATTTGATGCAGTCGGATTACCAGATTGTGTACAAATGGCTAAGAACGCTAGTGACAAGATGATAGAGTATTTGAATTAAATAGTTGTAAGTAGATAGTGCGCGGAAGTGCATGGAAGAGGATGGAAGCGTATTGAAGCGGGACAGAAATTCTAATTTAACATTAGAATTTCTGTTTTTTTGTTGTTGGAGGAGGCTGAATGTTGCTAGTGGAGCGTGACAAGCAATATTGGAGGTCTGAATGTTGCTAGTGGAGTGTGACAAGCAACATAGAGCCGCTGTAAATTGCAAGACTAACCAAACAAGCAACATAGAGCCGCTGTAAATTGCAAGATTGAACAAACAAGCAACATAGAGCCGCTGTAAATTGCAAGATTGAACAAACAAGCAACATAGAGCCGCTGTAAATTGCAAGATTTAGTAAACAAACAACATAGAGTCGTTGTAAATTGCAAGACTGGCCAAACAAGCAACATAGAGCCATTGTAAGTTGCAAGACTGAGTAAACAAGCAATTTAGAATCGTCGTATATTACAAGATTGAGTAAACAAGCTAGATATCAGAAGTAATTTAGATACTAATTAATAATAAGAATATAATTTTGGTTATCGATTTGCTTTATTCCATTCCATATAGAAATATGAATCTTCTTGCTTAAAAATTTTAAATCCACATTTTTTATATGATTTAATAGCCCTAATATTATTAATTTTTACATCTAATACAATTGAATCCACATTAAGTTCTAATACTAAGTAATTTAATATCATTTTTATGAATTCTGTACCTATTCCTTTACCCCATATAGAGCGATCTGCTAAAAATTGGTCAATACCATATACATTAAGTTCTAAATCAAAATTTAACTTTTTATGTAGAGAAGAATCAATTTTATAAAACTGCATATAGCCGACTGCAACATTATTAATCTCTAAAATACAAGGTGTTACTTTACCAGTATCATTTATACGTGGTAAGTATTTTTTTATAATTGCATCATTATTTTCAAATCTTTCATCATAAATCTTTGTTAAATCTTTATTGTTAAACCATTTTATTAAATTAGATAAGTCACTTTGTTCCATGTTTCGTATTGTCATATTCTTGTTTTTAATTAACATAAAATTTCATCCTTTAAAAATTGGCTGATAATTAATTCACTAAAATAATGATGTATTTTTTAATGAGTTATTTTCATAGTACATTTGAATGATTTTTATTACAACAGTTAATATAGAAGAATAACTATATGTAAATAGTTGACTTTTTTTAAGAAAAAAGTTAAATTATATATATAATTTATGAAAATGTACATTTGTGGTATATTGTATTTAAACTAACTAAGGGGGCAAATTATGATTAAAACTAGTAATGAAAGTATAAAATTTTTAGTAGACAGTTGTATTAACCCAGACACAGATGCATTAAAAAGTCAGGCAGTAAGTGTTGGTAAAAAGAGAAAGGAACATACACATAATTCAAAATGGTTTAGTACTTGGGATATTAGATATAATAAAATAGTTGACTGGGGTGGAGAACATGGGTTTGAATCAATTAAAATATCTAGAGGTAATTTATGGGAAGCAATAGGAGCTTATCATAGAGAAAATAAAGAGTTATTTTTAGTTTTTAAAAAGCCAAACTTAAATAAAATTATCAAGTATCCTTTTAATGGACATTATGCTTCAATTGCTAGTGTTGTTAATGGTGATTTGCCAAATATTCAAACAGAACTATTTGAATTAAACTCAACTGAAGAAGAACGAATTGTTGAGTATGAAAAAATGAATGAAGAATTAATAGGAAAGTTTGATATTAAGCCTGAAAGAGTGATACTATGTGGTTTTTCACAATTTTCATTTGAAGCAATAATAGTGAACAAATGGCAACAACTGGCATACACTTTTGATTACTCTGAGCTGATTGATCATTCTTATAATGAAGAATCAAAAGAGCAACCTGAAATTGATCCACCTAAAGACAGCAAAAAGAAAAATATATCAAAAACAAGAGAACCTAAGCCTAGAATAAAAGGGTTGAAGAAATAATAGATTAGGGTGAAATAATATGAATTCATCTTTTAATGGTGAAAGACTTAAGGAAGCAAGATTATTTAATAAATTATCTATAACTGAGCTAGCAGAGAAATTAAATGTCACAAAACAAATGATTTCTAAATATGAAAACGGGAAAAGTATACCAAGTACTGAAAAATCATTATTATTAAACGGTATTTTAAATTATCCACGTGAATTTTTTTACACTAAAGAAAATTTTAATTATGAAAGTAAAGGAACATTTTTCAGATCTAGATTAACTGCAACAAGGAAATCAAAGATACCAGCAGAGTATCTATTAAAATATTCAATTGTAGTTAGAGATTTTCTAGATGAATATATAGAATTTCCACAATTAATTGAAGTAGATAAATTTTCAGATCAAAATGATATCGAAAAAATAACTTTAAAACTTAGAGAAATAATGAATTTACATGATGATCCAATTGAAGATATGATAGAAGTTGTAGAATTAATGGGGATAATAGCTGTCAAATTTGGATATGATGAGGAAAAAGTAGACGCATTTAGTGCGTTAACTGAATTAAATAATAAATCTTATTTTACGATTGTTACTGGGAATTCTAGATCTTTCTTTAGACAACAATTTAGTTTAGCTCATGAAATAGGACATTGGGTATTACATCAAGACTACATTCCAGAGGAATTAGATAAAGAAGAATACAAAGTAATGGAACAAGAAGCAAATGCATTTGCTGCATCCTTTTTGATGCCCTCACAAAGTTTTAGTGAGGATTTTAAAAGTATAAACTTAAATTTACCAAACTTATTAAATTTAAAAAGAAAATGGAATGTATCAATAGCTGCAATAATTGAAAGAGCTCATCAATTAAACCTATTAAGTATAGATAAGAAATCTCAATTATATAGAAAAATGAATTATCATAAGTGGAGAAACCCTGAGCCTCTAGATTCAGATACACCTGTTACTGAACCCTTGGCGTTATCACAAGCAATTGAATTATTAATAGATGAAAATATCTTAACAGGTTATGAAATAAAAAAGCACATAATGGAAAAATATAATCTGTATATTTCACAAAAAATGTTAGCAGAAGTATGTAACACATCCGAAAGTATTTTTAATCATAGAAACAAGTTAGAATTAAATATTAAGATGAAAAAATTCACTAAGAATATCGATGAATATAATTAAGACAGGTAGCAATTTAGCTGCCTGTCTTATTTTAAGACTCAATGAATTAATGGGTAAAATAGATATACTGTATATGCATGAATTAAAATTACAATTTCTAAAAATCTTTTTTATGATCACTTTTTTCAATAAAAATCATGAATAAATAATACTTCTAAAGATAAAAAAGAGGGTGTTTTGAATGATTATTTCTCCCTTTAGTGACAATTGTCACATAGATGTTAAAAGTTCAAATTTTTTATTAAGAAAAGTAAAGAAATAGCATTGACGTTCTTAATATTTCTATATATACTTAAGTAGTTCTCAATTAGAGGCCCCTTGGTCAAGCGGTTAAGACACCGCCCTTTCACGGCGGTAACACGGGTTCGAATCCCGTAGGGGTCACCATTTTCAATAAAAAATTATTAAAATTTTATTGACATAATATTAATGAATGTGTTATATTAATAAGGTAGCCAAATTACTTATTATTAGCGCGGGATGGAGCAGTTCGGTAGCTCGTCGGGCTCATAACCCGAAGGTCGGTGGTTCAAATCCGCCTCCCGCAATACTTTTTAATGATGGTCCCGTGGTGTAGCGGTTAACATGCCTGCCTGTCACGCAGGAGATCGCGGGTTCGATTCCCGTCGGGACCGCCATTTTTATTTTGGCTCAGTAGCTCAGTCGGTAGAGCAAAGGACTGAAAATCCTTGTGTCGGCGGTTCGATTCCGTCCTGAGCCATACTTTTTTAAACAAGTATGGCGATTGTGGCGAAGTGGTTAACGCATCGGATTGTGGTTCCGACATTCGTGGGTTCGATTCCCATCAGTCGCCCCATATATATATTATTTACTTAAGCGGGTGTAGTTTAGTGGTAAAACCTCAGCCTTCCAAGCTGATGTTGTCGGTTCGATTCCGATCACCCGCTCCATTATTATTCCACAGTAGCTCAGTGGTAGAGCTATCGGCTGTTAACCGATCGGTCGTAGGTTCGAGTCCTACCTGTGGAGCCATAAGGCCCCTTGGTCAAGCGGTTAAGACACCGCCCTTTCACGGCGGTAACACGGGTTCGAATCCCGTAGGGGTCATATAATCAGAGGTGAAATATCGCTTCTGATTTTTTTGTTTGTGGAGAGTTGTCCGAGTTGGCCGAAGGAGCACGCCTGGAAAGTGTGTAGGCGTCACAAGCGTCTCGAGGGTTCGAATCCCTCACTCTCCGTTTGTACCTTAATAATCAACTAATCCAAGACGTTGATATTGCTGGATTTTCTTGCATTTGGTAAGTTGATCCGTTTGAGCAAGTGTCAAAAAAGTGTCTAGAGAAAATTTCTCTTACTTTTTGACACTTGCTCTTTTTTATTACTTAATTATTCAATAATCGTATGATTTATTCTATTTTCAAAGCATTCTTTAATTTGTTTTGTTGTATTTCTTTTAGTCGATAGTTCAGGTAAATTATTGATTCCAAAGTATTTAACTGAACTGGTTTCAACACTTGTTGTTAATTCTCCACTAACTCTATTACAGAAATAAATTAGCTTATAATAATGATTTAATGAATTGTCTGGATTAGATTTATTTGTATCATAAACTGCAATAAGATTACTAACAGAAATCTTTAATCCAGTTTCTTCTTTGACTTCCTTGATAACGTTTTCTACTGGTGAAATTCCGATATCTGCAAATCCACCTGGAAGTGACCAAGTTTTACTCGTTGCGTCTTCGACAAGCAATATATTGTCATTGTCATCTAGTATTACCGCTCTTACATCTACTTTAGGTGTGGGATATCCTTTTTCTTTTTCAAAGTGAATATTATTATTAGTTAGGTTTGAATTTATAAATTCTTGAGTAATGTTATAAATATCATTAAAACGTTCTATATCATAAGGATCATTAGAATAATTGATCCCAGAATTTGATATAGCCAATAATCTTTGAAATAACTCTGTTTCTTTCATTTTTTCACCTCTTTAAATGGGTTTACCTATATGATACTAGATTAATGATTAGGAAACTAATAAAAAAGGTTGCATTTCTTAAATGAAATAGTGGATAAATATTTACGCGAAATAAGGATTAGGATAAGCTCTTAATCGTTTTTTAAATTTGTATATTTTGATATTAACTTATAGTCTAAAATATTATATTATAAATGAGATAGGAGTGATTTTAATGGCAGATGTTAAAGATGTTGCTAATTACCTTATATACTCATATGAACTTAAAACTGGTACTAAGTTTGAAAATAACGAATTGAAATTACAAAAGTTAATATATTTTACACAAAGAGAACCTTTAGCTTTAACGGGCGAGGTTCTTTTTAATGACAGAATCGAAGGGTGGAAATTTGGTCCGGTTATACCTAAATTAAGGTATTATTTAGATGAAATGTATGAACCAAGCGATACTGATAAATTAAATGATACTGAAAAATATGTCATTAATAATGTTATCTCTCAATATGGCATGTATTCTGGTTGGTATCTAAGAGAACTATCCCATCATGAAAAATGTTGGAAAAAAAGTAGAATTAATTTGAACAATAATGAGATAGGGAATAGAGAAATAACACCAGAGGATATAATCGAAGATGCTAAAAGCATTGGGCTATACAATCATGTTTATGATATGTACATAGATGAATTTGAAGATTTAAATGAGGAGGAAGTTCATCTTGGATTTAGTTAATACTCCTCGTGATTTAATTAATAAAATAGTATATGCAAGTTTTCCATATTTTGATTTAAAAACAAATAAAAAAGGCAATAAATTACGGCCAGTATTAATCATTGGTGCTGAAAAAGATTGCTTTGAATGTGATTTAACGATGTTACCAATATCTACTGTTTCTAATAAAATGAATTTACATTCTGTTTATTCTAAAGATATTGTTACTTCAAAAAAATTTGACGACTTATCAATAACTTATCAGGCGAAACTTAAAGAAATTAAATTTAAAGTATCGGAATTCAATAAGACTTTATTTTAACTCCAAAATGATACTTATATTACTACTTTATTGATCACTGTCTACTCATCAAAAGTAATAGTAAGTTCCCGGTTGCTCTACAATCATTAATTGCGTTATGTGATTCGCCATCGTCTAAATTGAAATGTTCTTTTAAAGTTTGTAGTTTGTGATTAGGTGTTTCTCTGATTAGTTTTCTTGAAAAAGTAAGTGTGTCGATAACTCTCAATTTCTCGTGTTCAATATTATTGATCTGGAGTTGGTAAAGTAAGAACTTCATATCAAATGGTGCATTATGTGCGACTATCGTTCTTCTTCTAATGATATTATATAATTCCTCTAATTCATTCTTTCCTAAACTAGGTTTATCTTCTAAAAACTCATTTGTAATACCTGTGATTTTTTCTATTCTTTTACTTATTGGTTTACTTGGTTTGAAGTATTCATTATATTCACTTATGATTTTTCCATCTTCGTATTCAATAATGCCACATTGTATAATTTCGTTTTCGTTATATTTTAAACCTGTAGTTTCGAAATCTAGAACAATAAAGGAATCTGTTAATTTTCGTACTTTTGTATAACTTAAATCCACTGAATTATTTGAACGATTATAAGTACTTCTTGGCGCACGATAGGGTGGTATATAAGATTTTTGATTATGCATATTATCAAGAAGCACGCGATTCTCTTCATTTAATTTAATGATTTCATTTCTTAATTGAAAATTTTCTTTAATCAATTGTTCATTTTTATGTTGAAGTGCTTTTATATCATCATTGTTATAATGATTATTCTCTCTTTCTAGCTTTAAAGTTTTGTAAAATACTTGAATTGCATGAACTGGATCACTCGATGAAAAAGAAAAGATTAACATTCGATTTTCACCATAATCTAAAATTAATTTACTAGAAATAAAGTTTTCTATTGTATCTAATGAAACAATCTCTGACCACGGGATTTGAAAAGTTAAATTTGCTTTATGCTGCACTAATATAATTTCTTGTATTGTCACAAATATTGAACCTATTACATACTCTTTATCAATCTTAGTTGATGTTTCAGATTCTAGTAAGACCTCAACTTCAGGGAATTTAGATTGAAACAACATTTTATCTATTTTTTTAGCTTTCAATATCATTTCACCCTTTCTAATTATTTATAACGCTAGTGAACACGAGTATTTATAAAAGTATATTAGTCTTCTTTCTTTTTAATACTAAAAATTAATAAAACAAGTGGAACACTAAACATTACAGGCATTATAAAAATAAGTGGCAAAGTCATAAGAGCCATGTATAAAAAAGTGCTGTCTAATGTGTATTTGGACATGTGTATCATTCCTTTGAAATTATTTATTTTTTATCCATTTCAGAGAAAATATATTATAATAGAGTTGTTAAAGTATGATAATTCAATGTGATAGATAACAGATAAAATCGCTAAAATCATACGAAATATAAGATTTGGAGTTGATCACATTGTCAAATATTACAAGAATAAGGATCAGAACGGTTTTGAACTATACCACTGGTATAGCATTACTTGGTTTAACGTTTTATTTACTATTTTTATTGTAACCTTGTTAAGATATATGGGCAAAACAAAGGCTAGGACTGATGTAAAAAAGTCCTAGCCTTTAATTTTTCTGAAATAAAGGATTTTCACATTATTTTGCTTAAATGGCTTATAATATAGTTATTAGAATTTGTTAATTATATAAGGAGTTGCGTATTTTATGAGAATAAATGTTTTACAACATACGCCAAATGAAGGTGTTGGGTCAATAGGTGATTGGGCTAAAGAAAGAGGACATGATTTGTATATTTATCATCCGTATTTTTATAATGGTGTATTACCTTCTGCTGAAGAAACTGATTTACTAATTATTTTGGGCGGTCCAATGAGTCCGAATGATACAGATGATTGGATTTTTAAAGAAAGAGAGTTAATAAGAGAGTTATTGAAAGATAACAAACCAATGTTTGGAGCTTGCTATGGTGCTCAACAAATAACAAAAGCAATAGGTTATACAGTGAGTAAATCACCAGTAAAAGAAGTGGGCTGGGATAAAGTTTACATTGAAAGTGATACTATACCGGATCTACCGAAAGAATTAATGGCATTGCATTGGCATGAAGAAACATTCCAAATTCCTAAAAATGCAGAATTGCTATTTTCAAGTGAGTACTTAACAAACCAAGGCTTCTTATTAAAAGATAATGTTATTGGCTTACAATTTCATTTTGAACCTGGACCTTTTGATGTTAAAGAAATTGTTACGAATGACTTTTCTTATGCAGTAGATTCTGTATTGAATCAAACACCTAAAGAAATAATTGACTATGAAGTACCTAAAGTAAATAAAGATGTGATGTTTAAATTATTAGATTTTATAACAAAAAGTAAATAATATATTTATTAATATCAAATCAAAACAAAGGCTAGGACTTTTTTATTTAAGTCCTAGCCTTTAAATATTCTTAAATATTCATGTCACTTCAGTTTTCTGTGCTTTTAAGAAGAAATACACACCTAAGAGTACGATACCGATACCGAGTATTTGTACGTATCCTAAGTATTCTTTAAGGATAAATATTGCTAGTATTGAGGCGCCTACGGGTTCTAATAGCATGCTCATTGATATGGTTGTTGGATTGATTATATTTAAGAGATAATTAAATATGACGTGTGCTATTGTTGGGAAAATTGCCAATGATATAAATAAGAGCCATTCTTTCATTGAATAGTTTACTAATGTAGCATGCGTAATGATGTTATAAATGAGTAAAAAAACGCCTGCTAAGAAGAACACAATGATGCTATAAAACCAATGTGTGAGTTTGAGCATTGCATTCTTTCCGATCATTAGGTAACACACTATAGATATTACGCTTAATAAGGACAATACATTACCAATCATTACAGTTAAGTCAGTTAAATTAAAGTCGCCCCAACTTACGATTACAACACCGATAAATGATATTAAAATTGTACTCAAAACTTTTAGCATTATTTTTTCTTTATAAAATAAGAAACTTGCGATAATCGCAATAATGGGTTGTAAAGATAATATGACTGTTGAACTAGCAACGGTTGTTAATTTTAATGAACCAAACCATAATCCGAAATGAAGTGCTAAAAATAGACCGGCTAATACAAGATATAGAAAATCTTTAATACTTAATTTAAAGATTTCTTTTTTATATCGATATGCAAAAGGTACTAGTAAGATGACTGCTATAAACATCCTGTTCATGCTTATCACGCTAGAAGGGGCGTTTGATAGCTTTACCAATATTGCAGCTAGTGAAATGGCAATAACTGAAATAAGTAACAATATATTTGTCTGTTTGTTCATAAGCAAAACCTCAATTTAAATTATAATTTTAGATGTATAATTGGATAATCTCTCCCTTGTTCATCATGTGAAGATTCTTTATATGGTTTGAATCCATTTTTGATATAAAAGTTCAAGGCTTGCTCGTTATCTTTGTTTACGTCAACTTTTTGGATATGATCTTCTGTTAACAAGTGTTGAAGTATCTCAGTTCCAAATCCTTTTCTAAAGTGTTCAGGATCTATAAATAACATTTCTAAGTTATCTTCATTGATACCTGAAAATCCAACAGCTTCTCCAACGTATAGCCATAAGTTTGCATCTACGTATTTAAAGTATGTTGGTATTTCTTTTTTTAATGCAATTCTGTCTTCCTCTTTTAAAAAGTGATGAGTTGCGAGTACGGAGCGTTCCCAAATTTTTAACGCAAGTGGATAATCTTTCTCTTGTAGTTCTGTTTTTAATAAACTCATTGTTATGACTCCTATCTAGTTATCAATATTAAAATGATAGCATATGAAGGTTAAATGCGTATAGGTTATCATCATTTTTTAATAAACTTTTAAATCTTGTAAATAATATATTTTAATAATAATTTTTATGGATTTTTTTAGAGATTTATTTTTATTCATTGTTGTGAAAGTATTACGTTTTCTATATGTTTGGTTATTTATTATACTAGAATTACATTTATAGTATTTATTATATGATTGCTTTAACTTATCTGTTCTGTTTTTAATTGTTTCAATATTGATTATATGTTATTAATTAAGTTAGGTTAAAAATACTTAGTTATAAAGTGAATGCATTTATTGTATATACAATGGAGGAAGTAATGAAATTAGCGTGGTTAATTGATACAACAACTTATATTGATCAAAATATGGATGATAAAGATTTATTTGTCGTTTCTTTATCTACAATTATTAATGACAAACCTTATAAAGACTCAGAATTTGAAAGTTCAAAGTTATTTTTTGATATGTTAAAAGAAAATGGTAATGGTGCAAAAACGGCTCAACCTACACCTCAAGATTTTATTGAAACGTATGAGCAAATTCAAGAAGAAGGCTATACACATGTTATTGCAGTTCATCCTTCTAGTAGTTTATCAGGCACATATGCATCATCGCTATCAACTGCACAATCTTTCCCAATGGAAATTCATGTAATTGATAGTGGAACAGGTAGCTTTCCTCAAAAAGAATTAGTCGAGTATGGTAGAAAACTTTATGATGAGGACTATTCATTTGAAGAAATCATTAATAAGTTAGAAGAAGTTAAACATACAAGTGAATTATATTTGTTGCCAAGAAACTTACAACAATTAAAGAATAGTGGAAGGGTTTCGAACAGCAAATATTTATTAAGTAGTTTGCTTCATATTAAGTTACTATTGAAATTAGAGAACAGTACAATCGACTTAGAACTTAAGTCTAGAGGCAACAAGAAAATAGAAGCTTATTTAATCACACATATTAAAGAAATTATTGATAAAGGTGTTACACATATTGGTGTATTACATGCTGGGAATGAGCAAGAAGCACATGTGTGGAAAGAGCGTATTTTAACTTTAAATAAAGATGTAAGTGTATATATCGAACCGTTAGTTCCAGTAGCATCTGTTCATACTGGATATGGCACGATTGGAATAGGTTGGATACAAACTCAATAATGAAAACGTTTAAAAACCTGAGAAAAAATTAACTCAGGTTTTTTTCTATACAAAATTCAAAAAAACTCTTGTAATTGCTTAGCAAAAGTACTAATATGGATAAATCTGATTAAAATAATAAGATTAAAGGAGCGTTGAGACATGAAAAAATATCCTTTAGCGATTTGGATACTTAGCCTTGGTGCTTTTGCGATAGGTATGACTGAATTTGTAATCATGGGTTTGTTACCTAATATAGCAAGAGATCTCGATGTAACGGTATCCGATGCGGGTCAATTGATTACAGGTTATGCATTGAGTGTTGCAATTGGCGGACCGATTATAGTGTTAGCGACTTATAAATTACCTCGAAAAAATTTACTCGTCTTATTAATGGCTATTTTTATAGTAGGTAACGGGATAGGTGGTATTGCGCCTAATTATGGTTCGCTTATGTTAAGTAGAATTATTGCCGCTTTAGCACACGGTTCATTCTTTGGTATAGGTTCAATACTTGCAGCAAGTATGGTACCCCCTCATAAAAGAGCAAGTGCAATGGCTTTAATGTTTATGGGATTAACAATGAGCAACATCATTGGTGTACCATTCGGAACATTTGTTGGCCAAATTTTTGGCTGGAAAATGACATTTATTATTATTAGTGTTCTAGGATTATTAACATTAATAGGTATTATTCGATTTGTACCTAATCAAAAAGATACACAGCCGATTTCAATTAAAAATGAATTGAGTGTATTAAAAGATGTTAAACTTTGGCTGACACTAGGTGTAACACTGTTCGGATTCAGTAGTGTATTTGCTTATTTCACGTATATTTCTCAAATATTAATTAACGTTTCGCATATAGAAGAACGTTGGATTTCATTTGTGCTTATTATATTCGGTGTTGGTGTAACATTTGGTAATATTATTGGTGGCAAATTAGCAGACTGGAATTTAAATAAAGCATTGAATACGATATTTGTCGTCTTTCCAATATATATCTTTATGATGTACTTTATTCAAAATTATAGCTTGCTAATGGTTGTTGGTATTTTTGTATTTGGTTTGATTGGATTTAGTATGAGTCCATCATTACAATTTAAAAGTATGGTCATTTCACAAGATGCACCAATGCTTGCTAGTACGATGAATCAATCTGCATTTAACATCGGTAATGCTCTTGGCGCGTTCATCGGCGGTATGGTAGTAAGTCAATTAGAAGTTAAGGACCTAGCGTTAGTCGCGCCATTCTTAACAATTATAGGCCTTGTCTTCTTATTACTTGAACGATTCGTTACACAAAGAAGAGAAAAAGAATCAATCTAATATGCTGAAAACCTAGGTGAATTTGTCACCTAGGTTTTTTGATGTTTTAAAGCATTTTTTATGTTTAAATTCAAAAATATCGTTATAATGAATAATGGTATAAGGAGGTCCAAACGATGAAACATTGGATTGAACAACAGGTGTCTCGAACACCACATAAAATTGCAATTCAACAAGGTGATGTTGAATTAACTTATAAAGAGCTATTTAACGATTCTAAAAACAAAGCACATTACATTAAGCAACTACAATTGAAAAGAGTTGGACTATATATAAAGAATGATATTAAACATGCATCACTTATCATTGCAGCTTGGTTAGCAAATGTAGAAGTGGTTATGATTAATACAAAGTTAACACCAGTCGAAATTGAACAACAATTGGACAGTATTGGTGTTCAAACTGTCTTTACGTATAAACCTTTACATATTAAACAAAATTGTATCGATATCGAGGATATATATTTGGACGACATTAAACATGAGGATTATGATTTTACGTTTGATATGGATGATATTGCGACGATTATGTTTACTTCTGGTACAACTGGTCCTGCAAAAGCTGTACCACAAACTTTTTCAAATCATTATTTTAGTGCAATAGGTTGCAAAGAAAGTCTCGGCTATGATGAATCAACGAGATGGTTGTCCGTATTACCGATATACCATATTTCAGGTTTAAGTGTGTTAATTCGTAGTTTAATTGAAGGTTTTACTCTTATTTTAGAACCGAAATTTGATGTTGATCGCGTGATATATTTAATTAAAAATGATAACATCACACATATTTCATTAGTGCCTCAAACACTACAATGGTTGATGCAAGATGAGTTAACACGACCATATCAATTAGAAAAAATATTGTTAGGCGGCGCAAAGTTATCTGAAACGATGATTAATAAAGCGTTAGACAATCAATTGCCGATATATAATTCGTTTGGTATGACTGAAACATGCTCTCAGTTTGTTACAGCAAGTCCAGAGATGTTACGTGAAGAACCAAGTACAGTAGGGAAAGTACCTTCAAATGTAAGACTCAAAATTTTAAATCAAAATGAAGAAGGACATGGGGAAGTCGCTGTATCCGGTGGCAATGTGATGAATGGCTATTTAACAGGTAGTCAGAATTCAGATACATTTGAAGATGGTTATTTTAAAACAGGTGATGTTGGATCAATAGATGATTCCGGTTATGTATATATTTATGATAGAAGAAAAGATTTAATCATTAGTGGTGGAGAAAATATTTATCCATTTGAAATTGAACATGTTATATTAATTCATCCGGATGTTCAAAATTGTGTTGTTGTACCAGTTGATGATAAAAAGTGGGGTCAAGTACCTGCATTAGTGTATGAAGCGGAACAGACTATCCAAGATGATACATTTAAAAATATACTCAATAATAAATTAGCAAAGTATAAACACCCAAAATACTTTTATAAAATAAACGAAATTCCAAGAACTTCAACTGGTAAACTTTCAAGATATAAAGTAAAGGCGTGGGTCATGAATGAGAAAAAATAGTTTGCATTTCTATAGATTCAAAGCACCTTTCAGAGTACCGATACGAACACCTTTAATAGCATTAAATGAGCGAGAAGCATTAATTGTAGAATGGCAAGATATGAATGGGTCTACGTATTATGGTGAATGTAATGCGTTTAATAGTGACTGGTATCATTTCGAGACAATAGATAAAGTTGAAGAAACTTTAATAAAATGGTTTGAAAAGCATGAATTTGTTGATTTTAATAGTTATCCATTATGTTGTGAATTAATAGATGAACTCATCGAATATCCGAATGCACGTAGCGTTATGTCTATGATATTCTTTCAGAAATTCCATGAGTTAAAGCCGATTGAAGTGGCATATGGTGCAACAATTAATCAAAATATTGAATACTATTTTAAGCAATATAATGGTGAATTACCAACGAGAATTAAATTAAAATGGCATGAAGAAGTTAATCGAGATATAGATTTTTTAACAGAACATTATCCACAAATACAAAGAGCGATTGATGCAAATGGTGTGTTAAATCATGAACATGTGTCTTTATTAAATACATTTAAAGATGAACAATTTATATATATTGAGCAGCCATTTTCTAAATATGAGGACTATTTTGAGCATATTAGTGCGCTTAAGTTACCAGTATTTATTGATGAAAGTGCTCTAAATTTAGAGCAAATTATTCAATTTAATCAGCATAACCTGATCGATGGTGTTGTGATTAAACCTTCACGTGTTGGAGGTATAGATAAAGCGCTTGAAATTATAGAATATTGTCGCGAACATCAACTTAAATATGTCATAGGTGGGATGTATGAATTTGGACTCAGTAGTTACTATACTGCATACTTAGCTCAGCAAAGTTCTTATCCGAGTGATGTAACACCAAGTGATTATTACTTTACAGAAGATTTCGTTGTTAATAGTGCAAAGACTCAAGGTCATCAAATTAAATATTTGCCACCAATCGTTGATAAAGATAAATTAACAAAATAAAAGGCATATGTGCTAAATTTTTAGCGCATATGCCTTTAAATAAATGTTATGAATCTTTTTTAGGTGGAACAGGATCGTATCCACCTGGATGAAATGGGTGGCATTTTAAGATACGTTTCGTACCTAACCAAGTTCCTTTTATGACACCATATTCTGAAATAGCTTCAACAGCATAGTTAGAACATGTAGGTTGGAACCTGCATGTAGGTGGTGTCAATGGGGATATATATCGTTGATAAAGGCGTATTAATTTAATAAATACTTTTTTCATATCAATGCTCCTATTTATAATTGTTTTTCGTTAAGTTCTGGTATGGTTTAACATCAGTGGAATTGAATTTATAGAAAGCTGTTGTCTGTTTCATATGGATGTTAATCGTTTCATTTTTAATTTTTCCAGTTGCTTTAATGTTAAAGGTTAACGTTTTTGGTAATGTTTTGTCTTTTTGGAATGTAAGTTTAAACTTACCACTTTTAATTTTTAAGTCATTAATATTGCTTAATGACGCTTGATCTGCCAGTGGTGATTGACTAAATCCTAGTTGATAGAGATACTCCATAACTTTTCCTGTACCTTCATATGAAAGAGTATTGTTTTCTAAAGTGACATCATCTTCAATAGGTTTTAGTAAACTTTGATTAAAAGTCGTTAAATCGAACCAATCTTGCCCAATTTTTTGATAATAATCGATCTCGGCATTTTTTGCATGAAAATTTAAATACTTAGATTTAGGGGAGGATTTGATTTCGTTTGAATCAATCCAAACACTTTTATTATGCACTGGAATTTGTTTTGTATTACTTTTTTGTTCGACATTAAATGCAAGTTTATCATGGTGGTTTGTTCGGCCATGTGACAGTTGTTTAAGCGTTGTTTTTTTATCTTGAAAATCAACTGTTGTTTCGTTACTAGATTTAATCGAATGTGAATCTACTTTTTTAATGTTTTTTTGAAAAGCTTCGATAGCATCGCTACTATCATCAAATTTATTTTGACCTTCTGGACTACAACTTGCTAGAATAAGAGTAATTGTTAATACTAAGGTCGTTAAGGTTAACTTTTTCAATATCTTCTACCTTCCTAATAATATGTATATACAGTTTATCATAATTGAAGAAAGAGGTCGTGTATCATGCGCTACAAAGATCCAAATGGATTGGATGTTGATTTAGTATATAAATGTCCAACAGATCAACAAAATGCGAAACATGTTCTTGGTATTCCGATTTTTAATAATGAATATGTGTTAACGCATCATAAGATAAGAGGTATCGAATTTCCTGGTGGGAAAGTTGAACCAAATGAAACGAATAAAGAGGCTGTTCAGCGTGAATTATATGAAGAAACGGGTGCGGTCGCTAAAAATATAACGTTTATAGCTTCATATACTGTACATGATAAAATCCCATTTAATAAAGATGTCTATTTTATTGAGGTCGAATCATTGGATAGCAATAAAGCATATTTCGAAACTTATGGACCCGTTATTGCTAAAGAAATCAATGATATACCTGAAGAAGAAAAGAGCTTTCTTTTAAAAGATACAGCAATATTAAAGTGCGTTGAAAGGGTGTATAAACTTGGATTTCTACAGTAAGAAAAAAATGCCAGTTTTCTTTAATCATCATCTAACTGAAGAAGTGATATATGAAGTGGATGAATTGAAAGTCAGAGGCATGTTGATGACACCAAATAAACGTGTTAATCGCATAGTTGTATATTTACGTGGTGGCAAAGGACAAGTAGGTAGAGTGAGACCAGGTCGTATGGCGCAATTTAAAGATAAACATACACTTGTATTTGCACCTTATTACAGAGGTAGTAACGGTAGTGAAGGTAGAGACGAATTTTGTGGTGATGACCTTCATGATGTTATAGAAGGGATAGAAATATTAAAATCACACTATCCAAATGTTCCTGTTCATATGATTGGATTCTCTAGAGGAGGTATTCAAGGCCTACTTACGTATCAAAAAGTGAAAGCAACGAGTTATATTATATGGGGCGGCGTGTCAGATTTACTAATGATGTACGAAGAACGAATAGATCTAAGAGGGATGTTAAAAAGAATGGTTGGACATCCTAAAAAACAATTTGAAGCTTATGCACGTAGAAATGCATTGCAATCTATTCATAAAGACAGTCCACCTATATTAATCGTTCATGGTGATAAAGATAAGCAAGTAAATATTAACATGGCATATCATTTAGAAGAACATTTAAAGCAAGAAGCGGTTGAACATCAAACGATCTATTTAAATGGAGAAGGGCATGTTTTAAGACCAGAAATAGAAAAGCAAACATTGTTACAAATCAAAGAATGGATGTATAAATGTGAAAAAAGCTTGGACCAATAAGGCCCAAGCTCTTTTAGTATTTTATAAGCGATTATACGTAAATCCGCCTTCTTCTTGAATATGTTCAGAAGACTCTCCGAATTTACTGAAGTTTTCTTTGAAGTTCTTAGCAAGTAATTTTGCTTTTTCGTCATATGCGTCAGAAGATACCCATGTATTACGTGGATATAATATTTCCGAAGGTACACCTGGTACATGTTTCGGGATATTAAGGCCAAAGATATCATCTTGAACAAATTCTGAATTCTTAATTTCTCCACTAATTGCACGACGAATCATTGAACGGGTATGTTTCAAATCCATTCTTGAACCTACTCCGTATTCGCCACCAGTCCAACCAGTGTTTACAAGATAAACATCTACATTATGTTCATCAATTAATTTACCAAGTAATTCAGCGTATTCAGTCGCATGTAATGGTAAGAAAGGTGAACCGAAACATGTTGAGAATACTGGTTGAGGGCTTGTTACGCCTCTTTCTGTACCTGCTAACTTAGAAGTGAAACCACTTAAGAAATGATACATAGCTTGAGATTTATCTAATTTAGAAATAGGTGGTAATACGCCAAATGCATCTGCAGTTAAGAAGATAATTGTATTTGGGTGACCAGCTATTGATGGTGTAATAATATTATCGATAAAATCTATTGGGTATGCAGCCCTTGTATTTTCAGTTAATGTAGTGTCGTCATAATCAACTGAACCATTAGGATTTACGGTAACATTTTCTAGAACTGTACCATAACGAATAGCATCGTAAATTTGTGGTTCTTTTTCACGACTAAGACTTACTGTTTTAGCGTAGCAACCACCTTCAATATTGAAGACACCATTTTCGTTCCAGCCATGTTCATCGTCTCCGATTAATTTTCTATTAGGATCTGCAGATAACGTTGTTTTACCTGTACCAGATAGACCAAAGAATAAAGCTACATCTTTGTTATAACCTACGTTTGCTGAACAGTGCATACTCATAATGCCTTTTTTAGGTAATAAATAGTTCATTACTGAGAATATACCTTTTTTCATTTCACCAGCGTATTCAGTACCGCCAATTAGTATGACACGGTGTTTGAACGAAGTTATAATGAATGTCTCAGAATTTGTACCGTCTTTTTCTGGATCAGCTTTAAATCCTGGTGCACTAATAACAGTGAAATTAGGGCTGATATTAAGTGCTTCTTCTTTAGTTTCTGGGCGGATAAACATGTTCTGTGCAAATAAATTATGCCAAGGCATTTCGTTAATCACGCGTAAATTTAATCGTGATGATTCATCTGCACCTGCATATCCATTAAAGACATAAAGTTGTGATTTTTGGTTTAAGTAGTCAATAACTTGGTCATATAAATTTAAAAAGTTACTTTCTGAGATAGGTTGGTTGATTGTACCCCAATCAATATCTTGTTCAGTATCTTCCTCTTTAACGATAAATTTGTCTTTAGGAGAGCGACCTGTGTATTTACCAGTTTCCATTCTGATTGCGCCAGATTCTGTTAATACGCCTTCTCCTGCTTCTAGAATGTGATTATATAATTCAGTTCTAGAAAGTTGCTGTAGTGTTGTGTCCTTCTTTAAAAGGTTTGAAAGTTCGATTGATTCGGTAATTGACTGTATTGCCATAAATGACGACCCCCATGTCTAATATTAGTGTTGTAAGCATTTTCATGGAATTAGTATAACACATTAAAATATATAGTCTATACTAATGAGTAAATTTGTTATAAAAAATTTTTGGAAATTTGAATGTGTTTCGTTCCATTGACATATTATGAAAACTTTAGTATTATCATTTCTGACGGATTCTCTTATCCTGAGTGGTGGAGGGACATGGACCCAATGAAACCCAGCAACCTCTTTCTAATGAAAGAAAGGTGCCAAACCGTTTGCAGACCAATATTGTCTGAACGATAAGAGCGAATGGACGAGTGTGCCTTCTCTCTATATCTTTATTGAGAGAGGGCACTTTTTATTTGCGCTGAGGAAGAGACCGTACAACTTTATTTAAAGGAGATTTTTTATGTCAAAGAATAGAAGACTCTTCACATCAGAATCAGTAACAGAAGGGCATCCAGATAAAATTGCGGACCAAATTTCCGATGCTATCCTGGATGAATTATTAAAAGGCGATCCTAAAGCAAGAGTCGCTTGTGAAACAACAGTAACAACTGGTATGGCTTTAATTGCAGGGGAAATATCGACTTCAACATATGTAGATATTCCCAAAGTAGTTAGACAAACAGTAAAAGATATAGGATACACAAGAGCGAAGTATGGTTATGATTTCCAAACGATGGCGATTTTAACTGCTATTGATGAGCAATCACCAGATATTGCACAAGGTGTAGATTGCGCACTAGAAGATAGAGATGATTTATCAGATAGAGAAATAGAATCAATTGGTGCAGGTGACCAAGGTCTTATGTTTGGTTTTGCTACAAATGAAACGGAAACATACATGCCTTTACCAGGATATTTAGCTCACCAACTTGCGAAGAAATTAACAGATGTACGTAAAGACGGTACTTTAGAATATTTACGTCCAGATGGTAAGACACAAGTAACAGTTGAATATGACGAAAATGACAAACCAGTAAGAGTAGATACAATCGTTATTTCTTCACAACATCATGAAAAAATTGAATTAGAAAAAATTCAACAAGATATTAAAGATCATGTTATCTATCCAATCGTACCTAAAGAATTATTAGATGAAGAAACTAAATTCTTTATCAATCCAACAGGTAGATTTGTAATTGGCGGACCACAAGGAGATGCTGGATTAACGGGTAGAAAAATCATTGTAGATACATACGGTGGTTATGCAAGACACGGCGGAGGATGTTTCAGTGGTAAAGATCCTACTAAAGTAGATAGATCAGGTGCATACGCTGCTAGATATGTCGCTAAAAATATAGTAGCAAGTGGATTAGCAGATAAATGTGAAGTTCAATTAGCATATGCAATTGGAGTAGCACAACCAGTATCCATTTCAATAGATACTTTTGGTACAGGTAAAGTAGAAGAAACTGTATTAGTAGAAAAAATAAGAGAAGTATTTGATTTAAGACCAGCAGGCATTATTCAAATGTTGAACTTAAGACAACCAATCTACAAAAAGACAGCAGCATACGGTCACTTCGGTAGAACAGATGTTCGATTACCATGGGAACAATTAGATAAAGTAGATTTATTAAAAGACTTATTAAAATAAACAATTACGCTCTGTATAGAATCTTACGGGATTTATGCAGAGTTTTTATTTTATTTTAGAAGGAAGTTGGGGTGTTATTAGCAGTTTTAGTTAGAAGTGCAAATAAGGATACCGGTATTAACACTTCTAAGTAGTTTTGTAATTAAGGCGGTCCATAGTAACATTTCAGCCGACTTTTGTAATTATAGACGCCCATAGTAACACTTCAGCTGACTTTTGTAATTAACGCCCTCGTTATGAACAGGTGTAGGCGAAAGTGTTCACAACGCCCTCGTTATGAACAAGTTTAGGCAGAAGTGTTCACAACAGCCCCGTTACCAACAAGTTTGGGTAGAAGTGTTCGCAACGCCCTCGTTATGAACAAGTTTGGGCGAAAGTGTTCACAACGCCCCCGTTATGGACAAGTTTGGCCTGAAGTGTTCACAACAACGCTCATAATTACAATTCATGCAAGTTTTGTAACAGCAATCCGCTGTATATTCATAAAATATTTACTATTAAAGTGTGGTTTAACTACTCAAATGTATGAAGTATAAGAAATTACGTTATATTATCAATATATTTCATGATATATACTGAATTTATTTGTAATTTTTACTATAATGGAATTAATACATATGAAAGGGAGCGATCTAAAATTATGAGTCAATTAGAACCGATTCATTATGGATTAATCGCAGCGGTCGTCATTGCGATACTATTTATTATATTATTCTTTGTTTCATTAAAACAGAAACAAAAATCTTTGAATAAGATTCAAGAAGCTCATAAAAAAGAAAATGAGACGCTTAAATCTGAACATAAAGAAAAGTTAGATCATGAAAGAGTTGAAAATAAAAAGGTTCTAACGAAACAAGAAGAAACACATCAAGAAGCAATTTCACAAAAAGAAAGAGAAATTGACTCATTAAAGTTATTTTCTAAGAATGAAGGGGAATATATAACTGATAGACACTTGTTAGAGTTAAGAGACCAACTTGTAAATGAACGTCGTATCAGACCTGAAGACATGCATATTATGGCTAACATCTTCTTACCTAAAGATCCATTAGGTAAAGTTCGACAAATAGATCATTTAGTCTTAACAAGAACGGGTATTTATGTAATTGACTCTAATTTAGTAAGTGGTCATATCTATCACGGTATTACAGAACAGCAGTTTAGTGATTTTCCAGTATTAGGACAAGTCTTTGAAACATTGGATTTAAACCCAAACAAAGAACAAACGTTATTACTTGAAAAACAACCAAATAATAAAACTGCAGCTTTTCATTCATATACTAATGAAGTTAAAGAAGTTGATAATACAACTGAAGAATTACAAAGACAGTTAGAACTTAAATATACACCGACACCTATTATTTACTTCCATCCAAATGAAGTAAGTGAAGCAACTATCAGTAATTATTCACAAGACCCTAACATTAAAGTGTTAGTTGGTGAAAAACAACTTCAACACTTCTTTAATAAATTTGTATTTCATGGTAGATTCCAATATAGTGTGGAAGACCTTGAGAGAATTATGGATGAAATTGAAAAGTTTAACCCGTAATAACTAAGCGCTGCATATTATGTAGCGCTATTTTTATACTAAAAAGGTGGTTATAAGTATGGTAAAAGAAAATTTTGAAGTTAAAAATCCTGCAACTGGTGAAGTAATCGAAACGATTAAAAACAATACGGAAGAAGATATTAACAGCAAGATTGAAAAGGCACATGATGCTTTTCAAACATACAAAAAGAAACCAGCTCATGAACGTAGTGCATTGTTATATAAATGGTATGAATTGATTCTCGAAAATAAAGAAGAAATTGCCTTAATTATGACAAAAGAAAGTGGGAAGCCATTAAAAGAAGCTTTAGGTGAAGTAAAATATGCGTCAGATTATATATTATGGTTTGCTGAAGAAGCTAAACGTACATATGGTAGAACTATTCCAGAACATGTTGATAACAAACGACTCATCGTTACACGTGCACCTGTTGGCGTTGTAGCGAGCATAACACCTTGGAACTTCCCAGCAGCGATGATGACTAGAAAAGCAGCACCAGCATTAGCAGCAGGGTGTACATTTATATGTAAGCCAGCACAAGATACACCTCTTACAACAATGAAATTAGTTGATCTTGCACATGAAGCAGGATTTGATCAAAGTGTTATCCAATATGTAAATGGTTCAGGTAAAGACGTCGGTGCAATTTTCACAAAGCATTCTTTAATTTCAAAAATTACTTATACAGGTTCAACGCCTGTAGGTAAGCAATTAATGGAACAATCTAGTTCGACATTGAAGAAAGTAACGCTTGAATTAGGTGGTCATGCACCTTTAATTGTTCACGAAGATGCAAATATAGATAAAGCAGTTCAAGGAACAATTGCATCTAAATTCAGAAATGCAGGACAAACTTGTGTATGTGCAAATAGAATTTACGTACAAGAATCTATTAAAGACGCGTTTGAAGATGCGCTCAGAACAGAGGTCAGTAAATTAAAAGTAGGCGATGGTCAAGATGAATCAACAGATATAGGTCCTGTTATTAACGTAGATGGTTTTGAAAAAATTAAATCTCATATTGAAGATGCAACAAGTAAAGGCGCACGTGTGATTACTGGAGGGGATAGCTATAAAGATGGTGGTTATTTTATTACACCAACTGTTCTATCTGACGTTTCAGACGATATGAAAATCATGGTAGAAGAAACATTCGGACCAGTAGCACCAATTCAAACTTATAAAGATTTAGATGAAGTTATCATAAAAGCAAACGATACACCATTTGGTTTGGCAGCATATTTCTTTACTGAAAACTATAGTAATGGTATAAAGTTGTATGAGAACTTAGATTATGGTGTAATTGGTTGGAACGATGGTGGACCAAGTGCAGCTCATATTCCATTCGGTGGAATGAAGGAAAGTGGATTTGGTAGAGAAGGTGGTTCAGAAGGTATTGAACCATATTTAGAAACTAAAGTTGTTTCAATTTTAATTTAAGTATCGTCTAAAATTAGGAGGCAGTAAAATGACACAGAAAATAATTGAGTTTTACAACGGAAATTCTATACCAGCTTTAGGGTTAGGGACATTCAGAGTAGAAAATAATGATGAATGTAGAGAAGCGGTTAAACATGCTATTATAAGTGGTTATAGACATATAGATACTGCTCAAACTTATCACAACGAAGAAAAAGTCGGACAAGGTATCAAAGAAGGATTAGAAGCAACAGGATTAAATAGAGAAGATTTATTTATTACAACTAAACTTTGGATGACAGATTACGGTAGAGAGAATGTTCAATCAGCCTATGAAGCATCTTTAAAAAGATTAGGTTTAGATTATGTAGATTTATATTTAATCCATTGGCCAGGTCAAGATAAAGATCTTATTACTGAAACATGGAAATCTATGGAAGATTTATACAATGAAGGTAAACTTAAAAACATTGGTGTAAGTAACTTCCATGTACATCATTTAGAAGAATTATTACAAGAAGCTTCTATTAAACCAGTTATTAATCAAATAGAATGTCATCCATACTTAACTCAAAAAGAATTAAGAACGTATTTAGAAGCACAAAAAATTGTTGCACAATCATGGTCTCCTTTAATGAACGGACAAATACTGGAAGATGAAGTTGTAAAAGAAATTGCAAATGAGTTAGGTAAAACACCAGCTCAAGTTATTATAAGATGGAATATTGATGAAAATATTGTTGTTATTCCTAAATCAGTAACACCATCAAGAATTGAAGAAAACTTAAACGTATTTGATTTTGAGTTATCAGAAGATCAACTTTCAAGATTAAATGCTTTAAATAAAGACGAAAGAATCGGACCAGACCCAGAAGTCTTTACTGGTCAATAATTAACACAAAAGGACTGATAAGAAAATTTATTCTTATCAGTCCTTTTTCTTTTGTCTTAGATATAAAGGTACCTATTACGTAAGTGATTTTATAAGTGATATCCTAAATAACATGCTCCAATTGATAGTATGACTGTAGATATTATATAAATAGTCATCATTTTATATGATTTTAATAAGTATCGTTCATAAATTTCTAAAAAGTGAGTAGAGAATGTTGTAAATCCACCGCAAAAGCCTATTGCGATAATTGCATATGAATAAGAATCGTCATTTAAATATTGAGCGGCAAATCCAATTATAAGGCTACCAATTACGTTGACTGTTAAAGTAGCGATTGGGAAGTGGTTTGTATACAGTTTAGTGAAGAATTCATTCACTAAATTTCTGCAAAGTGCACCTATACCTGAACTTATCATAATATATAATAACGTCATGCTTGGTCAGTTCCTTTCCTATAACCTATTGCAATAAATATGAAACCTAGAAGTAAACTAACGAGTAAATAAGTACCTGCAACTAATATATGTCCATGTTCTAGTAGCTCGACTGTTTCTAAGCTTAAAGATGAATAGGTTGTTAAAGCACCTAAGAAGCCTGTTGTTATTAATTTTTTAATATTTGGGTGTAAATTGAAATAGCTAATAAAATATGTAGAGAATATACCCATTAAAAGTGCTCCGATTACGTTAACAGTCAATGTGGGGAATGGGAAGGCGTCATTAGTGATCGTTAACGAAACTAAATATCTTAGCCCTCCACCTATAGCACCGCCTAAAAATATTGCTAAATATACCATTTAATAAACCTCCTCATTAAAAAAAGGAAACATTATGTTTCCCTTAAATTATTCCGAAAAATCTTATTATAACGACAATATGATATAAAATGACGATGAATAAAACGAGTGGTAAAAGTTTATTCAATTTTGAAAGCGTTGTGTGTTTATCAGTTTGATATTTAATTGACTTATCAGTTGTAAAGACAGCAATTAATAATAAAATACCGTTTAAAATACTACTTATTAGTACGAGCGAAACTAAAGAACCAAACATCGTTTCTAAAAGTGGATTTTGTGCACTTAAAAATAAACTAATAATAATAAGTATAATTGATATATAAAAATAGCGTTTAGCTTTATCCATGATGCCCTCCAAAAATTCCGTATAATCGTTTATGTTATCACATAAATTATTTTATTGCATCTAATAATTCCATTACTTCTTCAAAGTCGTCCATTTTTTTACAATGACTAGGAATGATGAAAAGAGAGGTATTCGCATTTTCTTTTAAATCAATAAGCTTTAAATGGGTTTCAATGAAAAGTTCGCCGTTGTATGCTTTGCGCAACAATCTTTTAGTAGGAAGGTCATTCTTTTGAATATTTGAACGGCACCATGCGGCATCGCTACACATAAAAATCATTAAATTAGAAAATGTCATCATTAAGCCGAATTGACCTGGCATGGCTCCTGGCAAATCAAAACTAACTAATGCATCTTGATTAAAGACTTTATATCCTTTACCCAAAATAGGATGTTCAGTTTGTACAAAATCTTCTACAAATTCAATGCGTTCTTTAAAGTTATTTGGCATAACATGAAAGCTTAATTGAAGGTTGTTGTTGGAAACTTGTTGTGTAATAAAATCATGATAAGCTTCACTTGAGGTTATGATAGTTGCATTTTTAAATGCGTTTAAATAACCGAGATGATGGCTTGAAAAGTTTGTGATAATACAATAATCAATTTCATCTGGGTGTATATGGTCTTTTAATAATTGGCTTGGTAAAGTTTCATACACTTTATAGTCTTGTCTGCGAAATAATTTTAAAGTTTTTAAATCAGTACTTGGTTTAACATGTTCTGAAAAGCCTGTGTTAATGAGTATTTTGAAATCGTTAATTTCTAAATAATAGGAAAAAATATAGTAACGCTCAACTCGGCTCGTAGGGCTATTATTGATGACTGCTTCGTCACCTAAAAATGACCCAGTCGTATAAAGTTTGAAATGCTTTATTGTTTCTATATTATCAGCCATCAAAATACACCACCTAAGCAATTATATTTATATTACTTAAAAAATATTATTTGGTTATTATTAATTCTTATTATGCCATAAAGCACTTCAAAATACATTTAAAATAACTTGGATATTGTGTTTTAATCAAATAGTTTAGTAAGCGATTGCAAATTATGGTACGATAAATGCACAACAAGTAGAAAGGAATGAAATTCATGAGTAATCTTAAAGTACAAGTTTTTGCTGATGGTGCGGACATTGAAGAAATGAAACAAGCCTATCAGAATAAAGAAGTTGATGGTTTTACAACAAATCCAAGTTTAATGAAAAAAGCAGGTGTAACGGATTATAAAACATTTGCTGAAGATGTGGTTAAAGCAATACCAGATGCTTCGATTTCATTTGAAGTATTTGCAGATGATATAGAAACAATGGCTAAAGAAGCAGAAATTTTAAAACAATATGGTGAAAACGTATTTGTCAAAATTCCTGTTGTAAATACACAAGGTGAATCAATGATTCCTTTAATTAAAAAATTATCAGAAAATGATGTTAAAGTTAATGTCACTGCTGTTTATACAATTGAACAAGTTAAAGAAATAGTAGAAGCAATTAAACCAGGTGTTGAAACATACGTTTCTGTATTCGCAGGTAGAATTGCTGATACAGGTGTAGATCCACTACCATTAATGAAAGAAGCAGAAAAAGTTTGTCATAGTAAAGAGGGCGTTAAATTATTATGGGCAAGTTGCCGTGAATTATTTAATGTTATTCAAGCAGACGAAATCGGCGTCGATATCATTACTTGTCCTAAAGATGTGGTAGCAAAAGTACCAAATATCGGAAGAGATATTAATGAATTATCTGTTGATACAGTTCAAGGATTTGCTAAAGATATTAAAGCAAGCGGATTAAGCATTTTATAAGAATGAAGTTCATCAAACCCAGCGAAGTTATCTAACTTTGCTGGGTTTTTAGTTTGCTAAGAAAAATGATTTTTAGGCGTTAGAAAAGTCGGGCGAAGTGTAACTAAGGGCGTCCATAGTAACAAATATCATAAGAACATATATTGAAAATTTTTAGATATATAAATAATATATTATAAGAGAATATGTATTTGAAATATAGGTATACCTAAAACATAAATATGCGAATTAATTTATATTATTTTACGATAACTAATTCATTAACTTGTCTCAAATTTTGTTATATAATCATATTTCAGTGAAAAAATTGGAGTGTTGGAAATGGCAAATAATTTGAGAATTGCACAACGTGGCGCATATATAAGTTTGGTTACTTATATTATTCTTTCTATTTTGAAATTTGCAGTTGGTACAACTTATAATTCATCTGCATTAAAGGCGGATAGTTTAAACAACTTAACAGATATATTTGTTTCTGTGGCAGTACTTATAGGTTTGAAGATTTCAATCAAACCTGCTGATAAAAATCACCCTTACGGACATATGAAGACTGAAAATATTACAACTTTGATTGTATCTTTTATCATTATGTTTGTCGGGATAGAAGTTATTTCTAGCAACATTCCTAAATTACTTCAAGGTGACTATAGTGAACCTAGCACACTGACAATATGGGTTAGTTTTATAAGTGGTATTATAATGATTTTAGTATATTTATTTAATTGGAAGTTAGCGATTAAAACTAAAAGTACATCATTAAAATCAGCAGCAAAAGATAATCTGTCTGATGCGTTAGTCAGTATTGGTACTGGTATTGGTCTTATATTCACACAATTTGGTCTACCTATAATTGATATTATACTTGCTGTTATTCTAGGCTTAATTATTGTTTATACTGGTTTTACTATTTTTAAAGAATCAATATTTACTTTAAGTGATGGTTTTCATGAAAAAGATTTAAATAATTATATAGAAGAAATTGAAAATATAGACGGCGTATTAGACGTGCCATCTATAAAAGGGCGTTATCATGGTAATAGTGTATTTCTTGATGTAACGATCATTGTCGATAAAGATTTAACCCTAGATGAAGCCCATGATATTTGTGATTTAGTTGAACAACAATTAAAAGAAGCAGGCGCATATTCTTCTTATGTTCATCCTGAGCCCAACTTGTAATTAATTTATTATGAAATTAAAATATTAAAATAAATTAAATAAGTATGATATTATTAGTATATGAGTGTTTGATAAATATCTAAGGGGATGTTATTCATGCAAATACTAGGAAAAGGATATGAAAATGACCATCATTATTTTCATGTTATTACTGATAAAAATCATCTTATAAAAGTTAGAGTGCCTGATGATATGGATGATCATGATTTAAGACACTTACTTGAAGCAGTTTGTAACGATTATGACGAGGCTAATAGCTAAGTTTAATGAATATATGAATGCATTTAAATATTTGTATAAAAATAAGCATATCACGTGTTATCTGAATTTAATTTCAGAAGCGTGATATGCTTTTTATTTACACTGTATTTAACTTTTTATGTCGTTTCCATAAGAAGAATTCTATAATAGCGACTGGAATTAGCGATAATCCGAATAATGGCATTGCGATTCCTAATATAACTAAGAATACAATGAGTCCAATTGGAACTTGATTACTAGTTCTTATTGGTGCGCTAAATGAGTTGGATTTCTTTCGTTTCATCCATGATAAGAAACCAAATGTAATGCCGCTAATAAAGGCTAAACAAACTAATAGGTTAATGATTTTATTTGCAGTTCCAAATAGGTGACCTTCATGTAAAGGTATACCGAAACTGAACCATTTACCGATAATACCATAATCATCATAATCTACTTTATCTAAAAGTTTACCTGAGTATTGATCGAAATATGCTGTCGTTTCCTCTTTAGGTGGAACATCTAATCCTGTAACGCCAGTATTACTACTTTTAGAAACGGTAAATACACCTTTTTCATCAGTAGGGTAAACGATAGAGAATGGCTTTTTAATGCCATTTTCTTCAGCATCTGCGATAATATTTTCTAAACTTTGTTGTCCATCTGCACCAATTACATTACTGGTAGAACCATGATGTGCGGCATGTGGATCTTTTTTAGATGAAGGTTTCTCCTTAGTACGCGTTGCCCATGGTAATTCATTATCTTCTGATTCTGGTGGGTTAGCTTTTAACGCTGAATAACCGATCGTTGGATGATCTTCGGCAAATTGGTTAATTTGTTTACCCATAAGCGCTGACCACGGTAAGCCTGTTAGTACGATTATAAATATTGGAATAGCTATAATAAGTCCTATAATCGCGTGTAATCGTCTATTAAATAAGAATGATGATTTCTTTTTAGTTGGTTTCAATGCTTTTGATTTAAAAGTTAAATAAATACCTGATATAATCATAAAAATTGTCCAACATGCTGCTAGCTCAACTAAATAATTTACAAAACTACCACCAACAAATAAAGAACTATGTGTTTCTCTTAATACGTTGGAATATGTATATTTAGCGTTTTGATTTGCAACTCTTTGGTTATGTTCGTCCAAGAAAATATAGCGTGAATCACCATCTTCATTCCCGATGGTAACTCTGTTATTGTATGGCTCGTCCATAATACTGACTTTTTGAATGTCGAATCCTTTATATACATCTCTAATTTCTTGAATAGCATCATCTAATGATTGATGACCCTTCGTTACGCTATCATTGAAAAATTCATCATGGTAAATGTTATTTTCTACATTTGTAAAAAATAAATAACCAATACCAGTAAGTGAGAGTGTTAATAATAAAGGTGTAATAAAGAAAGCAGCATAAAAATGTAACCTTCTCAATGGATTAAAACTTTTGTTCATGTACTCAACCTCTATTTCAAATAATATATAAGTTCTATTTAACGTTATTATTTTTTGAAATAAATTACAATATGGAAACGACGTAATTTTTGAACCTTTCGTGAAAACCGAAAAAATTATGTAATAAATGACTTGAAAATGTAATAATAAAATACTCTAAATATTCAGTTTAAAATGTTAAAATATAAGCAACGGGATGAGGTGAATGACTATGTTAACAAACCTAAAATTATTCAACGATAACGATAATCGTACACAAATTATTAATCAATTTTACACAGGATTAAATCAAGAGAATATACACGATGCTGTTATTTCTTTAGAAGAGAGAAAGTATCATGATTTTCCGCATGGTTCAGTATATTTCAAGAATGATTTATCTAATGCTAAACAAGATGAATTAAACTTAAATGAGTCAGATGGTTTATTTATAATTGAAGAGAACGGGTCCCAAAAAGGATCCATTATTCCATTACATGAAATCGTGCAATATTTAGCGACAAATAGAGAACGCATTGCACTGGAAAAATCACTGAGTTTAATTCAATTAGAGAACATTATCGATCGTTTAGAATTGACACTTAAATCAGAAGATTTATAATCAAAATAAGAGACCGGGATTAAGAATAGTCCTAGTCTCTTATTTTTTAGAATGGAGTGTTTAAACATGTACGATGCAATAATATTTGATTTTGATGGTACGATAATAGATACAGAAATTAATTTATTTAATACTCTAAATAAACATATTGATCAAAAGAATAACGAAAAAATAAGTTTAGATGAATATAAAGCTTCTATCGGATCAGTATCAGAAGAATTAAATGATAAAATATTAAATGCATTAGGTTCGAAAAAGGCTTTAGAAGAGATGTTTGAAGATCATTATGAAGGTACGAAATCTTTACCTATAAAACCAGTGGTCAAAGAATTAATAGATTATGGTCGTGAAAACCAGAAAAAAATGGGTATAGCAACTAGTAGTTATAAAGCGCATATTATGCCTAACATACAAAGATTAGAATTGGATCAATATGTCGATGTTATAAAAGGGCGTGAAGATGTTGCTTTTGTTAAACCCAATCCAGAATTATATATTCAAGCAGCACATGATCTTAATGTAGAACCAGATAAGTGTTTAGCAATTGAAGATACGACGAATGGTGCACAAGCTGCAATAGAAGCTGGAATGGATGTAATCGTTATAACGCATGAAATTACAGAAGATTTGAATTTTGATTCATTAAATATTTTAGCGAAGAATATAGAGGCTGAAGAAATCATCAATCGCTATTTATAATGTGAATATATATTGTATCTTTTTCTAAAATGAAGCGGCGTCATGTTTCGATGATTTTTAAAGACCTTTGTAAAGTGAGCTTGGTCATAAAAACCATATTCTATAGCTATGTCTGAAATAGATTGATTTGTATTGAATATAAGTGCAACAGTAGCTTCAAATAAATGACGTTGCCAATAATGATTGTGGTGGTTATATCTTACATAAGAATCGTTAGTTGGAATTTCAGAATAGGGTGGTTGTTTAACATCATCTAATAGCGTAATGATACTCGTTGAAACATTCGTCGTTAATCTTTCCTTATGATACGGTGCAAGTAGGTTAAGAATATTTAAGTGATTACTTACTTTATCAAATTTGTAAGATTGAATAATGGGAAAGAAATTTTTGAGTAAGAAATATTCATAAATATTTGAAGCTAATGTATATACCATTAATTTATTAATATTAAGTATACATATTTGACCATTAATTGCATAAATAAAGCTATATTCATCAAATGGTACAATGCACAAAAATCCTTTATCCAATGTCATCATGTAATTCGATGTATGATAAAAAATATTAATATAGCCATTTGTGACATATATGATTGATGCATCTTCATTATGATAAATCCATTTATTTTCGTGTGAAATATGGTTGATATTAAAATTAAACATCATTTTCACTCCTTCAAAATAGCAATTTTGAAAAATAATCAACGTATAGATTGATTAATGTTATAATTAAAATATTAATGAATTTTAGAGGTGTGTAATGAATAACGAACAATATAAATCTATTGTTTATAAAAAGCTTTGGTTTATAAATAAAAAAGAAAAAAATTTAGCGCATGAAAAATTAAACCATCATGCAGATAAAAATTTAATCGATAAATATGGTAAACCAAGTAAATTTGTGAATGAATTTGTTGAAAAAGAAATTATAGATAAAGCAACACCACCAAGTAGTTTGTATAAAGTGATTACGTTAGGTGGCTTATTATTTGGAAATGTCTTAATGGCAGGCATTTTAATAACAGCTGCTTTGTTGATATTGGGGACATTTACTTTATATTTTACAAAACCAATTGGTGAAGCATTAACATTACAAGCCTTATATCTTGTCTTAGGTATTGTGCTATTTTATATAGGTTATAAAGGTATCAAATGGGTAAATGCATTCTTTACAAGGCGTTTGCTAATTGCTAGAAGATTTAAAGAATTTTCATAGATTACTGACTAGGGGGTGTTGTAGATGAGCTTGTTATATTTTGATGAATGGCGTGATACACGTGCAACAATAAGATATATTGTTCAAATTATGGGGAAATGTTGTTTAGCTGTGAATACACCTGAACCGTTATATAAGCACGTCATGTTAACAGTTAATCAAGTTGGGTTATCTACAGGCGAATTAAAAAAGGACAATCATACATTTGAAATTAACTTAGATTTAATTGATCAGTTAATAGTCGTTAAAATAGATGAAAAAGAAGAAACTATGATCGTCAAATCAGGACGTACGATTCAAGAATATTATCAATTTATATTTGATACATTGCATGATAACGGCATTGATATCACAATCAATACGAAGCCATATAATATTCCATATGAAAAAACGCTAGATGAAGATGACAAAGAACGAATCTTTAATCCAAAGACTGCATATCATGCACTTAGATTAATGCAGCAAGCTCAATATGATCATTATCAATTTTTACATTCAAGGAATATTAAAGATGTCAAAACAGGTTTGTTTTGGGATAAATTTGATGTAACATCTATTTTTTATGTAGAAGGTAATGATGAGTATACTGTATCACTTTGTTATTACTTTGGAGATAAATATAGAGAGTCTCCTTATTATATTATAAAGATTAATCCTTTTAAACAAGATAAAATCAACTTGAAACAAGTAGAACCATCATATGCTGAATATAATGGTAAAGATGGAAGCTTTTTAATCTATGAAGAAGATTTAGAAAGTATTATTAGAAGAGATGAAGTACTACTGACATTCTTTAATAGTGCATACCAAGCATTGTTATCAGGTGTAAGTAGCAAGTTAATATAGAATGACAAATAAAGCCGTTACGCAATTAGTGCGTAACGACTTTTTTAATATTTACAGAAGGATTTTGACTGTAAAGATGATGCTTTTGAAACTGAATGAGTCTTAATGATTCACCGAGTTTCCTACTGATTATATGATTTTCATGATATATGACTTTAGTTTGCTGATTAATTAATAACAATTTAGTGTAATGTTTGTATGCGTCGATATGAACAATGTGTTTACTGTTAATGAGCATATAATTATAGTTAGATTTTGCGCTTGTTGGAAATAATACGAAATCTTCAGAGGCATATATGAGAATGGGAAGAAGTTTAGAAATGTTTAAGACATATTTAGCGTAATGTTCTCTTGATTTTAAACTTGCCCCTTCAATTTTTAGTGCGTCATTAATAAGATAGGGGATAGAGTGATTGGTATAAACAGTTGATTGATTTAAATATTCAATTTGGAATCTATAAGCTGAATCATCAGAGTATTTCAGTAATGTCATATTAGGATTGATCAAATTCATATGTTGCACCTCCTATATAACATGTTACTTGAATTTTGGGAAAAATATTGTAATTTTTGAAGAAATATTTGTAATTAAATTAAAAAATGTGATTTCAATTTACGTCGCGCATTTTTACGATAATACTTAATGGAGGATTCACTTTTATTTAAATATATCGCAATTTCTTGGGTTGAGAATCCTTGTAATGTTAGCTTTAACCACATGAGTTCATCTTGAGATAAAATCTCTAACATACTAAATGTTTCAAATTGATGAGATTCAATAAAGCTTTGGTCTAACATTTCATGATTTGAAGTGGGTGATACACGGTTTGAATCTTTACTTTGCTTTCTGATGCAGTCAATGAGGTAGTACTTTAATTTCGTATATAAATATTTATCTAGTGAAGTGGTCTTTGAAAAATCGTATCGCTCAATTTCAGTCCATAGTTTAATTAATAACAGTTGATAATAATCTTCGTAACCATATTTGATTTGATATCGATGCAGTAAATAATGAATCATATTTTTATATTGCTTATAATAATGTTCAAATTTGTGTTGTTTCATGTTGTCCTCTTTGGTGAGCATGCACACGGTTATTTCCGGATAAACGCATTGTAAATAATAAATAAGCACTTTAAAAATCAGTTATATATTAAAAAAATGGACAAACTTTAAAATAGAACATAATTTATGAGATTATTTTGAAAAAATAAAGACTTTTTCTCGAAAATATCTTATAAAAACATAGATTGAAATGATTTACATTTTCGCTTCAAACGTGTATATTTGGTTATATATATGGACATATGTTTTATTGGGGCAAAGATTAGGAGGCTCATCATATGGATTACGAACATCTAAATTTAGAACACTTTTTTGCAAGAAATAATGACTTGAATACGATAAGAGATAACGCAGATTTTGTAATGATTAACAACGTAAACAGATTTATGAATTATAGAAATGGCGAAGAAGAGGGTACAATCAATTTAAGCCACTATAACTATAAGAATAGATCAGCGGCAATGTCATTTATATTTATGAATTATTCAACTTATAAATAAGCAAACATACTTTCAAAGCATGTTTGCTTTTTTTGTTGAAATATAATAGTAATTAAAACGTAACATTCTTATTTTTGAATAATAAGCTCTTATCCTATAGAATATAAAGAGTAAACTTTAATACAATTGTAAAAATTAGGTAATAAATTATGATTGATGGTGGTTTACAAATTTAGAGGTGAAACGATGAAAAATGCCAGGCTAGAAACCATTAAAAATTTAGTCATATTATCAATAGTCTTGTTAGTTATTGTTGGCCTGTTTTATTATTTGATTTCAGATCATTTAAAATTTTATGAAGTAGATAAACAAGAAGATAATGTAGAAGTTCCATTAACTTTAAGTAAAGCAGTAAATAAACAATATAAAAATGATACGAAAATGCAAGTAGCAACAGAGTCAGGCAATTGGAAAAATGCAACACGAAGCGAAATTTATGAAGTGATGGATGTAGAAAAAATCTTAAATGATAAAAAACAAGTATATCAATTCTTGAACTTATCAGAGTATCAAGGAATTGAAGAAAAACGAATTCATCATATGTTAAGAAAACAAGAAGTATTAGAAAATTATACAACAGAATTTTTAAATGCTGCTAAGAAAGAGCATGTTAATGAAGTGTATTTAATTTCTCACGCTATATTAGAAACAGGTAATAACAAAAGTGAGTTAGCAAATGGTGTCATGTTAACCGACAAAGGGAAAGTAACGAAATCTAAAGAAGAATCTGATGGTAAAAAGTATTATAACTTTTATGGTGTCGGTGCCTTAGACAGTGATCCTATCGGAACTGGCGCAAATTATGCTAAAAAAAGAGGCTGGGATACACCTCAAAAAGCCATATCAGGTGGCGCGAAGTTTATACATGATCATTATTTATCAAACCCAGAGCAAAATACATTATATAGTATGAGATGGAACCCAGAGAAACCTGGCGTACATCAATACGCAACAGATATCAAATGGGCACAAAGTAATGCACGTATAATAGCAGATTTCTATAACGAACTTAAAACAGAAGGAAAGTACTATATCGTATATAAATACCAAGATACAGATAAGTCACTTTCAATCAAAGCATTAGATGAAAAATTAGATAAACAAGAAGAAAAATAGTAATTAAGAAGACTCGAGACACTTGTCTCGAGTCTTTTTTGTGAAATGAGTATAGAAGTAGTCGTAATGGAAGACTGTTATAAGCAGATTTGGTGAGAAGTGTAAATACTGAGTGTGTTAGTAACACTTCAGTCGAGTTTTGTAATTAAGGCCATCCGTAGTAACAGTTCAGCTTACTTTTGTAACTATAACGGTCCGTAGTAACACTTCGGCTGACTTTTGTAACTAACACCCCTGTTATGAACAAGTTTGGCGAGAAGTGTTCACAAGGCACCCGTTACGAACAAGTATAGCGAAAACTGTTCATAAGGCACTCGTTATAAACAAGTTTAGCGAAATATGTTCACAACACACCTGTCCAAATCAAAAAAGACTCGAGGCATTTACCTCGAGTCTTTACTAATTATGATGCTTTATCTGAACTGTTAGATGAACTACTGCTTGATGAGCTAGATGATCCGCCTTGTAAATCTTCTATCTTTTTAGCGTCTTTTGCTTCATCTGGAATCTTAATTTCATCAATTTCGTTTAACTTATTATAAGTGACGTTTGTCTTCATATCAGCAGTTTCGTCATCTTTAGTTAATTTAGCATTTAATTTGTATGAATCAATTTGATTATCTTTATTTACTTTCAATATAGCGTTACCTTTAACTTTATCAACTTGTGATTCAAATTGCTCTAGTTGATCTTTGTTACCTGAGGCGTTTGCTAATTTAGTGAAATCTTCTTTGTTTTTGATGTCATATGTAAGTTCATATCCATCGTCAACTTTCTTAGCTTTCGCATCTTTAAAAGCATTTAAAGTTTTAGCGTATTTTTCATAATTTAATTGATCTAGAGAACTATCGATATTCATATTTTCTACTTGAGAAGATAAGTCTACCCATTGGTCATCTACTTTAGCAATCATTTTATCGCCTTGTACATAAATTGACATTTTCTGACCAGCTTGGTCCATATCTAATTTTGCTGTTTCTTTTTCATCAACATCCATGCCAACTTCTACAGTTTGACTATCTTCGCCTTTAGCAGAAACTTCGATTTTGTTATCAGTGTGATAGCTTTTAACATCTTTAGCATTGCTTTGTAAGTCTTTTACGACTTGACTAGAACTTTTAGTGTCATCTTTCTTTTCTGATTTTGTATCAGAATCTGAACTGTCTGATCCATTTCCACATGCTGCTAAAATAAGTGTTGATGATAAAAATAAACTTCCAAGTATTCTATATTTCATATTACTTCCTCCTTTGTTTTAACTATACTAACACTATGCAATTCATAATAGCAAAAATTATATAATTACATAAGTTATTAATGTAAATTATTTAAGTTTTTTCTTAGGTGAAAGTATTAAAATAACAATAGTTGATACAATTACTTTTAATATAAATTTCATTTAATATCACTCCGAAAGTGTTTGAGGTTGTGGACCTTTTTGCTTTCTCTTTGTTGGGTCTAATTTCTTTTCAATAAAGCCTAATATTAAATCACTTAGTACTGCTAGTAAAGCGGTAGGGATTGCACCGGCTAAAATAAGTGATGTACCATCAGTAGCGTTTGTACCTCTAATAATGATATCACCAAGTGTAGAAGATCCAATAAATGATCCGATTGCAGTAACACCAATTGCAATAACGAATGCGATTCTTATACCCCCAATCATTACTGATAACGAAAGGGGAAGTTCAACCATCGTTAAGATTTGACGGGATGTCATACCCATACCTTTACCAGCATCTTTAATACTAGAACTTACGTTATTAATACCCGTATACGTATTTTTGATAATCGGTAACAACGCGTATAAGAATACTGTCATTACAACAGTGTTTGAACCAAGTCCCATCACAAGCATTAATATCGCAAGTAGGGCAAGTGCTGGGATTGTTTGAATAATATTAGCTAGCGAAATGACAAAGCCAGATAATTTAGAATATCTAGCAATGAAAATGCCTATTGGTATACCTATTATAACCGCAAATAACACACCATAAACAGAAATAAGTAAATGAGTTAGAAAAAGTTGAAATATATATCCACCATTTGTTGCGTAATAATCGACTAATTGTGACCATACATGATTATCAACCACTATTTCTCACCATCCTTTTCATCGTCAAAATAATTGTGCTTTTTAAGGAATTCCTCAGCTACTACAGCAGGTTCTTTAAGGTTATTATCTGCTTCGTAGTTTAATTTTTGCATTTGTTCTGTAGAGATTTTTCCTCTTAATTTATTCATTGCGCGATCAACGTAAGGTTTTTCTTTAATTAAAGATTTTGTAACTAATGGACTTGCATCGTAAGGAGGGAAGAAATTCAAGTCATCTTCAAGCACAACTAAATCATAGCTCGCAATTCTTCCGTCTGTTGTATAACCTAAAACAACGTCCATTTTACCTGTGTTTAACGCATCATATACAAGGCCAATTTGCATTGGACGAGTACGTTTAAAATCGAAACCATATTTTTCTTTAAATGCTGGGTATCCATCTCCAGGACGTTTCATCCAAGATGAGTCAACGCCAGCTTCTAATTTATTTGCTACTTTTTTCATGTCTGAAACTTTTTTCAGATTGTATTTCTTAGCTGTTTCTTTCGTAACCATCATGGCATAAGTATTTTCGAAACCATATGAACCATACCATTTTTGATCATAATCTTTATTGAACGATTCTCTTACTACTTTTAAAGCTTTTTTAGGATCAGTGATAGGGTCTTTACCCAATGCACCCGTTAAATCAGTTCCCGTATATCTAGCACTTGAAATGTTAACATCTCCACTATTTTGAGCATTAAATGTAACAGTTGATGATCCTAAATTATTGATAAGCTGTATATTATTTTCTTTTACGTTATCTTTTTTAGCTTCATGTTCTATCATCAATTTATCAATATGTCCCATAATTTGTGATTCACTTGTATTTTGCATACCTATTTTTATTGAGTTTTCATCACCTGAAGCGCCAAGAAAAGGTAATGAACATCCAGATAAAATGACAGATAAAGCCATGATAGGCAATAACAGTTTAAAATATCTATTCATGTTTATATTTCCTCCTTATCTTGAAACTTTTAACCCTTTAGGTGTAACCCATAGTTCAACTTTAGAAAGTACAAAGTCCATAATAAGCGCGATTAATGTAACACTTATGGCACCGCCAATAATTAAATCAGGTTGGTATAAGTTCAAACCATTAAAGATAAAGTCACCTAAACCACCAGCACCAATGAAACTTGCTAATGTTGCCCAACTGATTGCATAAACACTTGATAAACGAACGCCACTCATAATGACTGATATAGCAAGTGGTAATTCAATCATGAACATTTCTTGGAATTTTGTCATACCCATACTTAGTCCGGCTGCTTTAACATTTTTATCAACATTATTAATGCCGATATATGTGTTGTTTAAAATCGGTAATAAGATATAAATAAATAATGCTAAAATGGCAGGTAATTTACCAACACCTAAGAAAGGAATCATAAGTGCTAATACTGCTAATGACGGAACGGTTTGTAGAACACTTGCAATAGATAATACAACTTTGGCTAACTTTTTAGTTCGTGTTAATAAAATGCCAAGCGGTATCGCTACGATCATTGCTAAAAGTAAAGCTAATAATGAAATATAGAAGTGTTCCAGTGTCTTCTGAAGTAGTTCGTTTCCGTTAACTTGTAAGAATTCAATCACTATTTTTCACTCCTTATTTGATATCACTTTTTTCAGTTGCTTCTGTTTCCTCGGTTTGTCCCCATATAGAATCGTAAACAATATCTACTAAGCTTGCTCTTGTTATAACACCTTTTATGTAATATTGTTCATCAACAACAGGGATTAATCTCACATTTCGTTTTAAAATTGTACGAACAGAGTCTTGAAGCATCGTACCTGTCTTAACTGTATAAATATCTCGATGCATAATATCGATAATGTCTGATTTTTTACGATATCCTTCGTTTAAATCTTCAATATCAATATATCCAACAAGTTTACCTTTTACATTTGTAATAAATAGGGTATCTACGCGTCGCTCTCTCATAATTGAAACAGCTTCGTCTATTGTCTTCTCAGAAGTGATGGCAATTGGATCTTTCATTGCATCATCAACAACACGTATGTTAGGTCTATCTTGAATAAGTCTGTTTTGACCGATAAACTCGCGTACAAAATCATTAGCTGGATTTTTTAAAATATTGTTTGGTGAATCAAATTGAATGATTTCACCTTGAGACATAATACAAATTCTATCTGCCAATTTAATCGCTTCATCCATATCGTGCGTTACAAATATAATGGTTTTACCAAGTTTTTGTTGTAGTGTCTTTACAAGGTCTTGCAATGTATCTCTTGTAATAGGGTCTAAAGCACCAAATGGTTCGTCCATTAAAATGATATCTTGGTCTGCTGCAAGTGCTCTTACAACACCAATACGTTGTTGTTGTCCACCAGATAATTGAGATGGATATAAATCTAAATATGATTCTGGTAAGTCTACTAATTTGATAAGTTCTTTAGCTTTTTTCTCTTTTTCTTCTTTAGTCCATTTAAGTAATTTAGGTACTAAAACGATATTTTCACGTATCGTCATATGTGGCATTAAACCAATTTGTTGAATGACATAACCTATATTTCTTCTTAAATTAACTGGATTCATCTTGCTTAAATCTTTCCCGTCAAGCGTAATTGTCCCGCTAGTTGGCTCTATCATGCGGTTAATCATTCTTAAAGCAGTTGTCTTCCCGCTACCACTCGTACCTATAAAAGCGATAAATTCACCAGATTCAATTTTCATATTGATGCTGTCTACGGCTTTTTTTCCGCCACGATAAACTTTAGTTAAGTCTTGGATTGATAACATAATACTTCTCCTTTTTTTGAAATTTATAATAATGACGTTTATTATTATAACACAATAGTTGCATAATTATGAAAATCGCCCAAATCGTGTAATTTATGTTTATTGTTATTTAAAAAAAGGAATAAATAAAAAAAAGTGTGAATGAGACTAATGTTATATATAAAGACATGTTATGTTTTTCACATGTATAATAGATTTATAAAATTGAATGATTTTTGCATATTATGCATCGAGAGATTTGGAGGGGTTCAATTTGAAAGTAGCAATAATAGGAATGGGAACTGCTGGTGTTAGTACATTAAACCAATTAGCAAAACATAAAAAATTCAAAAAAATTACGGTAGATATATTTGATAGTGTCGAAGATATGGGTATGGGTAAGCCATTTCAAAATGATAGTGATCGATTACTCATTAACTTACCAGCTAATCAAATGTCTTTAAGTCCAGATGATACGAAAGATTTTAAGAAATGGTATAAGAAAAATGATGATTTTGACTATGGTAAAGCGAAATATTTACCAAGATTAGTATTTGGCCATTATATGAAGTCTATTTTAAATGACTTATTAAATAAACACGATAATATATTCGTACATAAGCATAAAGTTGATAGTTGCTATGTCGAAGAAATTAAAGATGAAAGAGGACAATATAAAATAGATGTCTGCTATATAGAAGATGATGAAGCGGTATGCCAAAAGTATGACTATGTCTTTTTGACTATTGGTACTTTACCTTATAAAGATCCGTACAATTTATCTGGATTAAAAGGGTATATTGAATCACCATATCCAACAATTAAAGCATTACGTGATGTTAAAGAAAATGATGATATTGCGATAATTGGAACAGGACTTAGTTCAATAGATGTCATTAGATTTGTAATGGAAAATCATAAACAACTTCCAATAACTGTAGCTTCAAGACATGCTCAATTTCCGACAGTTAGAGGTATTAAACATGAAATCAATTTGAAGTATATTACGAAAGATTCAATAGAAAAGTTAAAAAAGACGCATAAAGGTATCGCACCATTAAAAGAAATAGAAAACCTCTTTGCGAAAGAATGTGAATATCAAAATATTAACTTGAAAAAAATGCTTTATCGATTTAAAAAAGATAATGTAGCGAATATGAAATATGATTTAAGACATGAAGATGAAGTAGGGCATTTTCAATCATTTGTTGAAGAAGTAAAACATCATATGATTCCAGTATGGAATGCCATGACAATCGATGATAAAACGACATTTTTAGAAAAGTATGGGCATCACTTTAAACGTAATGCGAATCCAATGCCTCAATCATCAGCTAAGCAATTAATCGAATGGATTGAAAATGGAGACATTGTCGTTAAAGAAGGATTAGAAAATGTACGAAAATATTACGGTAAATTTAGAATTAAATATGAAGGCGAACAAGAAGAAGCAAGTTATCATTATGTTATTAATGCGACTGGTCCTAAAAAACATTTATCAGAATTGACAGAAGAAGAGCATTTTATTAAAGGATTAGAGAACAAGCAAATTATAGCTGCACATCCATTTGGAGGGATTCTAGTAATGCCATATTCAAATGAAGTTATTAGCCCTAAATTCGGTACAATGCCTAATTTAAAAGTGATTGGACAATTAACAAGTGGTGTTAATTTTGATGTAAATGGCGTTTCATTATTAGTCGATCAATCCGTAAGAGCCGTAAATGATTTATACGTTGAATTAGAAGAAAGAAAAAAAGTTAAAAAGGCGAAATCTAAAAAGAAATAGTATAGAGGAAGTTGAAATGTAAGCTTGAGACAGTGTTTAATGTCTCAAGCTTCATTTTATGTACGGATGATTGGGTAGTTAGAAGCAGTTTTGGTACAAAGTGCAAATACTGGTGTCGTTATCAGCATTTTAAAACCATCACACAAATACAAACTATATAAATTTAACTTCTTCATTTGTAATTCTTAGTGAAATGGTATAGAATGATGTCATCAGTGATTACTGATATATAATTTAATAATATATTCTTTCGGGGCAGGGTGAAATTCCCAACCGGCGGTATAATAGCCCGCGACCCATAAGTGAATTTTCATTTATGGCTGATTCAGTAACATTCTGAAGCCGACAGTATAGTCTGGATGGGAGAAAGAATAGACGACAGCGTATGCTATACGCTTATTTCGTTATACTTAAAATGTTAAAGTCTTTTTTCATAAAAGGCTTATTTCGTGATACATTTTTACTCCCAACCACCGAAAAGTGATTTTCGGTGGTTTTTATTTTTAGGAGGTAAAGAAATGAATCAATATTTAGATTTTGCAATTGATTTAGCTGAACGTGTACAAGGACAGACGGGTACGAATCCTTCTGTTGGTGCAGTTATTGTTAAAAATCATAAAATCATAGGTTTTGGTGCACATTTAAAAAAAGGTGAAGCACATGCTGAAATACAAGCTTTAAAAATGGCAGGTGAAGAAGCTCAAGGTGCAACAATATATGTTTCTTTAGAACCTTGTTCACACTATGGTTTAACACCACCATGTGCTAAAGCGATTATCGACAACGGTATTCAATCAGTTGTATATGCAGTCAAAGATGGTTCTCTTAAAAATAGTGGTCATGAAATGTTGTACGAAGCTGGAATAGATGTAAAACATGAGCCTTCTAAAAGAGCAGAAGACTTATATGAGGCATTTTTTCATCAACAACAAACGAATTTACCATTTATTACTTTGAAAATTTCTACGAGTCTAGATGGTAAAGTTGCGACAGATTACAAAGAAAGTAAATGGATTACATCTAAAGAAGTTAAACAAGATGTATTAAAATTGCGCTCACAACATGATGCAATTATTACAGGTGGGATGACAGTTCGTGAAGATAATCCATTATTAACTACTCGTAATTCCAATTTAAGTAATCCAACTAGAATTGTTTTAACAGAGCAATCACACTTTGGTGGTGATTATGAAATATTCAAAGATGAAGATAATCCTGTTATTGTTGTAACGAGTTCGGAATCATTTCACACGTACGAGTACCAGCATATTAAAGTTAAGAACAGTGATTTATCAAATTTAAAAACGATTATAAAAGATTTATATGAAGATGGATATGCTCAAGTGATGGTTGAAGCAGGTCCTAAACTTGTAAGTCAGTTTATTGAACAAGACTTAGTAGACCAATTAATTATTTATCAAGCCCCGAAGATGATTGGTGGTCAAGGAAAATATCAATATTATCAAACGCAAGATGTCGTTCCTTTATCCAATAGTAAATTATTTCAAATTATATCAACAGAAATCATTGGTGGAGATCTTAAAATAACATTAAGAAAGAAGTGACAAGATGTTCACAGGACTCATTGAAACAGTTGGTGTAATCAAGAATACAAGCACAAACCAAGGCGTTAAAACATTAACAATTGAAGCCACTGAAATAATGGATGATTTATCTTTAGGTGATTCCGTTGCTGTTAATGGTGTTTGTCTGACCGTTACTGAGAAAGCAAGTTCTACTTTTAAAGTGGAAGTGATTACTGGAACAATCTCAGTAACTTATTTAGAACATTTGAAAATGAATGACAAAGTAAATCTTGAAAGAGCGATGTTAGCAAATGGAAGATTTGGTGGTCATTTTGTAAGTGGGCATGTAGATGGTCAAGGCATTATTAAACATATTTCAAGGAGACAAGATGAATGGATTATTGAAATATCTACAGAAGCGCATTTATTAAATCAAATGATTGATAAAGGATCTATCACAGTTGATGGTGTTAGTTTGACAATTTTTAAATTATATCCTCAAAAATTTGAAATTCATTTAATCCCTGAAACGAGAGATCGAACAATCTTTGTTAATAAGAAACAAGGTGACAGCGTACATGTTGAAACGGATTTGTTATTTAAATATGTGCAGAAAGCAACAGGACAAAATCATTCAAATTTATCCGAAGAGAAATTACTTAATCTAGGATTTTAGGAGGCTATAACATGTTTGATAACGTAGAAGATGCCATACAAGAACTTAAAAGTGGTAAACCGATTATTGTAGTAGATGATGAAGATAGAGAAAATGAAGGTGACCTCGTCGCAATTTCTGAGTATTTAACAGCTGAAACGATTAATTTTATGGCTACACATGCGAGAGGTTTAATCTGTGCACCGATAAGCAGCGAAATTGCCCAACAATTTGGTTTGAAATTGATGACTGAAACGGGTGATAAATATAAGACTGCATTTACTGTAAGTATTGATCATGCATCAAGTACGACAGGTATAAGTGCTTTTGAAAGAGCGGATACGATTAAAGCATTAATTAATGAAACGTCACCAACAGCATTCGTTCAACCAGGTCATGTATTTCCATTAATAGCTAAAGACAATGGTGTTCTTGAAAGAATAGGTCATACAGAAGCTTGTGTAGATTTAGCGAAACTTTCTGGAGCGAAACCAGCTGGTGCTATTTGTGAAATTATGAATGATGATGGCACGATGGCTCGTAGAGATGATTTATATCAATTTAAACGTAAACATGGTTTATTAATGATAACAATTGATAAACTTGTAAAGTATAGAAAACGTCATGATCAAATTATTCATCTTGAATCTAAAGTTAAGTTGCCAACTTCATATGGTGAATTTGATATGTATGGCTTTACATCGCAATTAGATGATAAAGAATATATTGTCATTAGTTCAGGAGAAATTAAAGAAGGTATGAATGTACGTATTCATTCTGAATGTGTGACAGGTGATATTTTCCATAGTGCTAGATGCGATTGTGGAGAACAGCTTGAATATTCAATGAAATACATTCAAGAACATGGTGGCATGATTTTATACTTACCTCAAGAAGGTAGAGGAATAGGACTGATCAATAAACTTAAAGCATATGAACTTATTGAACAAGGTTATGATACGATTACAGCAAATGAAGCTTTAGGCTTTGAAGCGGATTTAAGAGATTATACTGAAGCGAGTCAAATTTTGAAATACTTTAATATAGAAGAAATTCAACTCATCAGTAATAATCCAGATAAATTTAATCAATTACAAGATTTAGGTATACGTGTTTCTAATAGAGTTCCAGTTGTCATTGAACCGAATGAAACAAATGCATCATATATCAATACTAAAAAGCATGAAATGGGTCATTTAATATAAAATAGAATGGAGTTTTTAAAATGAAATTTGAAGGTAAAATGGATGGATCACAATTAAAAGTAGCAATCGTCGTGAGTAGATTTAACGATTTTATAACAGGTCGTTTATTAGATGGTGCTAAAGATACTTTAATTAGACATAACGTGGATGAAGAAAATGTTCATGTAGCATATGTACCAGGCGCGTATGAAATTCCTTTAGTAGCTAAAAAATTAGCGAAGTCAGGGAAATACGATGCGGTCGTAACATTAGGCTGTGTAATTAGAGGGGCGACTACACATTATGATTATGTATGTAATGAAGTTGCTAAAGGTATTTCTAAAGTAAATGATGAAACAGATGTACCTGTAATATTTGGAATCGTAACAACAGAAACAATTGAACAAGCGATTGAAAGAGCAGGAACAAAAGCAGGTAATAAAGGTGGAGATGCTGCCTTAGCTGCAATTGAAATGGCAAACTTACTTAAAAATATTGAAACACAAATATAAAAACAAAGAAGCCAGGACAAGCGTTCTGGCTTCTTATGTATTATTTTTTCTTCGCTTTAGCGATTCCGCCTATACTTAATAAGGTTAAGCCAGCTATTACACTAGCTCCGATAGCGATTTTTCCTTTATTCTTTTCACTAAAGATATCTAATAACATTAAATTAATATTTTGTGGTCTTTCTGCTAATCTTCTCATGAAGTAACCGAACCAATCTTCCCCAAATGGTACGTACATACAGAAATTATAGCCTTCATTAGCGATTTGATATGCATAATCTGTTCTAAAACCATATAACATTTGGAATTCAAATGAATCTCTTGAGATGTTATGATCTTTAACAAATTGTTTAACATGATTAATAACATTATGATCGTGTGTTGCAATTGAAGTGAATGCTTTAGCAGTTAATAATCTTTTTTCAATCAATGCTATATAATTTTTGTCAATTTCTTCTTTAGTTTGATAAGCAATATGAGGTGCTTCCTTATATGCACCTTTAACTAATCGTAATCGCACATCATCGTATTTATCCATAATATTCATAGCATCAAATAAGTATGCTTGAATAACAGTCCCTACATTTTTGAATTCACCCTTAAGTTTATCAACTATTTCCGTAATACCAACTAAATCTTCATATTTTTCAGCATCTATGTTCACAAATGTATTTCCGTATTCATGAGCTTTTAACAAAATTTCTCTCGTATTTTGATAAGCAAACTCTCTATCAATATTGAGACCTAATTGTGTAAGCTTAATCGAAACATGCGCATCAATATTAGCATTGTAGTTTCTTCGCATAATTTCAACAATATTTTGTTGAGCTTCTAAAGCTTCTTGACGTGATGTTACGAATTCCCCTAAATTATCTAACGTACATGAAATTCCCTTCATATTTAATCTTTCAACTGTATCGATTGTTGAATCAATATCAACGCCCGCTACGACCTTGTTTGCACCTAGTGCAGGACCCATTTTCTTAGCTGATTCATTCATGAATTTGTTGTTAGATAATGCAATAAAAAAATCTTTTACGACAGGCATAGCAAGTCCTCCTTAAATATATTTATTCATTTAATTTATTTTATCATGGAAATACAAATTTAGTTAAGCGTTTACATTTTTAATATAATGTAAAATTATACTAATTATGAATTCTGACACGAAAAAGAACGCCCCCGTAAGGCGTTCCATAATATTGACAATATTTTGTCCGAAATTAAAAATTATATACATGTATATTATTGTAGTTTAATTGGATTTGTATAATGCCTTTGAACAATTAAATCTTAAACGTATTTAGGATTTTCTCCATATTTGTTTGGTGCTTTATGTCCGTCACCACATGCCATAAGTAGAATTCAAGATTTAAAAATAAACAAATAATCAATAAGACGGCATATAGTACAGTCATAGAAGTACTTGTAACTGAATCTTTAAATAAACTATATAAAATATCTAAAATAAAAGTAAGTGCATATGTAATAGTAAAAAAGAAACTGATTGGGAAAATCAGTTTCTTTTTTAATTCATTATTATTTAAATTTTTTTAATATTGCTTATTATGGTTTAGGGGGTTGATTGATTGACTTGCTCATAGTTTGGTGAAATGGGTTCTGCTGCTATGCTAATTGCATGTGGTAGAAATGTGAATATAAACAAAGAAATAATTATTTTTTTAAAGAAATGCATTTTATCATGCTCCTTTAAAGGCGTCTTATGTTACATCTTTAAAGTAACACGACAATATGAATTGATTGCTAATTCAATGTAAAGATTTAATGGCTATTAATGTTAATTTTATGTTAAGGAAAGCAATGAATCTTTATAATATCTTAATAATTATAGCTGGTTTATCGTGATACAATTAATGTATTAGAAATGACTGTAAAGGAGAAATCGGGATGTTTAGGGATATGGCATTTTATATGTTTGGGAAACCTTTAGATAGTTTCGTGCAATTGTTTATTTTTGAGCCAATTGTGATTGGTATTATAGCAATTTTAGTGGCGATGATTACTAAAAAGTCATGGACAGTTTTTGTTACAATCATTGCTTTAAATATTATTGATAATTTCTTACTCGTTAACTACCACTTTAGTGGGGCAGGTATAGGCACAATATTAGTTCAGAATGTTGTCTTCTTCTTTGAGAAGTTCTTCTCAATGTTTTATGAAATTATTATCGCTTATATCGTTGTAAAATTACCGTTTATGCATAGCAAATTTAAAATAGCGTAACAAAAAAGGATTGGGACATTGCGTCTCAATCCTTTTTATTATTTATTGATCTGCTTTATAAATCTCAGCTTTTTCAATATAAGATGCATTGATTCTTTTTAATTCATTATAGTCATCTTCTGTCAATTCTCTAATGACTTTTGCAGGACGACCAAATGCTAACGTATGTGGTGGGATTTTCTTTCCTGTTGGAACGAGTGATCCAGCACCGATAAATGCATATTCTCCAATTTCTGCACCGTCAAGAATAGTTGAATCCATTCCGATTAACGCGTGCTTGCGAATAATACTAGAATGTAATGTCACTTTATGACCAACTGTTACAAAATCTTCTATTATAAGTGGTTGATTAGGGCTTTGGTGTAAACAACATAAATCTTGGATATTAACACCTTCACCTATAATTGTAGGGGCAACATCACCTCTAATAACTGAGTTGAACCATACTGAGCTTTTAGGACCGATTGTAATATCACCAATTAAAGTTGCATTTTCAGCAATATAACAGCTTTGATCGATTTGTGGTTTTTGACCTTTAAAAGATTTAATCATTCAAGATTCTCCATTCTTTTGAAAAATTTTGTTATACTAAGTTTAACAAAAAAGTAGCTATATAGGTAAAAGGAGTAATATATTATGTGGAAATGGGAAACTGAGAAAGAAGCTAAAGGAATTGTAGTAATTGTACATAATATGCTAGAACATACAGGAAGATACGCATACGTAATCACTAAGCTACGACGAGAAGGTTACCATGTTATTATGGGTGACTTAAAAGGACAAGGACAAACTTCCCGTGTACATAGAGGACATGTTGATAAATTTGAAGAATACCATGAACAAGTACTTGAATGGATATCTATTGCAGAAGAATATCACTTACCAGTATTTACGTTAGGTGTTGGTTTAGGTGGACTTATTCTACTTAATTTATTAGAAAAAGTAGATTTAAAAGTAGAAGGCGTACTATTGATTTCACCATTAGTTGCTTTTCAACAAAATATTTCAACAAGACGTAATTTCTTAGCTTCAAGTTTCGGTACAGTTGCGAAAGATGCTAAGTTTGATACGGGCATTAAAGTAGAAAGCTTAACAAGAAACAAAGAAGTAATAGATGATACGAATAAAGATGCTTTAATGTTAAATAAAGTGAGTTACCACTGGTACAAGACTATCTTAGAAACAATGAAAGCAACAATGGAAAATATTCACCACATATCTCCAATTCCTACATTACTTATGCTAGGTACAGAAGATAAAATAGTAGATACAGAATCAATTCGTCAAATCGGTAAAACAATCAATACTAACGAATTATATTTTAAAGCTTGGCACGGACTTAATCATGAAGTACATAATGAACCAGAACGCGAAAATGTAATGAAATATATCATATCATTTATGAATAATCGCATTCACTACGTAGGATTACTTATTGATGATGAAACTGAATAATTTATAAAATATAATGCAAACAAGCTTAAACGATACTATATCGGGTATATAACCCATATAGAGAGCGTTGGAGGCGAGTTTATGACAGAAAAAGTAAATAACGTAAGTGATTTAATTTTATTAGATGATATCCAAAAAAATATAAATATTATTTTTTATAAAATTGAAGAAAAGTTTGATATAGAAAAAGAAGAGTTTCTTACATTAATCATGTTATGGAATAACGGATCGATGAGTTTGAAAGAGTTGGATGGTTATATAGATATTAAGCCATACAAACGAACAAGATTATACAATAACCTTGTGAAAAAAGGATGGATTAAGAAAGTGCGCCCAGAGAATGATGAAAGAACTGTAATTGTTGAAGTGAATAAAGACTTCGAAGACAAGAAAGATGCAATTATCGATTTCGCTTGTGAAGAAATCAAAAATAGAAAAGAACATTTTGAAAAACAATTTGAGTCAATCGTTAATACTTGTAATATTTAATTAAAACGCAAACCTGTTGAGTAGGTTTGCGTTTTGTCATTAGATTGAGAAACATGTGAGTTAAAGAGGGAATAAACACACGAGATTGTGAAAGATGTGAGTTAAAGGTGAAGTAAGCACACGAGTCGTGGCTTAAGTATTGAATAAAGCCAAGAGATGAACCAAGTCATGGCTTAAGTGCTGAATAAAGCCAAGAGATGAACCAAGTCATGGCTTAAGTCGAGAGTAAAGCCAAGAGATCGACCAAGTCGTGGCTTAAGTCGAGAGTAAAGCCAAGAGATTGACCAAGTCGTGGCTTAAGTCGAGAGTAAAGCCAAGAGATGAACCAAGTCATGTCTAAAGTGATGAGTAAACCCAAGAGATCGACCAAGTCATGGCTTAAGTACCGAATAAAGCTAAGAGATGATCCAAGTCATACCTTAACCACCGGATATATCCAAAAACCTCCAATATCACATAAAAAACGCAAACCCATTCCCAAGGTTTGCGTTCTGTCATTTCACTCATTTTTATCTTTTTTCAATTGCTATTATATATGGTGGATTGTTTTTTTGATTTATAAATTGATAGTGGAGCACGTGTGCTGATTGTTGATCTATTGAACTAACATGATTGATGACTTCGTTAGATTCTATCTGTCCTTCTGGGTGTCCTGGATATACGACTAATACGATGATGCCATTTTTACTTGTCATTTCGAATAGACTTTCAATTGCTTTAATTGTTGTCGGTGCATTCGTTGTAATATGTTTATCGCCTTTTGGTAAATAGCCTAAATTAAATATTGATGCGTCTATTTGCTCATGACGTTCTTTTATTATAGGTGCTGCATTTTCGTGACCTGTTTGATAATAATGAATATTACTATATGCTTCTGTTTTGATTTTAGTATTATTAATGGCTTCTTCTTGTATATCGAACGCGTATACTTCGCCGTTTGGAACTTGATTAGCAAGGAAAAGTGTATCGTTGCCATTCCCACATGTTGCATCAACTACGATACTTTTATCCGTTATATGTGTTGCTATTAAATCTCTTGCGAATGGTAAAATTCCTTGAACAATCATTTTTGAACTTGTTCTGCTTTCTTGAATTTAGATCCTTGCATTGTGCCGCGTTCTTTAAGTTCATTGTCTATAGCATTAAGGACTTCCCATTTATTTACACTCCACATAGGTCCAACCATTAAATCGATAGGGCCATCACCTGTAATACGATGAATGATCATTTCTTCTGGTAAAATTTCTAATTGGTCACAAACGAGTTGCGTATAATTATCTTGAGTCATGAATTCAAGCATACCTTTTTCGTATTGTTTAACCATTGGTGTACCTTTAAGTAGGTGTAACAAATGAATTTTAATCCCTTGAACGTCCATTTGTGCGACTTCTTTTGCTGTTTCCATCATCATATTGTAATCTTCACCAGGTAAACCATTAATGATATGTGTACATATATTGATATTGTGTTTTCTTAATTTAGCAATACCTTCGTAATAGCATTTCATATCATGTGCACGGTTAATTAAATCTGAAGTTTCTTGGTGAACGGTTTGTAATCCAAGTTCTACCCATAAATATGTTCTTTCATTTAATTCTGCTAAGTATTCTACAACATCATCTGGTAGGCAGTCTGGTCTTGTTGCAATTGATAGTCCAACTACATTTTCTTCTGATAAAGCAGCTTCGTATTTTTCTCTTAATACTTCAACTGGCGCATGCGTATTTGTAAAAGCTTGAAAATAAGCGATATATTTTCCTTCGGACCATTTTTCATGCATTTTGTCTTTAATTTCTTTAAATTGTACATGGATTGGTTCTGCACGGTTACCTGCAAAGTCTCCACTCCCGGCTGCTGAACAAAATGTACAACCCCCATGTGCTACTGTGCCGTCACGGTTTGGACAATCAAATCCACCATCTAATGCTATTTTAAAAATCTTCTCACCAAATTTATTTCTTAAATGATAATTCCATGTATGATATCTTTTGTTATCAAATGCATAACGGAATTGTTCTGTCATTATATTTCACATCCTGTTCTACAAACTTATCTAAAGCATTTTAACATATAATATTGAACTTTTGCAGAAAAAGGTTTAGACTATTAAAATTGACAAAATTTGAGAGGAGGTTGAAATCCTTGAGAATGCCGAAAATTGTTAAAATGCTCATCATAGGAATGGCGATCAATATTACAGGATCAAGTTTCTTATGGCCACTTAATACAATATATATGAATGAAGAATTAGGTAAGAGTTTAAGTACAGCTGGTATCGTTTTAATGATTAATGCATTCGGGAGTGTAATCGGGAATTTATTAGGCGGAAGTTTATTCGACAAAATTGGTGGGTTTCGTTCTATAATTTTTGCCTCTATTTTAAATATTTTAAGTTTAATCGGGTTAAACTTTTTAAATGATTGGCCATGGTATCCGTTTTGGCTTGTGATACTTGGTTTCGGTGGAGGCGTGATTGTGCCAGCTATTTATGCAATGGCTGCTGCAAGTTGGCCAAACGGAGGACGCACAACATTTAATGCAATTTATCTTGCTCAAAACTTAGGTGTTTCTATTGGAGCTGCAGCAGGTGGGTTTGTAGCGGACTTTAGCTTTAATTATATTTTTATGGCGAACTTACTACTATATGTCTTATTTATCATAATTGCTTTAAAATATTACAACATAGATTTAGATATTCATTTGAAAAATGATGAAGGCATCACGAGTGCTATGCAAGTTAAAGATAAAAGTAAATTTACTGCACTTATACTTCTATGTGTTATGTTTAGTTTATGTTGGATTGGTTATGTTCAGTGGCAAACGACAATTGCGACTTATACACAATCAGTTGGTATATCCTTGAAACAATATAGTTTCCTTTGGACAATAAATGGTGTATTGATTTTAGCAGGACAACCTTTAATTGCACCGTTTATCAATAGATTCAAAGAGAAATTGAAATTACAAATGTTTATAGGGCTAACGATTTTTATTTTAAGTTATGTGATTACAAGCTTTGCTGAACAATTTACAATGTTTGTTGTAGGGATGGTTATTTTAACATTTGGAGAAATGTTTGTATGGCCAGCAGTACCTGCAATTGCAAATAAATTAGCACCTAAAGGCAGAATGGGTGCATATCAAGGTATTGTAAACGCATCTTCAACAATAGGAAAAGCATTTGGGCCAGTTATAGGTGGCGTAATAGTTGATATGTTTGATATGAAAATGATGTTTTACAGTATGATATTACTTATTTTAATAGGTTATTACTTTTTATACATTTATGATAGAGGTATTTCAAAGCAAGATACATGATATTAACAAATAAGACTTGCAAAATATATTGAAATTGCATAATATTAGGTTGTATATAAGAAAAGTAGCTTTAATGCGAATCTTAAGAGAGTCAGTGGTGCTGAGAACTGATGATATCCATTAAGTGAACTTATGAACGATTCATTATTTATTAAAAGCAATCTTAAACCATATAAATGAAGCGCACTTAATTGTGAATTCTGGGTGGTACCGCGGCATATTTATTCAAGTCGTCCCAACTGTTATGATGGTTGGGATGGCTTTTTTTTATTTTATAGGAGGAACGAACAAATGAATTATAATCATCAACAAATCGAAAAGAAATGGCAAGATTTTTGGGCAGCTAACAAAACATTTAAAGCTAACGATAATCTTGGACAAAAGAAATTTTACGCTTTAGATATGTTTCCATATCCATCTGGCGCTGGTTTACATGTAGGACATCCTGAAGGTTATACTGCTACAGATATCGTCTCAAGATATAAAAGAATGCAAGGGTATAATGTACTTCACCCAATGGGATGGGATGCATTTGGTTTACCAGCTGAGCAGTATGCTATTGATACAGGGAATGATCCTAAAGAATTTACAGCTAAAAATATAGCGACTTTTAAAAGACAAATTCAAGAGCTAGGTTTCTCATATGACTGGGATAGAGAAGTGAATACAACTGACCCAGATTACTATAAATGGACACAATGGATTTTCATTCAATTATATAATAAAGGATTAGCATATGTTGATGAAGTAGCTGTAAACTGGTGCCCAGCGCTAGGTACAGTGTTATCTAATGAAGAAATTGTTGATGGTGTTTCAGAACGTGGAGGACATCCAGTTGTTCGCAAACCTATGAGACAATGGGTATTAAAAATCACTGAATATGCGGATCGTCTATTAGAAGATTTAGATGAATTAGATTGGCCAGAATCTATTAAAGATATGCAAAGAAACTGGATTGGTAGATCTGAAGGTGCTGAATTAAAATTTAATATTGATAATACAGATTTATCATTTGAAGTATTCACAACTCGTCCAGATACGATTTACGGTGCAACTTTTGCTGTACTATCACCAGAACATCCTTTAGTAGATTTAATTACGACTGAAGATGAAAAAGAAGCGGTTGAAGCATATAAATTAGCAGCTTCTCGTAAATCTGACTTAGAAAGGACAGATTTAGCAAAAGATAAAAGTGGTGTATTCACTGGAGCATTTACGACAAACCCATTCACTGGCAAAAAAATGCCGATTTGGGTTGCAGATTATGTGTTAATTAGTTATGGAACAGGTGCTGTTATGGCAGTTCCAGCACATGATGAAAGAGATGCTGAGTTTGCAGAGAAATTCAATTTAGATATCATCACTGTATATGATGATGATGGTAAAATGATTGATTCAGATGCATTAAATGGCTTAACAAAAGAAGAAGCAGTACCTAAAGCGATTGAATTACTTGAAGAAAAAGGTATCGGTCATAAAAAAGTAAGCTATAAATTAAGAGATTGGTTATTTAGTAGACAACGTTATTGGGGTGAACCAATTCCAGTTATACATTGGGAAGACGGTACAATGACAACAGTTCCTGAAGAAGAACTTCCACTAATTCTACCTGAAACAGATCAAGTTAAACCATCAGGTACAGGAGAATCACCTTTAGCTAATATTGATGAATTTATTAATGTTGTAGATCCTAAGACAGGTATGAAAGGGCGTCGTGAAACGAATACGATGCCACAATGGGCAGGTAGCTGTTGGTATTATTTAAGATATATCGACCCACATAACGATGAACAATTAGCTGATCCTGAAAAACTTAAACACTGGTTACCAGTTGATTTATATATCGGTGGTGTAGAACATGCAGTGCTTCATCTATTATATTCAAGATTCTGGCATAAAGTGTTATACGATATCGGTGTAGTTCCAACTAAAGAGCCTTTCCAAAAATTATTTAACCAAGGTATGATTCTTGGTGAAGGTAATGAAAAAATGAGTAAATCAAAAGGTAATGTCGTTAACCCTGATGATATTGTACGTTCTCATGGTGCTGACACATTACGTCTATATGAAATGTTCATGGGACCTTTAGATGCTGCAATTGCATGGAGTGAAAATGGACTAGACGGTTCACGTCGTTTCTTAGATAGAGTATGGCGTTTATTTGTTACAGAAGAAGGGAAAATTACGGATAAGGTCGTTGAAAACGAAACACCAGACCTAGATAAAGTCTATAACCAAACAGTTAAAAAAGTAACTGAAGACTTCGATACACTAAACTTCAATACTGCAATCAGTCAAATGATGGTATTCATCAATGATTGTTATAAACAAGATCAAATCAGCAAAGCATATGCTGAAGGTTTTGTAAAAATGTTATCACCAATTGCGCCACACATTTCTGAAGAATTATGGCAAAAACTTGGTCATAACGATTCTTTATCTTATGAAGAATGGCCAACATTTGATGAGTCACTACTAGTAGATAACGAAATAGAAATTGTTATCCAAGTTAACGGTAAACTAAAAGACAAAATCAAAATTTCTAAAGATTTAACTAAAAATGAAATGGAAGCAGTAGCAATGGATAATGAAAAAATCAAAGAAGCGATTGAAGGTAAAACAATCCGTAAAGTGATTGCAGTTCCACAAAAGTTAGTTAATATCGTAGCAAATTAATCAATTAGGAGTGTTCTAGTTATGAAAGAAATTACAGTAACAGAATTAGCAAACAAAATTACATCTAATAATCCAATTAATATAGTTGATGTGAGAGAAGATCATGAAGTAGCATTAGGTGTAATCCCTGGCGCTAAGCATATTCCAATGGGAGAAATTCCAAATGAATTAAATCATTTCTCTAAAGACCAAACATATTATATTGTTTGTGCAGGTGGCGTTAGAAGTGCTCGAGTAGTTGATTATTTAAATGACCACGACATTGATGCAGTAAACGTAGAAGGCGGCATGAATGAGTGGGGCGACGATGGTTTAGAAAACAAAAGAGTTTAATGAAGAAATAAATAAGGCTGAGACATTTAAAATGTCTCAGCCTTAAATAATGTGTGAATATAATATAGGTTAAAGTTAGTAACAATTCCAAGTAGTTTTGTAAATAAGGAGGCCACATAACAAACACCAAACTATATACATTCTATAGAATTTTAATCATTAAATTGTGCGGCATTATAGCCTGCTACATACCCAGTGACAAGAGCGCTCGTAATATTATAGCCACCTGTATACCCATGGATATCTAGTACTTCACCTGAGAAGTAAAGCCCAGCACATATTTTGGATGCCATTGTATTGGGTTCGATTTCTTTAATATTAACACCACCACCTGTTACAAAAGCTTTATCAAGTGGGAGTGTACCATTTACTGTGAATGTAAATGATTTAAGGTTTTCCACGAATGTTCGGATGGCTTGTTGGGATAGGTGATGGTATGTCACATCTAAATCAATACTTGACTGTTGTACGATAAAATGTAAATATCTTTCTTGGACTAGTCCTTTTAGTGCATTTTTAATCGCTTTATTTGGTTCGTCTTTTAGTTTTTTTACAATTTGTTGTTCTAAGTCATGTGTTTTGATTTCTGGAAAGGCATCTATAGACACCTGTATGTCTGTTTTCTTTTGAGATTTTTGTTCTTTATACACAAATTGACTACATCTTAATGCTGCAGGTCCTGAAATACCAAAATGTGTAAATAACATGTCCATTTGATGTGTGATTCTAGGTTTACCATTTTTTTTGAGTACGGATAGTCCAACATTTTGTAAACTTAATCCTTGTAGTGTTTTGTTTTTAATGAATGGTTCACTTGATTTGATCGGTACTTCTGTTGGAAATAGTTCTGTTATAGAATGTCCTAAATTCTCAGCGAATTTATACCCATCTCCTGTCGAACCAGTATGTGGCACACTGCAACCACCTGATGCGATGATAACAGCCTTTGAAGGAATAAATGTACCATCTTGTAGTGTGACGCCTGTTATTCGTTGATTTTCACTTTCAATAGATGATACTGTAGTTTCTTGGCGTATTTCTACACCATTTTGTTTAATGGAATCAACTAGTGCATCAACAACATCTTGAGCGCGATTAGAAACAGGGAACATTCGACCGTGATCTTCTTCTTTTAATTGTACAGATCTAGATTCAAAAAATTGTATAATAGATTCATTGTCGAATGTTGAAAATGGACTATATAAGAATTTTCCATTACCAGGAATGTTTTTTATAATTTCTTCATAAGGTAAGCGGTTCGTAACATTACATCTACCGCCACCAGATATGCGGAGCTTTCGTCCTAAGCCTTTTTTCTTTTCGAGTAGCAAGACGTTTTTACCATTTGAACTTGCACTATATGCGGCCATTAAACCACTAGGTCCAGCGCCGATAATTATTGTATGATACATAAGTTACCTCCATAAATCGATGTAATAATATTTTAACGAATAATGTGTCTTTAAAAAAGTAGTAGAATAGAAATAAACCTGTTATTATTAAATTTAAAAGTAAATTAGATAGGGATGAAATTATGTCAGAAAGTAAAGCGCTAGTAAGGGGAACCTTCCTGCTTACTGCAAGTATTTTAATAACAAAAGTAATTGGTATTCTTTATTTAATACCTTTTTACGCTATTATAGGCGATGAAAAAAATCTTGCCCCATTTACATATGCTTATCAACCATACACAATCATGATAACAATAGCAACTGCGGGCGTTCCTTTAGCAGCTGCGAAATATGTATCTAAATATAACGCATTAGGTGCTTATAAAGTAAGTAGAAAATTATACCGGTCAAGCTTTTTAGTTATGACAGTATCTGGATTTATCGGATTTTTATTACTTTATTTCTTATCACCAACTATTGCTCAATTAACATTAGCAAATAAAGGTGGCATAGAAGGCGGTTGGAGTATAGAAGATATTACAACTGTTATTAGAACAATTAGTTTTGTTGTATTATTTATTCCATTACTTGCAACATGGAGAGGTATCTTCCAAGGATTTAATTCAATGGGTCCAACAGCTGTATCTGAAGTAACTGAACAAGTAGCGCGTATCGCATTTATACTTGGCGGAAGTTATATTGTATTAAATGTAATGGACGGTTCTGTGTTAATGGCCAACCAAGTTGCAACATTTGCTGCAGGTATCGGTGCAATTATTGCATTATTGACTTTACTTTATTTTTGGATGAAGAGAAGACATTTAATAAAAGCAGAAGTTGAACAAGATACAAGTGATATTGATGTTTCGTATATCAAAATATATAAAGAAATCATTAAATACAGTATACCATTTGTAATTGTAAGTTTATGTTTCCCGATTATAAACTTAATCGACCAATTTACACATAATACTGGATTAGCGATGGCAGGTGTAGGTAGTGAATTACAAGATATTTATTTCACAATGCTGAGCATGACAACTAATAAAATTGTTATGATTCCAACATCTCTTGCAGCAGGATTTGCAGTGAGTTTAGTTCCATTTATTACGAACACATATAATTCAGGTAGAATTGATGCAATGCATCATCAAATTAGAAAATCATTAGGCGTATTGCTATATTTAACAGTTCCAGCATCACTTGGCATTATGGTATTAGCACAGCCTTTATATAATGTGTTCTATAGTTATAATCCAATGGGTACAGAAATATTATTCTGGTATGCACCAGTTAGTATTTTAATTGCATTATTATCAGTAACAGCTTCAATGTTACAAGGTATTGATAAACAAGCTTTAACAGTTTGGATCGTTATTGCTTCATTAGTCATCAAAGCAGTTATAAACTTACCACTAATTATGGTATTTCATACATTAGGTGCTGTCATCGGTACGGCAATCGCATTACTAGTAGCTGTTATATTAAATTGTGTCGTCCTATATAAATATGCAGACTTTAAATTTAATATCACAATTTACCATACGTTAAGAATTACTTTCTATACTATAATCATGGTATTATTCGTTGAGTTAAGTTTCTTTATTGTGTCACTAATCATTGATCCAACATCAAAATTAGGTGCGCTGATTACGTTAATTGTCGGTGGATGTGTAGGTGTAATTGTATATGGTTATTTAACAATGCGTTCACGTCTAGCGGATGAATTTTTAGGTGATTTGACTGCTAAAATTAGACGCAAAATTAAGTGGGTGTAAATGATGAGATTAGATAAATTTTTAGCAAATTCAGGTATCGGAACAAGAAAAGAAGTTAAAAAGTTTCTAAAGAAAAATCTTGTTTCCGTTAATGATGAGATCGTTAAGAAACCTGAAATGCATATTAATCCAGAAGATGATGTTATAACATTTGATGATATCCCGATAGAATATGAACCAGTTGTATATTTAATGATGAATAAGCCAGCTGGATTTGTTTCAGCGACAGAAGATGATGAACATGAAACAGTCATTGATATTGTCCCAGAATATATGCACTTAGATTTATTTCCGGTTGGTCGTTTAGATAAAGATACAGAAGGTTTATTACTTCTAACAAACGATGGTAAATTCTCGCATCAACTTATGAGTCCAAAACAAAAAGTTGCTAAAAAGTATTATGTTGAAGTGTCTGCTCACATTTCAGATGATGCAATAGATATTTTTAAAGCAGGAATAGATTTAGGTGACTTTACATCTTCTCCAAGTGAATTAGAAATTGTAGAAAATGGAGAAGAGTCTATAGCTTATGTTACGATTTATGAAGGTAAATTCCACCAAGTTAAGAGAATGTTTCATGCGATTGGTTGTGAAGTAACGTATTTAAAACGTGTTCAAATAGCTGATTTAGAACTTGATGAACGTTTAGAACTTGGTGAGTATAGGCATTTGTTAGAAGAAGATTTTAAACTTTTAAATTTATCTGTTTAAAATGTTTAGAAAGATTTTCTCGGGGTATTATAATAACTATTAATTAAATAGAGGTGGATACAAATGGCTAAAAAAGCAGGATTATTTAGAACGTTAGTAGTATTAGGTGGAACTGCAGCAGCAGTTGTCTTATCTAAAAAAGAAAATAGAGATAAATTAAAAAATGAATACGGGAAATATAAAGAAGATCCAGAGAACTACAAAGAAAATGCTAAGCAAAAAGCAAACGAACTAAAAGGTAAAGCACAAGACGAGTACTCTAAATATAAAGAAGATCCAACTTCTTATAAAGAGTCAGCTAAAGAAAAAGCGAAAAATGAATTCCAAAAAGCAAAAGAAGATCCAAAAGGTTATGCATCAAATGCTAAATCTCGTCTAAAAAAAGAAGATGAAGATCCAACTGAACAAAGAGAAGCTAAATTTGATGATGAAGGCGGAACTGCAAACAACAATTTAAGAGTTGTTACAGAAGAAGATTTGAAGAAATAATTTCTCCTTATGTTCAATATTGACTAAAACTAGGGCAACTTATTTGTCCTAGTTTTTTTGTTAACAACTTTCATCTTGTCGGGAAATAATAAGATTCAAAAAAATATTTTTATATAAGACTTTAGTCGTACGTAAAAGGAAATAACTTTATGTATAAAAAAATAAAAATTTATCGGTAATTCTATTTCATATTTACAAAAATATCATGTATTATATAGATAACTATTCAAGTTAAGAAAGAGATGATTTTCGATGTGGAGAAATAAAATTAAAGAATATGAACAAGATATTATAAATGATTTAAAGGGGCTATTAAGCATCGAAAGTGTTAGAAATGATGCAGCAAGTACATACGATGCGCCAGTTGGACCAGGTCCAAAAGAAGCGTTAAATTATATGTACAAGTTAGGAGAAAGAGATGGATTTTCTCATGTTGATATAGATAATATTGCAGGTAGAATTGAAGCGGGTAAAGGTGATGATTTATTAGGTATACTTTGCCATGTTGATGTTGTGCCAGCAGGTGCTGGATGGGATTCTAATCCGTTTGAACCTGTAGAAACTGAAGATGCAATCATTGCAAGAGGTACACTTGATGACAAAGGACCAACAATTGCAGCATACTATGCCGTTAAGATACTTGAAGATATGAAAGTCGAATGGAAAAAAAGAATACATATTATTGTAGGTACTGACGAAGAATCTGATTGGAAATGTACAGATCGTTATTTTGAAACAGAAGAAATGCCTTCTGTAGGTTTTGCACCAGATGCAGAATTCCCTTTAATTCATGGAGAAAAAGGGATTGTAACATTCAACATCACTCAATCTGGATATGTGGAAGATAATGATGAGCCTGAAGTAGAGCTCAAAGCATTCTTCTCAGGTGAAAGATTAAATATGGTACCAGATACTGCTCAAGCTAAATTACTTATAAAAGAACAAATGACGAATGTTGTTCAGAAATTCGAATCATTTTTAAATGAACATGAGATTGAAGGCGAAACGACAATTGATGAAGGTTTCTTAAACATCGTTGTTCACGGTAAATCAGCTCATGGTATGGATCCTACATTAGGAGTGAATGCTGGCTTATATCTTATTCAATTCTTAAATGAATTAAATTTAGATAAATACGCGAGCTCATATGTGAAATTTGCAAATGAATATTTAGTTGATTCTCCAAAAGGTGAAAAAATGGGTATGAAGTTTGCTACGGAAGAAATGGGGGAAGTGACGACTAATACAGGTATTATGAGTTATACAGATGTAGATGGTGGTCAATTTGGTATTAATTTAAGATATCCCGAAGGCTTTAATTTCGACCAATCAATGTCTCGTTTTTCTGAAGAAGTGAAAGAAAAAGGCTTCGAAATTGAAATGGATAAACACCAAGTTCCGCATTATGTAGATAAAAACGATCCATTTATCGAAAAACTATTATCAGCATATCGCAATCAAACAGGTGATCAGTCCGAGCCATTTACAATCGGTGGGGGGACATATGCTAGAAACTTAGATAAAGGTGTGGCATTTGGTGCCATGTTTAAAGAATCTGAAGATTTAATGCACCAAAAAAATGAATATATCACGAAAAAACAATTATTTAATGCAACTGCAATTTATTTAGAAGCTATATACAATGTCTGTGTAAAGGGTGATGATGAATGAATTATATTTATATAAATGATGAGTTTGTTGATGAATCTGAAGGTAAGATTAGCTATTCTGATAGAGGTTATAACTTTGGTGATGGCATATATGAATACATACGTATATATGAAGGCAAGGTATTCACATCTAAAGAGCACTATGAAAGATTATTTAGAAGTGCCAAAGAAATTGGACTTAATTTAGACGCATACTCTGTTGAAGGTTTAACAGAAGTGACGAAAGAATTAGCAGCAAAGAATAATGTTGTAAATGGTGGCGTGTATATTCAAGTGACACGTGGTGTTGCGCCTCGAAATCACCCGTTTCCTGATGCTAGTACAAAACCTGTATTCTCAGCTTTTTCTAAAAGCTATGACAGACCATACGACGAATTAGAAAATGGCGTTAAAACTATAACAGTTGAAGATATCAGATGGTTAAGATGTGATATTAAGAGTTTGAACTTATTAGGTAACGTGTTAGCAAAAGAGAAAGCTACACAAAATGATGCAGCTGAAGCGATCATGCATAGAGGTGAAACAGTTACTGAAGGTAGTTCAAGCAATGTTTATGCGATCAAAGGTGGCAAAATTTATACACATCCTGCAAATAATTTAATTCTTAATGGTATTACTAGACGTGTTATAAAAGAATTAGCTGACGATTTAAATATTCCATTTATTGAAGAATCATTTACATTAGATTTCTTAAATGATGCTGATGAAGTGATTATTTCAAGTACATCTATTGAAGTAATGCCAGTTGTGCAAGTAAATGATCAAAAAATAGGTGACGGAAAAGTCGGACAAATTACGAAGCAATTACAAAATGCATTTAATAATTATATAGAGTCAAAATCATAAAAATTTTTTAGTGTAATTTTAATATCTTAAGTAATTCAAGTGGATACTGAATTTATAAGACTTATTGTATATGAATAGGTTCAAAATACTCCAAAGTTTTCATTTATGAGGTTGAAATCTTAACCGAAAGATAATAAAATTTATATCAAGCGCACTAAAATTACAAAAATAAAACAAAAATTTTTAAGATTAAAATATGACTCTTGAAAAACAATATTCTTGAGTCTTTTTCTTTTTCTTTAATTGAAAGTGAGGTGGATAGGTTGGAACATTTTTATCAGTTAGGATGGACATTAGACTCAGCAGGTGGTGCATCTGGTGAAGCATATATGGCAGAACAAGATGGCCGCAAGCTCTTCCTAAAACGTAATTCAAGTCCTTTCTTAACAGCGTTATCTGCTGAAGGTATCGTACCAAAATTAGTTTGGACTAAAAGAATCGAAACAGGAGAAGTTGTGACTGCACAACATTGGAAAAATGGTAGAGAGTTAGTCCAAGATGAAATGAATTCTAACCGTGTTGCCAAACTTCTGAAAAAAATACATTCTTCTAAACAATTATTAAATATGCTTAAACGTATGGAAATGAAACCTATGCATCCAGAGATTTTATTTAATAAAATTAACAGCTCATTGTCACGACATGTATTGTCTAATCGCACTGTGAGAAAGGCATTGTTATATCTAGAAGATAACATGCCAACATTAGACAGTAGATTCTATACAGTCATACATGGAGATGTAAATCACAATAATTGGCTTTTATCTGATCAAGACGAACTTTTCTTAGTAGATTGGGAAGGTGCAATGATTGCTGATCCTGCTATTGATATCGGAATGATATTATATACTTATGTTGATGAGAAAGATTGGTCAGATTGGCTAAGTATGTATGGCATTAATGATACGCACGATTTAAAGAAACGTATGAAGTGGTATACATTAATTCAAGCTATCGCAATGGTAGAGTGGTATGAAGAGAAAAAACGTTATAAAGATATGAATGATTGGTTACACTTCTTAAATGAAGTGATGACAAGAAATGTATTTATATAAGGAGTAACTTTGAATGAGAATGAGAAATAAACCTTGGGCTGACGATTTCTTAAAGGATCATCCCAATATAGTAGATGTAGATCTTAATCATCAATATAAGATGGCAGAATGGTTTGATAAAGATCAACCCATTCATATTGAAGTCGGAACTGGTATGGGTAGATTTATTACTGAGACTGCTAAACAGAATCCTAATATCAATTACGTAGCAATTGAAAAAGATAAAAATGTTATGGTCCGTGTTCTTGAAAAAGTTAAAGAAATGGAATTAAACAATATTAAATTGATTAATCAAGATGCTAAATTATTAACAGAGTATTTTGTTGAGAATGAAGTTTCTAGAATTTATTTGAATTTTTCTGATCCATGGCCTAAGACAAGACATGCTAAAAGAAGATTAACTTTTTCTAGCTTTTTAGAAATTTATCAACACATTTTGAATAAAGATGGGCAAATACATTTCAAAACAGATAATCAAGGGTTATTTGAGTATAGTTTAGAAAGTATGTCTCAATATGGTATGTCATTTGATTATATTAATTTGAATTTACATGAAGATGAGCCTGAAGATAATATCCGTACTGAATATGAAGATAAATTCTCTAGTAGAGGCTTTAGAATCTATCGTATGGAAGCAAGTTTTAAATAAGGAAGTTGGAATCGCTTTTGATTCTAACTTCTTTTTTTACGTCTTTTTTAACTAATGTGTTGTAGTAATCATGAAAGATGTTCATTACTCTAATTAGTGATAAAATAATAATAAATGATTGGAGGGGAATTTCTTGTTAAATATAGGTGAATTTAAATTATATCCATTACAAGGTGGTATTACTCAAATGGATGGTGGTGCAATGTTTGGTGTGGTCCCAAAAGCGTTGTGGAGTAAAAAATACCCACCTAATGAACTTAATCAAATACCTCTCGTAACACATCCAATATTCGTTCAAACAGATGAACACAATATAATAATTGATGCTGGGATAGGTAATGGTAAATTAACGGACAAACAAAAAAGAAACTATGGTACAACTTATGAAAGTGATATAAGTAACTCATTAAAGCAATTTAATTTGACCATTGATGATATTGATATAGTTTTAATGTCTCATATGCATTTTGATCATGCTTGTGGCCTGACAACTACAGATGGTCAATCAGTATTTAAAAATGCAACAATTTATACAACACAAATTGAATGGAATGAATTGAGAGCCCCAAATATAAGAAGTAGCGCTACATATTGGGAACAAAATTATAAAGGTATTGAACATCAAGTCGTAACATTTGTGGATTCGATGGAAATCGTTCCAGGTATTAAAATGATACATACTGGTGGTCATAGTGCTGGTCATAGTGTCATTGAAATTGAAAGTAATGATATGAAAGCTGTGCATATGGCTGATATCTTGCCTACATTAGCTCATCTTAATCCTTTATGGGTTACAGCCTATGATGATTATCCAATGGATTCCATAAATGCTAAGGAGAGACTTTTACAAAGATATATTAAAGAAGATTATTGGTTCGTGTTCTATCATGATGCCAATTATTTTGCGCTCAAACTTGATGAACAAACGAAGGGAATTAAAAAAGAAATGAGAAGGGATGATTTAATTGAAATATAATTTTGATGAAGTGATTGATAGAAGGGGAACAGCAACAGTAGCATATGATGGACAACGTAAAGTTTATGATTATGAGAACTTAGAACCATTTTGGATTGCAGATATGGATATTAAGACACCTGATTTTATTATCAACCATTTGAAAAACAAATTAGATCAAGCACATTTCGGGTATTTAGTGTGGAAACAAGAAGCATACTTAAGTGCGATTAAAAATTGGTACAAAACGAGATTCTCTGTAAATATCCAAAAGAATGATATATATTATGTTCCGAGTATTTTGTTTACTGTAACTGAAGTTATACGTGAGTTTACGAAAGAAGGTGAAGGTGTGTTAATACATACACCTTCATATAATGCCTTTTTAAATTTAATTGAAGGTAATAAAAGAGTGGCCGTTGAATCTCCATTAGTTGCAACGGATAATGGTTATGAGCTAGATAAAAAACAATTTGAAGAAATGGCAGCACGTGATGATGTTAAAGTGTTAGTACTGTGTAGCCCTCATAATCCAACAGGTAAAGTTTGGACGAAAGAAGAATGTGCATTTATGAAAGATGTGTGTGAAAGATATGGTGTCTTTATTGTTTCTGATGAAATTCATATGGATTTTGTGAGAAGTGAAAATGGATTCTATTCCATGACAAATGAAATGACTTTAGATTCTCCAATTCTTGTTGTCACTGGTTTAGGTAAAACATTTAATTTAGCAAGTTTAGCAAGTAGCTATATGATTACAAAACATCGTTATTTCACATTACAATTCAATCGTAAATTGGCTACATATTATGGATTGTCAGCTGCAAATACATTGGCTGTTGAAGCAGTTAAAGTAGCCTATAATGAAGCAAGTGAATGGGTAGATCAATTAAATAATCATATTGAAAAAAATATGACTATCTTAGATGAATTTATTAAAAGTGAAATGTCTGATCAGTTATCGTTTATCAAACCTGAATCGACATATTTAGCTTGGGTAGACTTTTCTAAAAGTGGTTACATAGAAAGTGATGTTCAAAAAGCATTGCAATCTGTAGGGAAACTTGCAACAGGGATCGGCCATTCCTACGAGCTCGGAGAAAGTCATCATTTCAGAATGAATTTAGCTTGTAGCGAAGAAAAATTAAGAAGTGGTTTAGAATCTATTAAAAAATCATTCGATGCACTAGATCACGGTGAAGTTGAATAATTTTCAGTTAAAAAAAGAGTCTGAGGTTTAAATTAATCACTCAGACTCATCTTTTTAAGCTTATTAAATTTCAAATATATCAATAACTTGGCCATTAAAGGCATCGGCGATAAATTCATAGTGAACTTGTTTACCATCATTATTAACGGTAATACCACCATGTACAACTTTAGTTTCAATGCCGAATTTTTGGTAGGTCTTTGGGATATGTAATATATAAGAGGCTTCAACATTATTAAATTGTGCTTTGACTTGTTTAAGGATTTCTTCACAACTATATGGCTTATATTGCTTAGCATATAGGATAGAAGCAACAATACCTATACCAGTAAAAACGGACAATAATAAAATGAAAAAGCGTAACTTATTGTTCTGCATGACCATGCCTCCTTCTATTTAAGTTAAGTTTAACACAAAGACTGAATGATAGATAAATATTTCAATAAGGAGATTTACAATGACACAAATTAGACAAGAAACACTTAATAGAATGAAAGTATTAACAGAATTACATGCTGTACCTGGATTTGAAAATGAAGTACGTGAATATTTAAAAGAAAAAATGGCACCATTTGTTGATGAAATTATCGGTGATAATATGGGCAGTATTTATGGTGTGAAAAAATCTAAAAAAGAAAATGCTCCTAAAGTATTAGTAGCAGCTCATATGGATGAAATTGGCTTTATGGTTACTGAAATGACAAAAGAGGGTATGTTAAAGTTCACACCACTTGGCGGTGTGTCATCAGATGTATGGTTATCACAAACACTACAGTTAAAAACTCGTGACGGTAAATACTATAACGGCGTAGTTGGCAGTATCCCTAAACATTTTAGAACTGGTAAAGAGTCAGGTGTATCTATTGAAGATATGCTTTTAGATGTTGGCGCAGAAAGCATTGATCAATTAAAAGAAATGGGCATTAAAATTGGTGATACAATTGTTCCAAGTACGAATTTTGAACAACTTACAGAGAATAGAATACTCGCTAAAGCATGGGACAATAGATATGGTTGTTTAGTTGGATTAGAGTTATTGGAAGCCATTAAAGATGAAGAGCTTGATGTCGATTTATATGTAGGTGCAAATGTTCAGGAAGAAGTTGGTTTAAGAGGTGCTTCAGCAAGTGTGAATTTAATCAAACCAGATTTAGCATTAGTTGTGGATTGTTCACCTGCAAATGATATGAAAGGACATGTCGGCTTATCTGGTGCTTTAGGAAAAGGTGTATTAATTAGAATATTAGATCGTACGATGATTTTATCTGAAAGAATGAGAGATTATTTAATTGAAATGGTTGAAGAAAAAGAAATTAATCATCAATACTTCCAATCACCAGGTGGTACTGATGGTGGAGAAATTCATAAAGCTCTAACAGGTATCCCAACTGCGGTAATAGGTGTTTGTGCTAGATATATCCATACAAGTAAAGCTATTTACGATGCAAGAGATTATGAAAGTGCAAAATTATTACTTAATGAAATCGTGTTAAATTTAAGTTCAGAAAAGATTGAATATTTGAAATTTAAATAGTCCAGATTTTAGTAATTGACAGTAGTTGTAATTCGGTCTAAAATATGTTTATTCCGATTTGGATACTAAGAATAGAGGGATGTATATATGAAAAAGGGTATATTTTTAATTATTGCATTAATTGTTGTGTTAGCTGCATGTGGAAACAGCAACGACAAGAAAGAAAGTAGTAAGAAAGATGATAAAACAATTGTAGTAGGTACAGAAGGAACGTATTCTCCATTTAGCTTTCATGACAAAAATGATAAGTTAACTGGATATGATGTAGAAGTAACAAAAGCAGTTGCTAAAGAAATGGGATACAAAGTTGAATTTAAAGAAACACAATGGGATTCAATGTTTGCTGGGTTAGATTCAGGACGTTTTGACATGATTGCTAACCAAGTTGGTATCAACGATGAAAGAAAAGCAAAATATAAATTCTCAGATCCATACACTTATTCAAAAGGTGTATTAGTAGTAAATGAGAATAATAAAGACATTAAATCATTCGACGACGTTAAAGGTAAAAAATTAGCACAAACTTTAACATCTAACTATGGTAAACTTGCAAAGTCTAAAGGTGCAGATATTACTAAAGTAGACGGCTTCAACCAAGCGATGGATTTATTACAATCAAATCGTGTTGAAGGTACTTTCAATGATAATGTTTCGTATTTAGATTATAAAAAGCAAAAACCTAACGCTAAAATAAAAGCAATTCAAGGTGATGCAGAACAAAGTCAATCTGCATTTACATTTAGTAAAAAAGAAGATGACAAAGTGATTAAAGATTTTAATAAAGGACTAAAAACTTTAAAAGATAATGGCGAATTAGAAAAAATAAGTAAGAAATGGTTTGGCGCTAATGTTTCAGAGCCTAAATGATGAGCAACTTCATGCATTAAATGCTGCCAAACAAGCATTTCTACCGATGTTAGAGGGTCTAGTTAAATATTCTATTCCTATTACTTTAGTTACTTTTGTGCTTGGTTTAATCTTGGCATTAGTTACAGCATTAATGCGTATATCAAGTAGTAAAGTCCTAAAAGGGATTGCACGTTTTTATGTTTCAATCATTCGTGGTACACCTATGATTGTTCAATTATTCATTATCTTTTACGGAATCCCTGAGATTGGTAGATTGGCAACAGGAAATGCAGACAATCAATTGACTTTGTCACCTGTCATAGCTGCGATAATTGGCCTTTCTCTTAATGTAGGTGCATACGCATCTGAGATTTTAAGGGGTGGAATTATGTCTATTCCGAAAGGTCAAACTGAAGCTGCCTACTCGATTGGTATGAATTATAAACAAACTGTACAAAGAATCATATTACCTCAAGCAATTAGAGTTTCAGTACCTGCATTAGGTAATACATTCTTAAGCTTAATTAAAGATACGTCTTTACTTGGGTTTATTTTAGTAGCAGAAATGTTTAGAAAAGCGCAAGAAGTAGCATCTACAACATATGAATTCTTAACGATTTATTTACTAGTAGCGATATTATATTGGATTGTATGTTTTATCATATCAATCGTTCAATCTTACTATGAATCTTATATTGAAAGAGGGTATCGATCATGATTGAACTTCAAAATATTAAAAAATCATTTAATGATAAAGAAGTCATCAAAGGGATTAATCTTTCAGTAGATAAAGGTGAAGTGATTACTTTAATTGGAAGATCAGGTTCTGGTAAGACAACTTTATTGAGAATGATGAATGCATTGGAAATTCCGACTGAAGGTACTGTAGTTGTTAATGGCGAAACGTACACAGCAGATAATAAGAAGTCACAAATTAAAGTACGTAAACAATCAGGTATGGTGTTTCAAAATTACAACTTGTTTCCACATAAAACAGCAATTGAAAATGTTATGGAAGGTTTAATTACTGTTAAAAAAGTAAATAAGCAAAAAGCATATGACGAAGCACTTCAACTTTTAGAAAAAGTAGGATTAGAAAGTGTTAAAGATCAAAGACCTCATGCTTTATCTGGTGGTCAACAACAACGTGTGGCGATTGCTAGAGCATTGGCAATGAATCCTAAAGTCATGTTGTTTGACGAACCGACATCAGCATTAGACCCAGAGTTAGTGAATGATGTATTAAAAGTTATTAAAGATTTAGCTAATGAAGGTATGACGATGGTCATTGTTACACATGAAATGAGATTTGCAAGAGAAGTTTCTGATAGAATGATTTTTATTCATGATGGTTTAATTGGTGAAGAAGGTAAACCGGAAGAGATGTTTACTCAACCGAAGACAGACGCATTGAAGAAATTTCTAAATGTTATAGAAGTATAAAGTTTCTAAATACACATGTTATTATTTTAATTTAAATAATGACACGTGTATTTTTTATTGTATAATCCATTTAAGGAGTGTGAATAAATGGAACGCGTAAAATCTTTTTTTAATCGAACAATTATAGATGGTTTAAGTTATATGGCTTTAGGTTTGTTTAGTACATTAATTGTTGGACTTATTATTGAAACTTTAGGCCAATCATTAAATACATATTTTGATACATCAATTATGATAGAAATAGGCAAGTTAGCTCAAACTTTAACAGGTGCTGGGGTAGGGGTAGCAGTTAGTTATGGTTTAGGCGCATCACCACTCATTATATTTACAACTGCAGTAACAGGCATGTATGGATATGAACAAGGTGGCGCTGTAGGAAGTTATTTATCTTCAGTATTTGCGAGTGAACTCGGAAGATTATATTCAGGCAAAACTAAAATAGATATTATTTTATCACCGATTTTAACGTTATTTATAGGTGCAGCTATTGCAAAGTTTATAGCGCCTTTTATCGATGCATTTATGAAAGCATTAGGAAATTGGATACAATTAAGTACTGATCAACAACCTTTATTAATGGGGATATTCGTTAGTCTTATTGTTGGTCTTACACTAAGTAGTCCAATCTCAAGTGCGGCTTTAGCGTTAATGCTCGGCTTAAGTGGAACAGCGGCAGCAGCAGCTACGATAGGTGGATGTTGTCATATGATCGGATTTGCAGTAACAAGCTATAAGGATAATGGTATTTCAGGCGTTATTGCACATGGTATTGGTACAAGTAAACTTCAAATTCCAAATTATTTAAAGCGACCCTTTATATTAATACCACCAGTCGTAGCAAGTATTGTTGTAGCACCAATTATGACAGTCTTTTGGCCAATGGAAAATAATGCTGCTGGTGCTGGAATGGGTTCAAGTGGACTTGTAGGGCAAATTATGACGATTAAAACAATGGGTAGTACGACAGAAGTATACTTACAAATTGCTTTCTTCCATTTCTTATTACCTGCAGTAATCAGTTTATTTGTTTATCATTTGTTGAAGAAGTATCATATAATTAAAGATGGTCAACAAACATTAATGATAGGAAGTGCAAAGAAATGAAACAATTAACGTCAATCGAAGAATACAAATCATTGATTAACGAACCCACAATATTTATGTTCACAGCATCTTGGTGTCCGGATTGTCATTTTATAGATCCTGATTTACCTGGACTTGAAGAGAAATACAATCAATATCAATTCGTATCAGTTGATCGTGATGAATTTATTGATTTATGTCAAGAAGTTGATGTTATGGGTATTCCAAGTTTTATTGCTTATAACAACGGTCAAGAACTTGGTAGATACGTTGGTAAAGAAAGAAAAACAATTCCACAAATTAGCGCATTTATTGATGGATTAAATAATTAAAATTATATAAAAAAAGCAGGTCGAAAAAAGTTTCTTTTATTTTCGAATTACCTGCTTTTTTATTTTATTTAACTTCATTTAAATATGTTTATCACTGTTACATAACTGCGATTTGTTGTAAACTATATAGAGGTATAAAAATAGGAGTGTTAAGTATGAATGTCTTTCAAATGAGAGATTTATTAAAAGACCGATTGAAAACTTTAGATGCAAATTTTAAGTTTGATAGGGAAAATGAAAGTTTAAGAATTGAACGTACTGATAATCAAAAAGGGCTTTCAGTTAAATTAGCTCCGATTATTGCTAAATATAAAAATAACGGTAATAAAACAATTGACGAAATTGTTTATTACGTCACTGAAACAATAAATGCAATGCAAGATGAATCCAATAAAGAAATTAATAAAATTGAAATCTTGCCTGTCATAAGGTCTACTAGTTTTCATAAAGAAACGAAAGAAGCTACACCTTTTGTCATTGATGAACATACAGCTGAAACAAATATATATTATGCGCTTGATTTAGGTAATACTTATAGACTAATAGATGAGTCTATGCTCAGTGAACTTAATTTAACGAAAGAACAAATTAAAGAGCAAGCGTTATTCAATATTAAAAAGAGAAAAACAACTTACAAGTCTGATGAAGTTCAAGGCAATACATTCTATTTCATTAATACGAATGACGGATATGATGCTTCACGTATTCTCAATCAGACATTCCTAAAAGATGTTTATCAAAATATTGAAGGGGAAATGTTATTAGCTACACCTCACCAAGATGTACTGGTGATTTGTGATATTAAAAATGAAATTGGGTATGATATTGTAGCGCAAATGACGATGCAATTCTTCCAAAATGGCTTAGTGCCAATAACATCATTATCATTCTCTTATACACCTGATAAACCTTTGGAACCAATATTTATTTTAGGTAAAAATCACTCTCGTAAGAGAAACCAAGAAGTTATTGAGCGATTAGAAAAAAATAGAGAAATATTTAAAAAAATGAAAAATAATCAAAAAAGATTGTAAGGAGTAGGAGAAATGAATTTATTTTATAATAAAAATGGTGTTGGCGATGTATTAATGGTTACTTTAGAACCTTTATTTGAAGAATTAGAATATGATTATCAAAATGATTTAACAATTATTAAAAGTGAAGATAAAATTGTTGGATTTAATATATTCAATGCTTCTAAATATGTTCAAATAGAAGGCAATGGCAATATTAAAGTTGAAGAGAAACACATTAATAGTATTCAAGACTTACTAGAGAAAAGTAATATTAATTATAAATTAGTCGTTGATTTATCTCCTAAGTTTGTAGTAGGATACGTATCTGAAAAATCAAAACATCCTGATGCAGATAAACTATCAGTATGTAAAGTTGATGTTGGTAATGAAACATTACAAATTGTATGTGGTGCTCCAAATATTGATCAAGAACAAAAAGTTGTTGTTGCTAAAGTAGGAGCCGTAATGCCTAGTGGAATGATTATTAAAGATGCAGAATTACGTGGTGTTCCTTCTAGTGGTATGATTTGTTCAATGAAAGAACTTGATTTAGAAGGTGCTCCAAAAGAAAAAGGTATAATGGTACTAGATGATAGTTATACTGTAGGAACACCATTCTTTGAAGACGAAAGGTAGTGAACCTATGAGTTGGTTTGATGATATATTCGGGCAATCGAAAAATGAACAAAAAAATGAAAAGCAAAAAAGCGATCAAGTGTCTTTTGATCATCATCCAGATGACGATTCAACTAATGAAGAAATTTATAGAAGACCTAAAGGCAAATTTAGATTTCCAATACAAATGGAATATGAAGAACAATCTAATGAAGAGCACCATCAACATGATAATGAAACAAGTCAACGAGAAGAGAAATATCATGATAGTAGATTTTATGATGAAAGCTCAGCTTCTTTTCCAACAAATAGAAGAAGACGTAGAAGAAATCGTAATGTGGATGCATATGAACCTGCTAAGAAGTCAAGAAGTTATGATCAGGATGTAACACATCATTACGATACGAAAAGTAAACAATCTTCTCAACGCTACGACAACAGTAAACGTTATAATGATGACTATCAATTTGAAGAAAGATTGAATGCATTACATCAACCAAAATTTAAAGCTTCTGAAGTGCCTTCAGCAATATTCGGTATGAGAAAACAAAAAGAAGTTCCTAATAGTGGTTTGAAAGATTATTCAACTAAATCAGATAATGATACTGAAAAAGAAAATAAACGTAAACCAAGTAGTGAAATCGTACAAGAAGTCCCTACTTATTCAAAGACGGATAATACGATTAACATTGAAAATATTTATGCTTCACAAATTGTTTCTGAAATTAGAAAAGAACGCGAGAAGAAACTTCAAAAGAAAAAACAATTTGAAAAAGCTTTAAGAGAAAAAAGAGAACAAGAACTTAACAGTCTTGATTCAGAAGAAACAAAGTCACAAATTAAAAACCAAGACTATTACTTAAAACAACAAGCTTCATATATTAAAAAAGATCCAAAAGATTATCAAGACGTGGAAGATGAATTGCAAGATGAATTACAAAATGACATACCCCAAGAAGAATCAAGCGACTCTCAAGAAGAGACGGTTAATTCTAATGCGTTACAGCCAGACGTCAATGATTTAACTACATATGAATTTAAAGAGATAGACTTAGATTTTGATGATACAGAAGATGACATTAAACAAGACAATGTTGATGATATCATTGAAGAAGTTGAGACTGAACATGAAGAAGACAATTCAACTCATGATTCAATTGAAGAGGAATCTTCAGAGGTTGAAGAAGTAGAATCGAGCAATGTAGTAGAAGACATTAGTGGAGCCGAAAATATTACTGAAGCTGAAGCAATACAACATTTTGAAGAAGATAATGAAGTTTCAAATGAAGAAGTTATCGAACCATCAGAAATAATAGAGACGCATGATTCTCTTGAAGAAGATGATCATGCATCGATTACACAATCTGATCAATTTGTCGAGGATGATATACATTTTGAAGAAGTAGAAGATTCTGAAGATGAAGAAATAGAAAAAATCGATCATGCTGAAGAAGTATTAACATTTGATGAAAATGAAGAAGATAATAATGAAAACTTATTCGAGTCTGATCATTTTGAAGTGGAAAGTGATACAGAAAAACAAGAAGCGGATAATGTTATTGCAGAAGAAGAATCAAATAATAATCCAATAGAAACTGAAGACACGATTCAAGAACCTGAAGAACCTAAAGAAACAACTTCTCACGAACCTATCTTGAAACCTAAGTCTGTTAGAAAGTCTTCACCATTTAACGTGATGATGACACCTTCAGATAAACGCAAACATCAAGCATTTAAGAATTCATCAAATATCAACAAGACGCAAACATCTAACATTCAAGAAACAGAAAATGAAAACAACACTGAACAAAATGAGTCTAACCAAGCTGTTAAACGTAAAGGACCATCTTATGTACTTCCACCAGTATCTATATTAGATGATCTAGTTGAGGAAGAAGATAATAGTGAATGGTTAGAGGAAAAGAAAAAAGAACTAGATGAAGCTTTTTATCATTTTAATGTGCCTGCACATGTTGTCAATATGATACAAGGGCCAACTGTTACAAGGTTTGAATTATCTGTTGAAAAAGGTGTTAAAGTATCTAGAATTACTGCGTTGCAAGATGACATTAAGATGGCATTAGCTGCTAAAGATATTCGTATTGAAGCGCCTATTCCAGGTACAAGTTTAGTAGGTATCGAAGTGCCTAATCAAAGTCCTAAAAAGATTCCATTAGGCCAAATGATCACGTCTAAACCTTTTCAACAAGCAGAAAGTAAACTGACTGTAGCAATGGGCTTTAAAATTAATAACGAACCGCTATTAATGGATATTGCTAAGACACCTCATGCGCTCATTGCTGGTGCAACAGGTTCTGGTAAGTCAGTATGTATTAATGCTATCTTAACAAGTTTACTTTATAAAAATCATCCAGATGAGCTGAAACTATTACTGATTGATCCGAAAATGGTAGAGCTTGCACCATATAATAATTTGCCGCATTTAGTTGCGCCAGTTATTACGGATGTTAAAGCAGCAACTGCTAGTTTAAAATGGGCAGTTGAAGAGATGGAACGTAGATATAAGCGTTTTGCTGAATTACATGTCAGAAATATTACTGCATTTAATAAGAAAGCAAATTACGAGCAAAGAATGGCAAAAATCATTATAGTTATAGATGAGTTAGCTGATTTAATGATGATGTCACCTCAAGAAGTTGAACAATCTATTGCTAGAATTGCACAAAAAGCTAGAGCATGTGGTATACATATGATTCTTGCGACACAACGACCATCCGTCAATGTGATTACAGGTTTAATTAAAGCAAACGTACCAACAAGAATATCATTCATGGTATCGTCTTCTATTGACTCTAGAACAATTCTTGATGTTGGTGGAGCAGAGAAATTACTTGGTAATGGTGATATGTTATATCTTGGTAACGGTATGAATAAACCGATAAGAGTTCAAGGTGCATTTGTATCAGATGATGAAATTGATGAAACAGTAGAAAATGTTAGTAGTCAAATGAAACCTAATTATCTATTCAAAGAAGAAACATTGTTGAAAAAGGTAAATGAACAACCTGCTGATGCACTATTTGATGAAGTTTGTGAATTTATGTTAAACGAAGGTCATATTTCAACTTCACTTATACAAAGACATTTCCAAATTGGATATAATAGAGCAGCGAGAATGATTGATAATCTTGAAGAGAGAGGTTATATATCAGGACCTAATGGCTCTAAACCAAGAGATGTACTTATTACTAAAGATATGATAGAAGAAAGAGAAACTAACATTTAAGAAATAGAAGGAGTGACATGAAATGACATTATTTCATTTTGTCGGCATAAAAGGTGCAGGTATGAGTTCACTTGCACAAATCATGCACGACATGGGACATAAAGTACAAGGTTCTGATATAGAGAATACAGTATTTACTGAAATAGCATTAAAAAATAAAGGCATTAAAATATTACCTTTTGATGTAGAAAATATTCAAGAAGGCATGACTGTTATAGCAGGTAATGCCTTTCCAGATACACACCCTGAAATAGCAAAAGCTTACGACATGGGACTTGAAGTAAAAAGATATCATATATTCCTAGGTGAATTTATGTCTCAATATACATCAGTCGCTGTTACAGGTGCACACGGTAAAACATCGACAACTGGATTATTATCACATGTCATGAATGGTGATCAAAAGACATCATTCTTAATAGGTGATGGAACAGGTATGGGATTACCTGATAGCTCATACTTTGCTTTTGAAGCTTGTGAATATAGAAGACACTTTTTAAGTTATTATCCAGATTATGCGATTATGACAAATATTGATTTTGATCATCCAGACTATTTTAAAGATTTACAAGACGTAACAAATGCATTCCAAGAGATGGCTAGTAATGTAAAAAAAGCAATCGTTGCTTGGGGACATGACGCTGAACTTAGAAAAATTAAAGCGGATGTTCCAATTTACTTTTATGGTTTCGAACACGACAATGATGTCTATGCTGAAAATATTCAAACGTCTTCTAAAGGTACAACATTTGATGTATACTTCAAATCTAAAAACGAACTCATAGGTACATTTACAACACCTATGTATGGTGATCACCACGTTCTAAATGCATTAGCTGTTATTGCAATTTGCCATTTAGAAAAACTTGATATTGAAAATATTAAAGAAGCATTATTAACTTTTGGTGGTGTAAAAAGAAGATTTAGTGAAAGTTTTTACGATAATCAAATCTTAATCGATGACTATGCTCACCATCCGAGAGAAATAAATGCTACAATTGAATCAGCTAGAAAAAAATATCCTGAAAATGAAGTAGTTGCAGTATTTCAGCCACATACATTTTCAAGAACAGAAACTTTCTTAAACGAATTTGCTGAAAGTTTAAACCTTGCTGATAAAGTATACTTATGTGACATCTTTGGTTCTATTCGAGAACAACAAGGTGAGCTGACAATACATGATTTAAAAGCATTAATTCCTAATGCGGATTTAATTAGTGAAGAATCTGTTTCTCAGCTACAAAAGCATGATAATGGTGTTATACTATTTATGGGTGCTGGAGATATTCAAAAAGTTCAAAAAGCCTATGTTACTTCACTATCACATTTAATATAATATGTTTATACTTTAATAGTGAGGGTATTAAATATTAGTAAATCGAATAAAGAATAGTTTTATAATTATTAGGAGGCGTTCAGTATGGATTGGATTTTACCAATAGCAGGCATAATTGCTGCGGTTGCATTTTTAATTATTTGTGTTGTCTTAGCACTATTTTTAATGCAATTATTAAAAACAGTTAAAGGAATTAATGAAACTTTAGATGGCATTCAAGGCCAAATACAAGGTATCACTCGTGAATCTACAGATTTACTTCATAAAGCAAATCGTTTAACTGAAGATATTCAAGATAAATCATTACGCTTAAACTCAGTAGTAGATGCAGTTAAAGGTGTAGGAGATTCTGTACAAACACTTAATAATTCAGTAGATAGAGTTACAAACTCTATTACACACAATATCTCACAAAATGAAGATAAGATTTCTCAAGTTATTCAATGGTCAAATGTTGCAATGGAAGTTGCAGATAAATGGCAATTAAGAAGAGATCGTAGAAGTAATGTATCGTACAAAAATAATGTAAATGCTTCTAAAGATTTTGAAGCACAAGTGCCGAAAGACTACAATGAAAAAACAACATCAGGTGACAACTTAGATGAAGATAAAATTGGTGCAGGCTTGAAAAAATAAAGTGCATGGAAGTAAATAACAATCTTTTCAGGCTGAGGCATATAAAAAATGTCACAGCCTGATTTCTTTAATAAAATTAGGGGGAAAATAAAATGGAAAACAAATACAATAGAGATTTATATACACATGGTCTAGAAACATATGAAGCTGAATATGAAAAAAATACAAACGGTAGAGATTTTGTATTTGGTGTAGTATTAGGTACAGTAGTAGGTGGAATTGTTGGTTTATTACTAGCACCTAAATCAGGGAAAGAACTACAAGATGATTTAAGTGAGAAATCAAACAAAATTATCGATGACGTTAAAACTAAAACTGACGACTTAAAAGTTCAAGCTCAATCTAAAGCTGAAGAAATCAAAACACAAGCTGAAGAAAAGAAAGAAGAAGTCAAAACTAAAGTTGAAGATAAAAAAGCACAAGCGAGCGAAAAAGCAGAAGAAGTGAAAGCTAAAGCTGCTGATAAAAAAGAAGAAGCTAGTCAAAAAGCGGAAGAAGTAAAAGCTAAAGCTACAGATAAAAAAGAAGAAGTTAAAACAAAAGCTTCAGAAAAGAAAACAGAAACTAAGAAAAAAGCAGAAGAAGTAAAATCTAAACAAGCTGAAAAGAAAGCTAACAAAGGCGTTGTAACAGCTGACGATGTAGGCGATGAAGAATTAAAAGCACAAAAAGGTGCGATTAAATCTGAAGTAGAAAATGAAGACTTAAAAGGTCCAAAAACAGTTGTAGAGAAAAAAACTTTCGATAAAAAATAATAAATAAGTGATGTATAACGCATATTATTTGTACTACCGAAAAGTTATAACATAACTTTTCGGTAGTTTTTTATATTGTAATGAACACCATTATAAATTAAAATATACTTTATTAGTCTGATTAGTAATAAACTTTAATATTTTTGAGATATTGGGGTTGAATCAGATCATTTTAATTGTTATACTAACATCTAATTACTTATATATTTTATCGCTTTAAAGTATGTGAGTTAAATTGTTTACATGAGGTGAAAAGGATGTCAAATGAATTAGAGAATTTAAGAAAAAGAATTGAAGGTATTAATGATGAAATTTTAGCTTTATTACAAGAGCGTGGTACTTTAGCTAAAAAAATTGGTGAAGAAAAACGTAAACAAGGTACTCAAGTATATGATCCACAACGTGAAAAAGAAATGTTAAATCATTTAATTGATAATAACCAAGGACCATATAACGACAATACTATTAAGCAATTATTTAAAGAGATCTTTAAAGCTTCTACTGACTTACAAAAATCTGAAAATGAAAAACATTTATATGTTTCTCGTAAATTAAAACCAGAAGATACTATTGTACAATTCGACAATGGTGCAATTATTGGCAATAATAAAAAATCATTCGTATTCGGGCCATGTTCTGTAGAATCACAAGAACAAGTTGATACTGTTGCGAAAGAATTAGCTGATAGAGGCGAAAAATTCATTAGAGGTGGCGCATTTAAACCACGTACTTCTCCTTATGACTTCCAAGGTTTAGGTGAAGAAGGATTAAAAATTCTTAAAAATACTAAAGATAAATACGGTTTAAATATCGTAAGTGAAATTGTAAATCCTGCACACTTTGAAATGGCTGATGAATACTTAGATGTATTCCAAATTGGTGCAAGAAACATGCAAAACTTTGAGTTATTAAAAGAAGCAGGTAAAACAAACAAACCTATCTTATTAAAACGTGGTCTTTCTGCAACTATCGAAGAATTCATTTACGCTGCAGAATATATTCATTCACAAGGTAACAATAATATTATCTTATGTGAACGTGGTATTAGAACATATGAAAAAGCTACAAGAAACACATTAGATATTTCAGCAGTTCCAATTTTAAAGCAAGGTACACATCTACCAGTTATGGTAGACGTTACGCATAGTACTGGTCGTAAAGACATCATGCTACCATGTGCTAAAGCTGCATTAGCAGTTGGAGCTGACGGTGTAATGGCAGAAGTACATCCTGATCCATCAGTAGCGTTAAGTGACGCTGGACAACAAATGGACTTAAATGAATTTGACGCATTCTACAAAGAAATCGTTGAAGCTGCTAAATTATACGAAAAATAATTTTCATATACATCGACTGGCGAAAAGTTATCATAACTTTTCGCCAGTTTTTATGTTGTAAATCAATACATGTTCGTTTGTTTTCTGAAAAACTATTTACAATTTACACAATACTCAAAAATATTAGAGCAATTGTATCGACAACACCTCTATAATCTTTTATAATTGTTAATTGTGAGTTCGCTTTCATATATTTTGAAAACATTATGAAAACGTGCTAGAATAAAGTAGAAAACGTTTTCAAGATAGGAGGATATTATGACTGTAACAATATATGATGTTGCAAGAGAAGCAAAAGTATCAATGGCAACAGTTTCACGTGTCGTGAATGGCAACCAAAATGTAAAGCCTTCAACACGTGATAAAGTAAATGAAGTAATTAAAAGATTAAATTATAGACCTAATGCTGTAGCTAGAGGTTTAGCAAGTAAGAAAACAACAACTGTTGGGGTAATTATTCCTGACATTTCAAATGTTTATTATTCTGAATTAGCTCGTGGTTTAGAAGATATTGCTACTATGTATAAATATCATACAATCATTTCAAATTCTGACAATGATAGTGAAAAAGAACAAGAGATATTTAATAATTTATTAAGTAAACAAGTTGACGGCATTATTTTCTTAGGTGGTACTTTAACAGATGAAACAGTAGACCTTATTGATAAATCATCAGTACCAGTAGTCGTATCAGGTACGAATGATAAAGACTCTAAACTTGCTTCAGTTAACATTAACTATACAGAAGCTAGTAAAGAAATTGCTGAGTCATTGATTAAGAAAGGTGCTAAGAAATTTGCATTTGTAGGTGGAGGATATTCAGAAAAAGCGCAAGATGATGCTTTTAAAGGATTAGAACTTGCACTTCAAGAAGCTGGACTTGAAATCGAAGACAATGCTAAATTTGTTGGTAATGAAACATATAAAGATGGTAGTCGTGCTTATGAGGCTGTTTCTCAAGATAAGCCGGATGTTATTTTATGTATTAGTGATGAACAAGCAATTGGTATTGTACACGCAGCACAAGATGCAGGCGTTAATGTACCAAATGATTTACAAGTTGTAAGTTTCAATAATACAAGATTAGTTCATATGGTTAGACCTCAATTATCAAGTGTGACACAACCATTATATGATATTGGTGCAGTTGGTATGAGATTATTAACTAAATATATGAATGATGAACAAATTGATGAACCTAATGTGATTTTACCTTATAGAGTAGAATATAGAGGTACAACTAAATAATATAGAAAGACGAGAGCGGGACAGAAATCTAATTTATATAAAATGATTTCGTAGTCCCGCCCCGGCAAGGATGACTAGAGTTGAAAAAAGCTTGGTACAAGCGCATTTCGGGTTCAGACATCTACTGCCAAGTTGCAAAAAGAGACTGAGACATTACATTATGTCCCAGTCTCGTCTTTTTTAACATTTAATCAAACCAATCTAATATTCTTAGTTTAGTATTATTATTTTTTTCTGTTATTTCTTTTCTTCTAGGTATGTCAGTATAGTCTTCTTTTTCATCTATCCAAGTTGAAGGTAGTGGTAATGGTGCGTGTGGTTGGTATTTTTGTAACCATGAATCTGGTATTGATCCTTGAGGTGTTTCTAGGTCATTTAGTGCAAACCATACATGTGACCACGCTCTAGGTACAACGCGCCATATATTATAGCCACCGCCTCCAATCATAATGATTTTGCCATCACAATATTTATCAGCTAAACCTTTAACGATATATGGTATTTTATACAATGTATCAAGTGTGCAACTTAAATGTGTGAGTGGATCTAAATAATGTATATCCACACCATTTACACTTAGTATGACATCTGGTTTATATGCTTTACAAACTGCTTCTACTGTATCTTTAAAAACGTCTATGTATGAATCGTCTTCTGTATAAGCATCTAATGGTACATTGACAGTCGTTCCAAATCCTTTGCCATCACCGCGTTCTGTTAACGCACCAGTGCCTGGAAATAAGTATCGACCAGTTTCATGTATAGAATAGTTCATGACATCTTCGTTTGTATAAAATGACCATTGTACGCCATCGCCGTGATGTGCGTCTGTATCAATATATAAGACACGTTGATTATACTTTGATTGCATGTATTGAATGGCAACAGCACTGTCATTATATATACAAAATCCGCTCGCTTTACCTTTAAAGCCATGATGTAAGCCACCGCCAAGATGGCATGCTCTTGTTGCTTCTCCAGTCATAACGGCATCTACTGCACTTAAAGTTCCACCAACAACACGTGCACTATTTTCATGCATATTTATAAATTGTGGCGTGTCTTCAGAATTTAATCCGTATTTATCATATTCTTTTAATGGTAAATCACCATTACCAGCTTTCTTTATTGCTTCTATATAATTTGGTTCATGTACGAGTTGAAGTTCTTCATCAGTCGCTACCCGAGGTGAAATAATATGTGCTTCGGTTAATACACCTAAATCAAAGAGTAAATCAGTTGTTAATTTAAGTCTCATTTGATTGAAAGGGTGACTATCTGAAAAACGATATTTCAATAAATCTTCAGAATATACATATTTAACATTAGTCATTTTTTATACCAAACGGATAGATGACATGGTAATCTTGTTCTTCTAATAATTTGTATATTTTCTCTGGATTCATTGATTTCACTCGTAACATCAGGTATCTCTTATTAATATCTTGTTGATCTGCATAAGCCAAAACGTTTAAGATATCAATATTTTGTTCTTTAAATATTCTAGTAATATCATGAAGTGCGCCAACTTTATCATCAATATGTACTTCAATAATAGAACCAGGCATAGTCACACCTGTAAGTTCTAAAAATGTATTGAGCATGTCTTTTTGGGTAACGATACCAATTACTTTATTATCTCGAATAACTGGAATTGAACCAATAGACATTTCATAAAAATCTAGTGCAATATCTTCTACGAAATCAAGTGGATGGCAACGTATCACATTACGTCTCATTATTTTTGAAACAGATAATGACAAACTTTTGTTGGGCTCGTCATCAGATAATATACTAGGCAGAGCCATTTTTATATCTCTATCAGAAATAATACCGAGTAAATGATCTTCTTCATCAACAATCGGTAAATGTCTAATTTCTTTTTGTGTCATTAATACTAAAGCATCTTCAATAGATTTATCACTTTGTATTGTTGTACAAGGTGATGTCATAATTTTTTCAACTAACATAAATTCAAACCTCCTCTAAAAGAAAAATCTATTCATAAATCTGAGTTTATCAAATGCTTCCATTTGTTCTTGTTGAATATTTTGTCCAATCCTTGCCATTAGGCTATTAGCTGGATGACTAATTATTTCAGGGTCGTCTGTTGCAAACACTTCTAATCCACCTTCAGCCATCATTTTATGCATGATTTTTTGATATTGATAAACATCTAAACCACTGTTTTTTAAATCCCAATGCCAATAATATTCAGTTGTAATGACGATGAAATCTTCCATTTCAGGCGCTTTCATAGCAAGTTGAAGCATTTTTTTACCTAGACCATAGTTACGATAATCTAAAGACAATTCAACAGCACCTAACTCTAGAATATACGGTAAATTACCATCTGACCATCTTTCTAATGGGTCAGGGTATAAGTATGTCGTATAACCGATAATATGTTGATCAATACGTGCGATAATTATTCTTCCTTCAGGTAATTCAGCAATTTCAATAATGGCTTCAAATTGTTCTTTAGATACTCTAAAACTATTGAGTCCTTCATCAAAAGTCATGTTTCGTAATTGATCTGGATGTACAGGTCCTTCAACGATAATATCTGTGTCTTTATCATAGGGGACAGTTTCAGATATAAAAGTCTTCTTGAATTCCAATGTTGTACCTCCTTTCATTAAGTATGATATTCTATATTTGCAATATGTATTTTGAATAATCAAATTTTTTTGAAAAGTATCATCTATTTATATTATAATGTAAATAGGCTTTATTGAAAACGATTACATTCATAAAAGGGGAGATTTAAATGAAAGTCGAAGTTTACGAAGCATTAAATGATTCTTATAACCTTGCTGATTATGATGAAACAGTAAAAAATCATAATTGGAAAGATATCGAAAAGAATTTCAGTTGGAGTGAAACTGGAAAAATAAATATGGCTTACGAATGTATCGATCGTCATGTAGACAATGGTAAAGGGGACAAAATTGCACTTCATTATAAAGATAGCAATAGACAAGATAGTTATACATTTAAAGAATTACAAATCGCGAGTAATAAAGCTGCAAATGTCTTGAAAAATGAAGCGAATGTACAAAAAGGTGATAGAGTATTTATATTTATGCCTAGAACACCTGAATTATATTTCTCTTTATTAGGTACTTTGAAGATTGGGGCTATCGTAGGACCATTATTCGAAGCTTTTATGGAAAAAGCAGTTAAAGACAGATTAGAAAATAGTGAAGCTAAAGTGATCATTACGACGAATGATTTAGTTGGTAGAATTCCGAAAGATGAATTACCAAACCTTGAACATATTGTCGTTGTAGATGACGAAGTAAGTGATGAATACATTGATTTCAATCAATCATTTGAACAAGCAAGTGATGAATTTGATATTGAATGGTTAGATAGAGAAGATGGTTTAATCTTACATTATACATCAGGTTCTACAGGACAACCTAAAGGTGTATTACATGTTCAAGAGGCTATGATCGTACATTATATATCTGGTAAATATGTATTAGACTTTAAAGAAGATGATGTTTATTGGTGTACAGCTGACCCAGGTTGGGTAACAGGCACATCATACGGTATCTTTAGTCCTTGGTTAAATGGTGTTACAAATTGCATTGTCGGTGGAAGATTTTCGCCTGAAGGTTGGTATGACTTTATTCAAACATATGGCGTAACAATTTGGTATACAGCGCCAACAGCACTTCGTATGTTAATGGGTGCTGGTGATGATGTTGTTAGTAAGTATGATCTTTCATCATTAAGACATGTGCTTTCAGTTGGTGAACCATTAAACCCTGAAGTTATTAAATGGGCACATAACGTATTTAATCATAGAGTACATGATACATGGTGGATGACTGAAACAGGTGGACATATGATTGTAAACTATCCTTCTATGGATATACGTGCTGGTTCGATGGGTAAACCATTACCAGGTATTGAAGCAGCAATTGTAGATGATCAAGGTAATGAATTACCACCGAATAGAATGGGTAACTTAGCCCTTAAAAAAGGTTGGCCATCAATGATGAGAACAATTTGGAATAATCAACCTAAATACGATTCTTACTTTATCAATGATGAGTGGTATGTTTCAGGAGATTCTGCATATAAAGATGAAGATGGTTATTACTGGTTCCAAGGTAGAGTTGATGATGTAATTATGACTGCTGGTGAACGTGTAGGTCCATTTGAGGTTGAATCTAAACTCGTTGAACATCCAGCTGTTGCTGAAGCGGGTGTTATCGGTAAACCTGACCCAGTAAGAGGTGAAATTATTAAAGCATTTATTGCTTTAAGAGATGGCTATGAAGAATCAGACGAACTTAAAGAAGAAATTAGAAAGTTTGTTAAAGAAGGATTAGCTGGTCATGCAGCACCTCGTGAAATTGAATTTAAAGATAAATTACCTAAGACACGTTCAGGTAAAATTATGAGACGTGTACTTAAAGCTTGGGAATTAGATTTACCAGCAGGTGACTTATCTACGCTTGAAGATTAATTTAAATAAAGTTCACGTCATATAATTGGCGTGATCTTTTTTACGGGAAATTTGAATAAAAGTAACTTACATATCGACTTTTATAAGTGAATTGTATATCCTAATAGTGTTAGGATATGTCATTTAATATTTAATTTGTAATATAAATTTAAGGAGTGAACGATGTTGAGTCATTTATCAGATTTAGAAATTGCAAAACAAAGTACTTTAAGACCAATTAGTGAAATAGCTGAGAAGGTGGGAATTTCTCATGAAGCTTTGGAACCATATGGTCACTACAAAGGAAAAGTTGATATTACAAAGCTAAATAATCTAGAGGAAAAAGGTAAAGTTGTTCTTGTAACAGCTTTAAGTCCAACGCCAGCAGGTGAAGGGAAATCAACGGTAACAGTTGGATTAGCAGATGCCTTTAATCAACTTAATCAAAATGTAATGGTTGCATTAAGAGAACCTTCACTTGGACCTGTATTTGGTATGAAAGGTGGCGCAACAGGTGGTGGTTATGCACAAGTTTTACCAATGGAAGAAATCAATTTACATTTTAATGGTGACTTACACGCGATAACGACTGCTAATAATGCGTTGTCAGCTTTTATCGATAATCATATCTATCAAGGTAACGAACTCAATATTGATTCTAGACGAGTTGAGTGGAAACGTGTACTTGATATGAATGATAGAGAGTTACGTCAAGTCGTAGTTGGTTTAGGTGGCCCGACAAGAGGTGTACCAAGAGAAGATGGTTTTGATATCACAGTTGCATCTGAAATAATGGCTATATTCTGTTTATCAAACGGCATTAAAGATTTAAAAGAAAATCTAGCTAACATTACAATTGGCTATAATGTCGATAAGCAACCAGTAACGGTTCGTGATTTAAAGGTAGAAGGTGCTTTAACACTTATTTTAAAAGACGCGCTAAAACCTAACATCGTACAAACGATAGAAGGCACGCCTGCATTAGTACATGGTGGACCTTTTGCGAATATTGCACATGGATGTAATTCAATTATTGCAACGAATACTGCTAGAAAGTTAGCGGATATCGTCGTAACAGAAAGTGGATTTGGTTCAGATTTAGGTGCAGAGAAGTTTTTAAATATCAAAACACGTAAAGCTGGATTTGATCCAAGTGCAGTTGTAATAGTCGCAACTATTCGTGCGTTAAAAATGCATGGTGGCGTAGCAAAAACTGATCTTAAAGAAGAAAATGTTCAAGCTGTTCAACAAGGTATCGTAAACTTAGAACGACATGTCAATAATATTAAACAGTTTGGCGTTGAGCCTGTTGTAGCAATTAATGCGTTTATTCACGATACAGATGACGAAGTACAAGTTGTCTTAGATTGGTGTAAAGAAAATAACGTAAAAGTTGCTCTAACAGAAGTTTGGAAAAATGGTGGAGAAGGTGGCGTCGAACTCGCTAAAGAAGTATTAAAAGTATTAGAAACGCCACAATCATTTAAGCCACTTTATGACTTAGACTTATCTATAGAAGAAAAAATAGAAACAATTGTTCAGAAAGTATATGGCGGTAGATCTGTTAAATTTAGTGATAAAGCCTTAAAACAATTGAAGACAATTAAAGAAAACGGTTGGGATGAATACCCAGTTTGTATGGCGAAAACACAATATTCATTTACAGACGATCCAAAAGAACTTGGTGCACCAGTAGACTTCGATATAACAATAAGAGAATTATCACCAAGAACTGGCGCAGGATTTATCGTAGCATTAACAGGGGACATCATGACAATGCCAGGTTTACCAAAGAAACCAGCAGCATTAAATATGGATGTTAACGAAGACGGTTCTGCAGTAGGATTATTCTAAAAAAATATGACTTTATAGAAAACTGTTGAGACAATAATGGCTGTCTCAACAGTTTCTTTGTTTATAAAATATTTAGGGATATGTAGAGAATGAGTTTTTAATTACAAAAGTCGGTCGAAGTGTAAATAAAGGTGTCCATAGTAACAAAACTCGGTCGAAATGTAACTAAGGCAAATCTTTCATTAAATCATACCCAACAAAAAATAACACCTCATTTTCACTGAAAATGAGGTGTTATAAACGAATTATCTAATTATTGCCACTTGGTGGTGCGGTGCTTGTACCACTGGATGGCTTGCTATTGCTGTTTGAATTACTATCTTTATTACTGCTTGATTTATATGACCAAGCTTCTTTAGAATTTTTAGATACGCGTTCTTTTGGCTTAACTTTTGAAGATGTGTTTTTATCAATTGCTTGTCCTAGTCGTTTTAATACATAGTCAGAATTAATATCTTTATTCGAAGTATCGACTTTATCAGATATTAATGTAGAAGATTTAGATTCACCACTACTACAGCTTCCTGTAGAATTTGTGTATTGGCAAATTGTGTCTTCTTTAACTGTGCTAGGTCTAGAGAATTCACTATCGTATCCTAATTTTTCTCTATCTGTAGAAGATAATGCATTAACCATATCTCTCCACATAAATAATTGATAATGACTGTCTTCATCAAATGTTATTGGTTGGTCGTAACCCATCCATATACCAAGTGTAACTTTTGGTGTATATCCTACAAACAGGCTATCTTTAGCATCTTGTGATGTACCTGTTTTACCAGCCCAGTTACCGTCAAATGAATTCTTAATTTGGTAACCAGAACCGTCATCAAGAACACCTTCTAATATACTTGTTGTTAAATGTGTTGTTGATTCACTAAAGATACGCTTAGGATCTTTTTTGTGTTGATAAATCACTTCGCCATCTCGTGATTTAATAGATTCAATCATGTAACTTTCATTATATTCACCTTTATTAGCTAAAGTACTGTAACCATTCACATCTTGTTCTAACGTGAAGTCTGCTGTACCAAGTGTTAAAGCTAAACCATCTTGGATATCTTTAGGTACGGTCATACCCATTTTATTTAAGTTTTCCCATGGTTTGTAGTCTTGAACATTGCTATACAATCTTAAAGTACTTAAGTTTAAAGAGTTTCTTAATGCATAATCTGCTGTTACCGGCCCAAATTCTCTTCTATCATAGTTATCAGGAGAATAACCTTGGAAGTCGAATTTTTTATCTAGTAGGGCAGTGTTTGGTGTGATTAATCCATTTTCAAATGCAGGCGCATATGTGAGTAATGGTTTCATTGTTGAACCTGGTGAACGTTTAGCACTTGTTGCGTGATTGATTTGTGATTTTTCGTAATCTCTACCACCAACGAACGCTAGAATTTTACCAGATTGGTTTTCTTTTAATAATGCGCCGACTTCATGTTGGAAATCTTTAGAAGCTTTTTTACCTTCACTGTTTGTATAACTTGCTTCTCTATCCCATGAGTAGCTACCAGAATTATCTTTAACTTCTTGAAGTTTGTCATACATATCTTTATCAATCGTTGTATCTACACGGTAACCTTCAGTTCGCATAGCTTGATTAGCTTTTTCAGTGTATTTCGTCATAAGAACAGGTGTTTGATCAAGTTCTTTCTTAGAAATATTATCTTCTTTAGCTAAATGATATTTAAGAATATCAACAGTACGTTTTTCTACTTCTTCTGTTAAGAATGGATATTTCTGATTAGGTTCTTCAACCTTATCAACAAATGATTTCTTGATGTCGAATTTTAATGCTTCATCGTATTCTTTTTTCGTAATTTTTTCTTCTTGATACATTCTTTTCAGAACATAGTGTTGACGATTGATGCCGTATTTCAAGGATTCATCATCTTTCAAATCACCATTAGGCAAGAAAGGTGTGTATGTGTAAGGATTCTGTGGTAATCCAGCAAGATATGCTGATTGTGCAACGTTTAAATTCTTAGCTGATTTACCAAATACACCTTGAGCAGCAGCTTCAATACCCGCTATATTAGAACCATTTGAATTTCTACCGAATGAAACAACGTTCAAGTAACTATCAATAATTTCTTCTTTTGATAAGTTCTTTTCAACATTCATTGAAAGTAGCATTTCTTTTGATTTACGTTCAAATGATGTTTCATTTGTTAAAAGTTGGTTCTTAACAAGTTGTTGCGTTAATGTACTCCCGCCAGAAGAATTAGCACTGCCAAGCACTTCTTGTACAGAAGCTCTTATAAAAGCCTTTGGTACAATACCATTATGGTTATAGAAGTCTTCATCTTCTGTTGATATAAGTGCATTTTTAACATTCTTACTTATGTCTTTCCCTTTAATAACATCCCTTTGGACATGACTTTTTAATCGACCAAGTGACTCTCCAGAACCAAAATAAACAGATGTACTTTCTGTCATTGAATAAAGTTGTTGCTTCATTTCTTTTTTAGACATTACTTTTTCATCTTTGACAAGTCCTGCGAAGTATCCTCCGCCAATACCCAATCCTAAAGCTAATAATAAACAACTAATAAATACAATAACGAAAAATAAATTGCTTATTACATTGTATGTAGTATGGAATATGAGTTTTGGAGACCATTTTGTTTCTTTAAAAGTATCTTTATATTTCTTACTTGAACGATTAAATTGTTCTTTAAGTTTGTTTTTAGACTGATTTGAACTCAAATTTTTACCTCCAATCTAATCATAAATATTATAACATATATGTTTAGTGTTGACTTTTAAAAAAGTTAGCATTATACTTTGTAATTAATTGCATATGGTAATGAACTAAAGGAGAAGTAGTGATTATTTTCTTTTTAAGAGAGTCAGTGGTGCTGCGAACTGATAAAGTGATAATGATGAATACACCTTTATAACAATAAGTTCAACGTTATTAATGTACGTAACATTAAAGAGTGATGATGTATGAATGTACGTCATAAGTATGGTGGTACCGTGTATTCAAGCACCCTTACATTTTTGTGAGGGTGCTTTTTTATATTCTATTTTAGAGGAGGAAAATATAATGACAAATGAACTTTTAGAAGATTTAAAATGGAGAGGTTTAATTTATCAACAAACTGATGAACAAGAAATTGAAGATTTATTAAATAGAGAGTCAGTTAAAATATATTGTGGTGCAGATCCTACAGCTGATAGTTTACACATTGGACATTTATTACCATATTTAACACTACGTCGTTTCCAAAATCATGGTCATACACCAATCGTCTTAGTCGGTGGTGGTACAGGTATGATTGGTGACCCATCAGGTCGTTCAGAAGAAAGAAAATTACAAACTGATGAACAAGTTGAAGCTAACGTAAAAGGGATCATGAATCAAATGCATAAAATATTTGATTTTGAAGGTGAAGACTCAGCGATTCTTGTTAACAATAAAGATTGGTTAAAAGAAATAGACTTAATTTCATTCTTAAGAGATTACGCTAAACACGTAGGTGTAAACTACATGCTAGCGAAAGATTCTGTTAAGACGAGATTAGAAACAGGTATTTCATACACTGAGTTTACGTACATGATCTTACAAGCCATTGATTTTGGATACTTAAACCGCAATTACGATTGTAAAATGCAAATCGGTGGTTCTGACCAATGGGGTAACATCACGACAGGATTAGATTTAATGAGAAGAATGTACGGTGACACTGAAGCTTACGGTTTCACAATTCCACTTGTTACGAAAGCAGATGGTAAAAAATTCGGTAAATCTGAATCAGGTACTGTATGGTTAGATAGAAGTAAAACCTCAGCTTACGAGTTATACCAATTCTGGATTAACTCACAAGATGCTGATGTTGTAAAATACTTGAAATACTTTACTTTCCTTGATAGAGAAGAAATTGAAAGACTTGAAAAAACAGTTGAAGAAGCACCTCATTTAAGAGAAGCTCAAAAAGTATTAGCTGAAGAAATGGTTGGCTTTATACATGGTGAAGAAGCAGTTGAAGAAGCTAAACGAATTACAGACGCATTATTTAAAGGAGATATTAAATCTTTAACAAAATCAGAAATCGTAGAAGGTTTTAAAGATGTTCCAACAGCTGAAGTAAGTTCTGAAACTGTACAACTTGTTGACTTTATTATTGAAGCTGGCGTTTCTCCTTCAAAACGACAAGCACGTGAAGATATTACGAATGGTGCAATATACTTAAACGGTGAACGTATTCAAGAAGTTAACCATGAGATTTCAAGCGAAGATAAAATAGATGACGAATTTACAATTGTAAGAAGAGGTAAGAAGAAATACACAATGGTTAAATACGTTTAATATTTATAAGTTATTAAGACTGAGGCAACCATGTTTGTCTCAGTCTTTTTTAGCATACATATGGTATTTATTGTATAATAAAGAAGACAATTTATTTATTAATAGAAAGGGAGACATTTAATGAAAAAATATTTAGGACCAATTATTGTTGTTGTAGCAGTAATTGTTATTATTGGCTTATTTATGATCGGTCCATACAATAGATTAGTTGGACTTGAAGAAGAAGCGGATAAGTCATTATCTAATATTGATAATCAACTTCAAAGACGTGTTGACTTAATTCCTAACTTAGTTGATACAGTTAAAGGTTACACGAAACACGAAGAAAAAGTATTCAAAGATGTATCAGATGCACGTAGCAAATTAGCAGGTGCGAATACGCCAGAAGAAAAAGCAGAAGCAAATGGTGAAGTTAATAGTGCGTTAAGTCGTTTACTTGCTATCAGTGAAAATTATCCAGATTTAAAAGCAGATAAGCAATTTACAGGATTAAGAGACGAATTAGCTGGTACTGAGAATAGAATCGCAGTAGCTAGAAAAGATTATAACGAATCTATTAATGAATATAATCAAGCTACTCGTAGATTCCCTTCTAGTATCGTAGCAGGATTGTTTAATTTTGATAAAAAAGAATACTTCCAAGCCAAAGGTGAAGCTAAAGACGCACCAAAAGTTGATTTTGGCGGAGACGAATCTTAATGAAATTAATGTTTAAACGATTTTGTGTCTTGCTTATTGTTAGCTTTTTTTCACTAAGTTATGTCGTTCATGCAGCTGATGATAAATTTCCTAAGTTAGAACAGCCTGTATTTGTACAAGATCATGCTAAATTAATGACTGATCAAGATAAAGACAAAATTAATCAAAAGGGTCAAAAATTACAAGATGGAACAGATGCAGATATCTTGTTAATGACGATGAAATCAATAGGTCAAACACCTCGCCAAGATTATGCATTAGAAGCGGGTCGACACTATAAAGTTGGAGACCAAAAGCATAATCGCGGTATCGTTATTCTTTTAAATATGGATAACGGTAATCAGAACAATAATAGAGGTATAGATATAGCAGTTGGAGATGGACTTGAAGGTGTGCTCAACGACTCTAAAGTTGGGGAATTGATTGATTCTAAATTCATGCCTTATCAAAAGAAAGCTTCTCAAACTAAAGATACTAAAAAAGCAAATGCCTATTACAGTCAAGGTTTAACAAATTTATATGATGCAGTGTGGGATGAAGTAGCTAAAAGTTACGGATACGATGGTAAGAAGTTTACTGAAGACGAGCCACAAAGTAGTGGGTTAGGAAAAATACCATTTATCATCTTTATCATATTTATTATTGTATTCTTCATCATTTACTTCAAAAATGGAGGCGGTAGACCTCCAAGAGGTGGAAATAGAAGAGGTACAAGACGCGGTATGACTGGACCATTTATCTTTGGGGGTTCATCAGGTAGTTCTGGTGGCGGGTTCTCCGGAGGTGGCTTCGGTGGAGGAGGCGGCTTCTCTGGCGGAGGCGCAGGAAGAGGATTTTAGTTTGTAATATGTATATGGAAAAAGCATGCAACTCGATATGTTGCATGCTTTTTTTATTATATGGAGTTTATGTATATGTAATAGTAGATATGATTACAAAAGTCGGCTGAAATGTTAATAAGAATGCCGTTAGTAACAAAAGTCGTGGGAAATGTAAACAACGCATGCCATAGTAACAAAAGTAGGTCGAATTGTAACTAAGGATGCCCATAGTAACAAAAGTAGGTCGAATTGTAACTATGGAAGCACATAAAAAATACACCTAAAGCATAATACTTTGGCAACTATCTAAAAACCGCATGGGACTCTATCATTGTCCCATGCGGTATATAATTTAGTTTTGTTCTTTTAATGTGATTTTTGTTGTATGTGTTTTACCATCTCTAATGTATTTGATTGTGATTTTGTCACCAGGTTTTTTCTCATTATAGATATAATTTTTAATATCAGAAACGTCTGATACATCTTTATCGTCTACTTTAGTGATGACATCATCTTTTTTAAGTCCGTTGTCTGCTTTTTTATCTACTTCAGAAATGTAAACACCTTTATCTGTTGTGAGATTTAATTCTTTTTTGTATTGGTTTGGTATATCATCTATTGAGATCATGCTTATACCGATATAAGGTCGTGTAACTTTACCGTCATCCATAATATCTTTAATGATATTGTTTACTTCATTACTTGGTATTGCAAAACCGATACCTTCTACATCAGATCTTGAAATTTTCATTGAGTTAATACCGATAAGGTTACCGTTTAAGTCGATTAATGCACCACCTGAGTTACCTGGGTTTATGGCAGCATCTGTTTGAATTACTGTTGCTTCTGTCACACCTTGAGAAGTTTGTACATTCATCGTACGTTCTTGTGACGAAATAATACCTTGTGTCACACTGTTTGCAAATTCGACACCTAATGGATTACCTAGAGCAAATACTGTTTCTCCAGCTTTAACTTTAGATGAATCTGCGAATTTAATTGGTTTAATATTATAATTGCCTTCTATTTTTAATACTGCTAAGTCTGTCATAACATCTGTACCAACAAGTTTTGCTTTCACTGATTTATCATTATGAAGGCGAACCTCTATTTCATTTGCACCTTCTATAACATGGTTGTTCGTTACAATGTATGTACTATTACCATTAGATTGATAAATCACGCCTGTACCTGTACCTGTTTCTTCTGAATCACCAGACCCGTTTGAATCCTCAGAGTTGTTACCACCGAAAAATGATTCGAGTCCGCTTGCTTTTTGTTTGTTAATAACACCTACAATTGAAGGTGAAACATCTTCAATCATTTTAGAAACTGATTTGTTGCTAGATTTATTATCTTTAATATTGCCACCTTTTTCATTAGCAGGTGCTTTAGTAATGTTTGCTTCATCATTATAATTGCTAAATACATCTACTATTTTAGTCCCGCCGATATATAATACGAGTATTAACACCGCACCTAAAATACCAGAAATAAATGGGATAAGACAACTTTGATACCAAGGGATTTTATTCTTTTGTTTGTAATAGTAACCATTTGAAGTTGTCTTATTAATATTTTGTTGATCCTCATTTTGATTTTGATCCATTGTATTGCCTCCTTAAACACTGTCCATAAAATAATTATTATAGAAATTCCTTTAAAAAGCTAATGATATGGTTGTTTTAAATTGTTACAATATTTTGTATGAAAACTTGTTCCACAAGTACGACAATGATAGAATATGTATATCATTAAGAAGAGAGTGGTCATTAAATGTATAAATTTGCGAGTACTGTTTTATATACTATTTTTCAAAAATTCGGGAAACAAATTGTAGCAATCAATAAAGAAAAAGTTCCTGATGAACCTTATATCGTTACATGTACACATACAGGATATGTAGAAGTTATCATGTTAGCTTTAAGTTTATATCCTACAGAAATTAATTATATGGCAAAAAAGGAATTATTTTCGAAAGACTGGTCAGATAAGTTCTTTCATTCATTGAATGCATTTCCAGTTGATAGAGAAAACCCAGGTCCAAGTACATTAAAAATACCGGTTAAATTATTAAAAGAAGGTAAAAGTGTTGGTATATTCCCATCTGGTCATAGAGCAGAAACAGGAGAGGCACCATTGAAAAGAGGGGCAGCTACGATTGCTGTATTAAGTAATAAACCAATTGTACCAGCTGCTTTTGAAGGCCCTAAACAAGTTAAATCAATTTTTGGTTTTAGACAAAAGTCCTTTATTAAATTTGGAGAGCCGATTGATCCAAAAGACTTACCAAGTGATTTAAAGAAAAGTGAAAAAATAGCTAAAATTATGACTTTATTAGAAGAAAGAACGAATACTTTACAAAAAGAAGTAACATATATTGCTCATAAATCTAGACAAAAATAATATTAAAAAATCTTACAAGCGACCATTTGCTTGTAAGATTTTTTGCATTTTAAAGTAAAACGTTTTCATTTATCTTATGTTGTAATACTACTGTATTCGGTAATAATCTATGCTAAAATTATAATCAGAATGTTCAAAAAATGGAGGCATAATATGAAACAAGTATTATTTGATGTAGACGGTGTTTTTTTAAGTGAAGAAAGATGTTTTGATGTTTCTGCTTTAACAGTTTATGAAATTTTATATAGTGAAGCTTTTTTAAACTTAAAAGGAACAGTAGACATAGAAACATTAGACGAACAAGATATTAAACAAATTAGAAAAGACATATTTATTGATGATCAAATTCTGAATGAACTTAAGTCTTTAGGTTTAAATTCTAACTGGGATATGCTTTTTATTGTGATTAGTACACATTTAATTGAATTGTTAAAGCAAGCAAAAGCTAAAAATCTAGACTTGAGTAACGTTAACTTTGACGACAATACTTTGAAAAATTATGCTCAACAAATAGTAGGCCAAGAGATCAATATAGAAACACCTCGTCGATTTTTATCTAAAGCGACTTCCGGTAAAGAAAATATTTATCATGATCTTATCGCTTTTGCGCAAGAAGAACTCAATGTAGAAGATGCTTCAATTTTTGAACTGAAAAGTAAGTTCTGGGATGTTGCGCAAGAAGTTTATCAAGAATGGTACTTAGGTACTGAGTTATATCAAGAAGTTGAACATAAGACACCACGTACAACTTTTAAAAATGGTTATATAAAAGAAGAAGTAGTGTTAGCAAATGTGGATGAAGTGACTCAATTGCTAGAAGATTTGAAAGAAGTAGGATATCAAATCGGTATTGCTACAGGTAGACCAAGAACAGAAACAATCGTTCCATTTGAAACAATCGGTTGGTTAAAGCAATTTGATGAATTCCATATAGGAACAGCATCAGAAGTTCTTAAAGCAGAAACAACATATCCTGAATTCAAACCACTCGGTAAACCAAATCCGTTTAGTTATTTAATAGCGAATGGTGGAAATGACCCAGAGAACTATTTAACTTATATTAAAGAACAAGAACAGGTGTTTAGTGAGCAAGATATATATATAGTAGGTGATTCATTAGCTGATTTATTAAGTGCACAAAAAACAGGTGCAACATTTATAGGCACACTTACTGGATTAAAAGGTCAGTCAGCAAGAGCAGAGCTAGAAGATTATCATGCTGATTATATTGTAGATAATATATTAGATATTAGAAACGTATTATTATAAATTTAACATCTCACAAATCTTTGATGATTTGTGGGTTTTTTTGATAAATAAATAATTTATAAGATTTTATTACAATATTTACTTACAAATATTGTATAATAGAAGTGTGAATAAAATTTTGAAAAACAAATGGGGGTTGGAATAATGTATATTGATATTTTACTTAAAAATCATGATGCTGATAGAAACCATTTTATGAGGCAAACTGGATTCTCACATAAGAAAATTTCTAAACTCAATAAGCAAGATCCTAATTCGTATAGTGAAGAATTAATTAAAGAGATTGCTCAATTCCTTAATTTAAGCTATGACAATACTAGAAATGAATTACGACAAATTAACGAAAAGGGGACACTTTATAAAGCACACACTGTCGACGAACTAAAGATTGTGATTGATACGAGTCCTAAAGAATTTTTAGTTGGTAAAGAAGTTTATAGTCTGATTAATGATATAAAGCAATCTGATATATCTCATGATCAGCAATATATGAAAGACGTATCCCAAACTGTTTTAACATCATTTATTTTATGGATTGTAGGTAAAGTGAGAAGTATTGGTAAATCATCTGAAGAAAAATTGATTAATGATATAAGGTTACATATCTTAACATACTATGATATTCATGAAATGAACAATAATCGAGCAAGACTTGTACTTAAAGCATTTGTAAGTTAAATATGTATAATAAAAACCACGTGTTAGATGAATGCTAACACGTGGTTGATTGTTTATAGTTGTTTATTTAGTTCGACTTTTTTAATACTTTGGAAGCCATCAATAGCAAATAAGTCATTTATTGTTTCATCTGATGCTTCGTCGTCAATTGATAATATCATTAATGCTTCTCCACCGATAGAATGTCTACCTAAGTGCATTGAAGCAATATTGATACCATGTTCTCCTAAGATTTGTCCCATTTTACCTACGATACCTGGTCTATCATTATGATGGATAAGTAACATATGCTTTTCTGGTTTGAAATCTACAGGATAGTCATTGATTCTTACGATACGAGGTCCATAACCATTTAATACAGTCGAACCGATTTTAATAGAATGGTCTTTGTTCACTAATTCTAATTCAATATAGTTGCTGAAACCATATTTTTTACTATTTTTTTCGATTTGATACGTTACGCCTTGTTCATTTAACAATACGAGTGCATTGATTAAATTAACATGATCACCTAAGTCTTGTTGTAAGACACCCATAACAAGTTGTCTTGTAATTAAACTTGTATCATCTAATGCAATTTCACCATGATATTTAATTTTTAATTCTCTTGGACCTTTTTCAAATAGTTGGATACCAACTTCACCAGTTGTTCTACTTAATTCTACAAAAGGTCTTAGTTCTGCTTCAACTTCACCAGACATTTGTGGTGCGTTTACAGCGTGTAAGACGTTATTATTTTCAAAAATATCAATGATTTCATTTGCAACAGATACTGCAACTTTTTCTTGAGCTTCGATAGTTGAAGCGCCAAGATGTGGTGTTACGATGATTTTTTCATGTTGCGTAAGTGGTGTGTTATTTGCCGGTTCTTCAGTAAATACATCTAGTGCAGCTTTTTCGATTTTACCTTCATCAAGTGCTTTAATTAAGGCATCTTCATCGATAATACCACCTCTGGCAACATTGATAATTTGTAAGTTAGGTTTCGCTTTATTGAAAAAGTCTTCATTTACAAGTCCCTTAGTCTTTGGTGTAAGAGGGGTATGTACTGTAATGAAATCTGCTTGTTCAGCAATTTCGTCTACGGTCGCTCTTGTAATTTCTAAACGTTTCGCGTCATCGCTAGATAAATAAGGATCAAATGCAAGAATATTCATGCCGAAACTTTGAGCACGTTTCGCAACACCTAATCCTATTCTACCTGCACCAATTACGCCGAGTGTCTTCTTGTATAATTCAGTACCACGATATTTTTTTCTATCCCAATTACCTTCTTGTAAGGAGCGATGTGCTTCTGGAATATTTCGAGCCATAGAAAGAATCATTGCCATAGAATGTTCTGTTGCAGAAATAGTGTTTCCATCAGGCGCATTAATAACAAGAATACCTTGTTTTGTTGCGTGATCGATATCAATATTATCAACACCAACACCAGCTCTAGCTACAACGCGAAGATTTTTCGCTGCGTCTAGGATTGGGGGTGTGATTTGAGTTTGGCTTCTTACGATTAAAGCATCATAGTCACCGATAATGTTAACGATTTCTGATTCACTCAAGCCAGTTTTGATGTCTATTTCGAATTTTTCATGATCTGTTAAACTTTTTAAACCTTCTTCTGATATTGGATCGACTACAATTACTTTAAACATATTGATTAACTACCTCCTGGAATTTTGAAACACCTTTACCAAGTACTGATTGTTCACGTATTTCTGAAAGTATAATTTCTAATGCACTAATAAATTGCAACATGTCATTTGGTGAGACTTTACCCATGTGACCAACCCTTAATATTGTGCCTTTAAGGTGTTGTTGACCACCAGCAATTGTAATGTTGAATCTATTAAGTAATTCATCTTTAATCGTCTTAACTTCATTTTTATTTGGTACAAAAGCTGTTACAGTAGGTGATGCAAATTCATCTTCAACTAATAGTTCAATATCTAATGCTTTTAAACTTTCTCGAACAGCTGATTTACATACTTCATGTCTTTTGATTGTATTTTCAAATTTTTCTTTTTGTATTAAATCACAATAAGTTTGTACACCTCTAATAAGTGATACAGCAGGTGTGAAAGGTGTTGAATCATCGTTTAAAGAAGTTATGTATTTATTTAAATCTAAATAAAATCTTGAAGTTTTCACTTCTTTAAACCTTTCAATAGCTCTATCATTATATGCTACAAATGCTGCCCCAGGTGGTAACATGATTGCTTTTTGACTACCTGAAACGAGAACATCGATGTTGTCTTGTTCCATATCTACTTCTACTGCTCCAATAATACTAACGCCATCCACTACAAAATAGATGTCAGGATTAAATTGTTTAACTAACTTACCTAAAGCATTAATAGGATGTTTAACAGAAGTAGACGTTTCACAGAATTGAGTAAATACAGCTTTAACATCAACATTAAGTGAGTTTAAATATGTTTCAAATTCTTTTAAATCGACACCTTTTCCCCATTCAACTTCAAAAATATGTGCCTTAAAAGGATAAGAGGACGCGATTTTTCTAAACCTATCCCCAAAAGCGCCTGAAACAATAATGACAATATCATCTTCAGGATTCGCTACATTAACCATAGCTGCTTCAAGAGCACTTGTTCCTGATGAAGTTAGAATAGCAACAGGGTGTTTAGCCCCAAAAATTGTTTGTAAATCTCTTGATGCTTGATGAATAATTTGACTAAATTCCTTTGTTCTATGTCCTGTCATAGGTTGATTCATACTTTCTAAAATCTCCCTTGGAACAGTTGTAGGACCTGGTGCGAGTAATAAAGAATCATGCTGATACATATATATACACTCCTTACTGAATTTATGTTCTATATTGTAGCAAAGAAAATAGTAAAATAATAGAGAATTTATAGAAAATTCTGATTAAAACGTTTTCATTATTAAAATCTTATTTCCCCAGTTGCTACAACTTGAACATTGCCAGCCAAAGCACGTGTTACCATACAAGATTCCTCTGCTTTTTGAACAAGTCTATTTAATCTTTTTTGTAAATTTTCATCCGGTTCTTCAGATAAATAAATAATTGGGAAATGTTCTATTTTTTTATAAGTGATTACACCATTTTCTACATCAACATGACCTTTAGAAGCCACTTCAATTCTCTCGATATCAATTTCAGAGCGTTCAATCATTGCTGCCAATGTAATCATATAGCAAGTTGAAGCTGCACCAAGTAGCATTTCATCGGGATTTGTGCCGATTTCCGGACCATCCATTACTTCTGGAATTGATACGCGTGTAGATAAGTTATCAGTAGTTATATGGCCAGAAGCATTTCTACCTTTTGTCCATGTTCCTTTTAAATTAAAAATATGTGTTGTCATAATCATGTTCCTTTCTATAAATAAAAATATTTGGGTATAATCTATAGTATGACTGATTTTAAAGGAGTAGACAATGAATGTGTATAATCAAAAATGTAAATTAAAAGTTGCACATAGAGGTGTTCCATCTTTAGCACCAGAAAATACAATGGTTTCTTTTAAACGTGCAATAGAATTCAATATAGACGTTCTTGAAATAGATATACATAGAACAATAGATGGTAAGCTTGTTGTTATTCATGATCCGACGACGAACCGTACTTCACAAGAAAAAGGGATCATCAGAAAATTAACGTACGAAGCATTAACAAAATATGATGTCGGTAAATGGAAAGGGGAAGCATATTCTGGAGAGCAAATTCCGTTATTTCAAGATGTACTTAAATTAATAAAAGACACATATATAAAGCTTCTAATAGAAATTAAACAACCTGAAAATTATCCGAACATCGAAGAGGGTATCATTACTATGATCAAACAACATGGTATTTCGAACAATCAAATTATGATTCAATCATTTAATAGAAATGCAATTCAAAAAATAAATATTTTATGGCCTGAAATAGAATTAGGTGTCTTAATTAAGAAGAAAGATCGTTTTATAAGTAGAAGGGCAATTAAGAAAATAGGGGAGTATGCAAACTATATTAATCCGAATTATAAAATTGTCACGAGAAGATTTGTAAAAGCTGCACATGCATCGCATCTTAAGATACTGCCATATACGATTAATGATAAACATACGGCTCAAAAAATGTTAGCCATGGGTGTTGATGGTTTAATATCGGATTATGCACATATACTAGATGAATGGATGAAGTCATAAATTAAAAATAAAAAACCACTTTCGAAATGAAAGTGGTTTTGTTTGAACAAAGATTAACGAGAGTAGTACTCAACGATTAATTGTTCATTGATTTCAGCAGATAATTCGCTACGTTCTGGAACGCGTACGAAAGTACCTTCTAATTTGTCAGCATCGAATGATAAGTAATCAGGAACGTGATGACTTAATTCAACTGATTCTAATACGATGTTTAATTTTTGTGATTTTTCACGAACACTGATAGTTTGACCAGGTTTTAAAGTGTAAGATGGGATATCAACACGAGCGCCATCTACAGTAATATGACCGTGGTTAACTAATTGACGTGCTTGACGACGAGTACGAGCTAAACCTAATTGGTAAACAACTGCGTCTAAACGTGAAGCTAATAGCGCCATGAAGTTATCACCGTGGATACCTTTCATGTTACCAGCTTTATCGAAAATAGTGCGGAATTGACGTTCGTTGATTCCGTACATGTAACGTAATTTTTGTTTCTCTTGTAATTGAAGACCATACTCAGATAATTTTTTACGTTGAGTTGGACCATGTTGTCCTGGTACGTAAGGACGTTTTTCTAATTCTTTACCTGTGCCGCTTAATGAAATACCTAAACGACGTGATTTTTTCCAGTTTGAACCTCTAAATCTTGCCATTTTGAAGTTCCTCCTTTTTCTTGTTTGATTGTTATGAAGAAACAAGAAAGAATGCTAAATGCTCATAGGGATATGTTATATTTGTGTGCCTTCACCTTGCAGCCGCGGTTACACAACACGCCTTCTTTGGGAATAACATAGAGCCTTACAATATTTAACTGCTACTTTCGTTAATTCACACAAAAGCTATTATACATTTTTGTTTAGTTCATGTCAATTTATATTTTTAAAGATGGATATGCTTTTCAAGTGTTTTGACAAGTAATTCTAACCCTTCAAGATCAGTTTGATTAAATCTTGATTTAACAGGTGCATCTATATCTAACACACCGATGATTTCTTTGTTATAGTATATAGGTATAACGATTTCTGATTGGCTATTAGCATCACATGCAATATGTCCAGGGAATTGATTAACATCTTCAATAAGTTGTGATTGCTTTTCGGCAACAGCTGTTCCACAAACGCCTTTACCAATTTCAATGTCTACACAAGCAGGTAATCCTTGAAATGGACCAAGTTTTAAGGCATTATTTTTAATAAGATAAAACCCAACCCAGTTGATGTTTGGTAAGAATTGGTTGATGAACGCAGATGCATTACTTAAATTAGCAATTAAATCTTGTTCTCCTGATAATAAACCATCTAATTGGCGGTTGAGTAATGAATAATCTAGTTGTTGTTCTGACATTTTTATTCCTCATTTCAATATTTATTTGAATTATATTACTATTTTATGATTTTGAATATGTTTTGCATAGAAAAAGGTTTGTTGGATATATATTTTACGTTATAATAAAGAGAACGATTTAGGAGGAGAATACATAATGGCAATTTATATAACACTTGCAGTTATAATCATTATATTAATTGGTATTGGTATAATGTTATGGTTGCGTACATCAAAGCGAAATTTGATTACTGAGACTGAGCAGCGTAAGCAAAAAATTAAGCAATTACCTTTTCAAGATGAATTAGCTAAGCTTAAAAAATTAAATATCCATGGTGAAGCTAAAGACAAGTATGACCAATTTAAGAGAGAATGGCAAACTGTTTTACAAGAAGATTTAAAAGTTGTAGATGCTAAAATTCACGATGCTGATGCAGAACTTGATAAATTTAAGTTCTCACAATCTGAAGAAAGTATTGCAGATGCTAACAAAATAATGGATGGTATAGAAAAGAAATATACGCGCTTAACTCAGAGTGTTACAGAATTAATGACAACAGTGGAAACAAGCGACAAACTATACGATGAATCTAAACAGATTTATAGAGAAACGAAGAGAGAAGTATTAGCGAATAGACACCAGTTTGGGGATGCTGCTGAACTAATCGAAAAAAACATCGAAGCTTTTCTACCTAGAATTGAACAATATGAAGAACTTGTTGAAGATGGACACTACATTAAAGCAAGTGGTCATATTGATCAACTTAATACGGATATGAAACGTATGCAAGAAGATATGAATGAAATTCCATTATTGATCAAAGATGTACAAAAAGAATTACCAGGTCAATTCCAAGACTTGAAATTTGGATGTAGAGATTTAAAAGTTGAAGGTTACAACCTAGAACATGTTAAAGTGGAAGGCACGCTACAAACTTTACGTGGTAAATTAAATTTAGTTGAACCATTGATTGGAAGATTAGAATTAACGAAAGCTGAAAGCATTATTAATGAAATTAATGATTCTTTAGATGATATGTATGATTTAATCGAACATGAAGTAAAATCTAAAAATACTGTCGAACAATCTAAAGAAATTATTACAGATGAATTATTCCATGCTAAAGATATGAACTACACACTTCAAACAGAAATTGAATATGTTAAAGAGAACTATTATATTTCTGAAGAAGATGTACATAAAGTAAGACAGTACGAGAATGAAATTCAAAACTTAATCAGCGTATACGATGAAATTTTAGGTGAAATGGCTAAAACAAACGTACGCTATAGTGAAGTTGAAGATAATCTTCTATATATAGAAGAACATGTTAAAGTTATTAATGATAATCAACAAAAAATACAAAATCATTTAGTTTCTCTTAGAGAAGACGAAGCTACAGCTCAACAAAATACATTACGTGTTCAATCTAAGAAAGAAGAAATATATAGAAATTTATTAGCATCAAATTTACCAAGTGTACCTGAAAGATTTATCATTATGAAAAATGAAATTGATCACGAAATTCGTGAAGTGAATAAAATCTTTAGTCAAAGACCTATTAATGTACAATATGTAAAAGATAAAGTGAGTAACATTGTACTTCAAATGAATAAATTTGAAGATGAAACAACAGATGTACTTATTAATGCTGTTCATGCTGAAACATTAATTCAATATGGTAATAGATATAGAAAAGAAAATAATGAACTGAATAAGAGTCTCAATGAAGCAGAAAGACTATTTGCTAACAATAGATACAAACGTGCTATTGAAATAGCAGAAGCAGCGCTTGAAAAAGTTGAGCCTGGTATCAGTGAAAAAATAGAAGAAGATGTAAATAAACGATAAGAACGTTATAAAGGCAAAGACATGGCAAATGTCTTTGCCTTTATTTTTTCTGAGTTAGTGGATGTTTTTTCTAAGTCAATTAGTATATCTATACGAAATGACTTGTGGTATTATTATATAATGAAAAAAAGAGGTGACAGTATGATATATCTTGATAATGCTGCAACGACAAAGCCTGATGAGGATGTTATTCAAACATATACACAAATGAATCAACAATATTTTTTCAATCCAAATAGTCCTCACTCTGCTGGTATAAAGATTGCTCATTTACTTGATAAAGCAAGAGAAAATGTTAAACAATATTTAAATTTAAATGATCCATTCAATATTATATTTACAAGTGGTGCTACTGAATCGAATAATATAGCACTTCAAGGGATGGCAAAAGCGAAAAAGAGATTTGGTAATACAATCCTAACAACTAAAATGGAACATCCGTCAGTTCTTGAAACGATGAGAGGCTTAGAGGACGAAGGTTTTAATTTGAAATATATTAAAACGACTAAGGATGGGAAATTAGATATATCATCTTTACAAGAATTGCTTAACGATGATGTTGTACTTGTAACATGTATGCATGTCAATAATGTAATGGGGCAAATTCAACCGATTGAAGAAATTAGTCGAATTTTAGAAGAATATCCAAAAGTGCATTTTCATGTAGATGGTGTACAAGGTTTTGGGAAAGTACCATTAGATATTAATTTAGCAGATAGTTATAGTTTAAGCGCACATAAATTCCATGGATTAAAAGGTTCAGGTATTTTGGCGATTAAACAAATTAAATCGATTAAACAAATTATATTTGGTGGCGGACAAGAGCAAGGTTTAAGAAGCGGTACAGTTAATGCACCTGTCAATATTGCATTAGCAAAAGCGATGAGAATAATAAACGATCGTATGGAAGATAATGCTCAAGCATTAAGTCAAAGAGGTAGAGAAATTAGAGCGTTTGTAGCACAATATAAAGGTGTCTTGATTAATTCAGCAATCGATGCAGCACCATATATATTAAATATTTCTTTTCCAGGTGTTAAAGGTGAAGTATTAGTCAATGCATTTTCTAAATATGAAATTTATTTGTCTACAACGAGTGCATGTTCGTCAAAGAAAAGTTCTCATAATGAAACGTTAAAAGCAATGGGATTAAGCAACCTTGTTATTGAAGGAAGTATAAGAATAAGTATTGCACCAGATTTAACGAATGAAGAAATAGAACGTTTTAAAGATGCCTTTGATAAAGTATATAAAGAGGTAAAGGAGTTAATAAAATATGTATTATGATCACATTTTAGTGAGATACGGAGAACTGACTTTAAAAACAGGTAATAGAAATATGTTTGTGAATAAATTAAAAGCAAACATCAAGAGCCGATTAATGCCACTTCAAGGTTACAAAGTACGTGCAAATCGTGACCGTATGTATATAGATGTACACGAAGGTTCTGACATTGAAGAAATGATGAGCAGAATTCAAACTGTGTTTGGCGTACACTCTGTAAGTCCAGTAGTTCGAATTGAAAAAGATTTAGATTTAATGAAAGAAGTTGCCTTAAAGTTTGCGCATGATTTTAATGATGGTGACACTTTCAAAATTGACGTCAAACGTGCAGATAAAACTTTTGAACTTGATACTTTTCAATTGCAACAAGAATTAGGTGGTCATGTACTTCAAAATACTGATCACATAACAGTAAATGTTAAACAACCAGATCATAAAATAAAAGTAGAAGTTCGTAAAGACGCTATTTATATGTACAATCGCGTACTTGAAGGCGCTGGTGGATTACCTGTAGGAACAGGTGGTAAAACGTTACTTATGCTTTCAGGTGGAATAGATTCACCAGTAGCAGGTATGGAAGTGATGAAACGAGGCGTGACAATTGAAGCTATTCATTTTCATAGTCCGCCATATACAAGTGAACAAGCTAAACAAAAAGTAATTGATTTAACAAAACAACTTGCACATTTAACAGGCGACATCAAATTGCACATTGTACCTTTTACAGAACTGCAAAAGCAAATTCATAAAGTCGTTGAAGAAAGCTTTACAATGACAAGTACAAGAAGAATGATGTTAAGAGTTACTGAGAAAGTAGCACATGAAATCGGTGCACACGCTATTGTAAATGGTGAGAATTTAGGGCAAGTAGCGAGCCAAACTTTAGGCAGTATGTATGCCATTAACAGCGTAACATCAATGCCGATATTACGTCCATTACTTACATTTGATAAAGAAGATATCGTTAAAAAGGCGAAAGCAATTAATACATTTGATTTATCAATTCAACCATTTGAGGATTGTTGTACGATATTTACACCAAAAAATCCAAAGACAAATCCTAAACTAGAAAAAGTGGAATATTTTGAATCAAAATTTGATTTTGGTCCACTAATTGATGAAGCGGTTAAAAATATAGAAACACTTACAATTTCTAAGCACGATGATTTGAATCAACAAAAAGAAGAATGGATGGATGAACTACTTTAATACGAACGTTGGGATGTCGTTATCATTAAAGTAGAGGAGATATCCATATGGAGTTTGATTTAAATATATTATTAATCATTATATTGTTTGGTTTAATTGCAGCGTTTATCGATTCAGTTGTAGGTGGAGGAGGATTGATTTCTTTACCTGCATTACTAGCAGTAGGAATGGATCCAGCCACAGCTCTAGGTACGAATAAATTAGCAAGTTCATTCGGTTCATTTACGAGTACGATGAAATTTATAAGAGCAAAGAAAGTAGATTTCGATATTGTAGGTAAGTTATTTCCATTATCCTTTGTAGGTTCGATATTCGGTGCGATTACTGCTACATATTTACCACCAGAATATTTAAAGCCATTAGCAATTATTATATTGGCACTTGTAACCATATACTCAATTGTAAAAAAAGATTGGGGAGACATTAATCGATACAAGAAATTGTCACTTAAAAAAGCAATCTTGTTTATTATTGGTGTAACGGTAATTGGATATTATGATGGATTTCTCGGAGGCGGAACAGGATCATTTTTCCTATTTGCTTTATTAATAATCGGCCTTGATTATTTACACGCAGCAGGGAATGCTAAATTTTTAAATTTTGCTTCTAACATAGGTGCATTGCTGTTATTTATGGTTTTAGGACATGTCAATTATATCTATGGATTAAGTATGGCAGTATCTATGGTAATCGGTTCGTATTTAGGTGTTACGTTTGCTATTAAAAAAGGCGTATCATACGTCAAAGTATTATTTATTGTTGTAACAATCACGTTAATACTCAAAAATCTATATGACTATATTAGTAGTCACTTTATGTAAAAAACACCTTAGCGCATAGGCGCTAAGGTGTTTTAATTTATGGGATTGTTACTTATTTTTATAAGAATTTTCTTTGAACTTTACTCCAGAATGAATTTTGAGGTAATTTCAGTGTTCGAATATATTTATCTTGTATTCTAAGTGATATAAAGTCTGTTTCTTGAATGCTTAATGCTTCATTATCTAGTCCCATAATTGGATAGTAGTTTCCTTCTTTATCGAGTATGATTTTAAGGGTTCTTGTATCACCTAATACTACTGAACTACTCACTGTTCTAAAATTGTTGTTATTCAGTGATGCGATTTCAGTTAGTTGCATGCTTCTAATTTTAGGGTCAATAATTGCGCCGTCTAATGATTTATTATATCCTGTTGATCCTGTTGGTGTTGATATTAACAAACCATCTCCGTTGAATGCCTCGAAGTATTCGTCATCAATGTATATTTCCATCTTCATCGGTTTGATAACACTTGATTTAATGTAAAAATCATTTAAACACATATAAGACATTTGATTATTCAAGTTTACTTCTAGGACAGGATATTTTCTGACACTTACTTCATGAGAATCAATAGATTCTACTAAATGTGGAATGTCATCAATACTAAAATCAACATATAAATAATTTTGGTCTAGTCGTGTTTTGATACCAATATATACTTTGTCTTTATTAAAGTTAGTTTTTCTACAAGCTTGTAAGAAACTCCCATCTCCTCCGACTGAAGCAATAATATCTGCATCATCGTAATTTGAAACAAATTCAAATCCGTGTGGTTCCATTTCATTCTGAATCTTTTCGCGTGTTGCCAATACGTCACGGTCTTTTGAACTAAATAAATAAATACGTTTATACGAAGTCATAATTTATTCCTCCCAAAAGTTACAGTTATTATTAAAGTCTGTTATTATTATAAATGTAAATATTTAAAATAGAAAGGATGATACTATGTCTAAACGAATTATAGCGATAATCATCGCAGCTGTTTTAGTTGTAGGTGGAATGGTTGTCAGCACAGTTGGCATATTTTTAGACGATTCGTGGAAAAAATCAGTAACAGATTCAGATGGTATTAGTGAGTCTGTCGTATCTGGTAGTGATAGTAGTAGTAAAATTGTTAAATTATCAGTAGATGGTACCATTCAAGATACGGGTGTCCAAGAGTCGTTATTTAGTGGAGGAGGGTATAATCATGAATCCTTCTTAAAACAACTTGATAAAATTAAAAAAGACGATCAAGTTAAAGGTGTACTTCTAGTTGTGAATTCACCAGGTGGTGGAACATATGAAAGTGATGAAATACATAAAAAATTAGAAGAAATTAAAGCTAAAGATAAAAAAGTTTATGTACAAATGAAAAATATGGCAGCATCAGGTGGATATTATATTTCAACACCAGCTGACAAAATTTATGCAGGTTCACAAACATTAACAGGTTCACTTGGCGTTATTATCTCAAGCATTAATTATTCAGAACTTGCAAATGATTTAGGTGTGAAAGATGAATCTGTTACTTCTGGTAAACATAAACAAATCTTGAATCCAATGAAAGAAATGTCAAAAGAAGAACGCGACATCATGCAATCCATCATTGATGATAGTTATAAACAATTTGTAAATGTCATTAAAGATGGTAGACATATGTCAGAATCAGAAGTTAAGAAATTAGCTGATGGTAGAATATATTCTGCACAACAAGCTAAATCAAATGGCTTAATTGATGAAATTGGTTATGAAGATGATGCAATTAAAGCATTAAGAAGTGACATTAAATCGAAAAATGCACAAGTTGTAACATATGATACATCAGGTGGATTCTTAAACTTCCCAATGGCTGCTAAAAGTAAACTTTCTTCTATGATAGGTTTAGATGATATGACTAAATATGAAGCCTTAATTAAAGCGAATAAATCACCACAACCTATGTATTTATACGGTGAATAAGGAGGGATTGTAATGACAGAAACAAGTTATGAACAAGTCGCTACTACACGTGAACAAAGTGAAATTGAGCGTACTGTCAATAAATATATGTCTGATATTAAATCCATCGTATTTGCTGGATTCTGGGTCCGATTTTTAGCTTATATCATCGATATCTTAGCTTTAGCAGGATTTAAAGGTATTGTGTTAAGTCCGATATTTGCACTTACAGATATCAATGATTCTTATCTATGGGTGCCATACTTCAGTGTTGAAAATATGGCAAGTGCCTTAATATTTTATTTATATTTCGTGTTGATGACGTATTATTTTAAAGCAACACTAGGCAAGATGATCTTAGGTTTAAGTGTCTATCGAGAAGATGCTCAACCGCTTAAATTGAAGGATGTTCTATTTAGAGAATGGATCGGGCGAATTATCTCTGGTGCACTATTAGGCATTCCATATATTGTAGTAGCATTTACTAAAAAGCATAAAGGTATTCATGACTATTTTGGTGAAACAGTCGTTCTCAAAAACAAATATGTTCAAATGAGAAAAGACTTCCAAAATGTGATTGGATAACTAAGTTATAATCAAAAGAATTTTAAAGTCTCTTTAATCATGATAAAATATATTTATCAAGAATAAGGAGGCTTTTTTTATGGCGCAAGTTACATTCAAGAATGAACCAATTACAATATTAGGTGAGGAAGTTAAAGTAGGTTCAGTAGCACCTGATTTTACTGTATTAGCAAATGACCTATCTGAAAAGACATTAAAAGACTATGAAGGTAAAAAGAAACTTATTAGTGCCGTACCTTCTTTAGATACAGGCGTGTGCAGTCAACAAACACGTAAATTTAATGAAGAAGCTGCAAATGAACAAGATGGCGTTGTTTTAACAATTTCTAACGACTTACCATTTGCTCAAAAAAGATGGTGTGCAGCTGAAGGATTAGATAATGTGATTACATTAAGTGACCACCGTGATTTATCTTTTGGTGAAAACTATGGTGTTATCATGAAAGAACTTCGTTTATTAGCACGTTCAGTATTTGTTTTGGACAAAGATAATAAAGTTGTTTATTCAGAAATAGTGAGTGAAGGTACAAACCATCCTGACTATGACAAAGCTTTAGAAGCATTTAAAAATTTAGACTAATTAACAACCATAAACTGCTGTCCATTTAGTGGACAGCTTTTTATACGAAAGAGGGCAATTATGACTGAAGAAAAGAATATGATGGAAGTATTATTTGAAAAACTTGATGTAAAAAGTAAAGACCTCCACGATGAGAATGGACAAAGTTATATAGAGAATCTTGGTTTGGCTATGGAAGACATTTATACAAACCAAAGAGATCTTTTAGAACAATCAACATTACAAGAACGAAGAAAAGCGTTCCAATTTGCTTATTTAAGTTTATTAAAAGAAGAAGTGATTCAACCCAATCATCAAATGACGCCAGATTCTATTGGGTTTATATTAAGCTATCTTGTAAATTTATTTAACAAAAACAAAACAGAATTAAACATTGTAGATATTGCAAGTGGTACAGGACATTTGAGTGCAACAATCAACGAACAAAATCAAGATAAGACATTGATGCACCACTTGATTGAAGTAGATCCTGTATTACAACGTGTAAGTATACATTTAGCTAACTTCTTAGAAATACCATTTGATGTGTATCCACAAGATGCCATTATGCCACTACCTTTAGAAGAAGCGGATGTTATTGTCGGCGATTTACCAGTAGGATATTATCCAGTTGATGAACGCAGTAAAGAGATGATATTAGGCTTTGATGAAGGGCATAGTTATAGTCATTATTTATTATTAGAACAAGCTGTTACAGCAACTAGACCGGGTGGGTATGTATTCTTAATCGTACCAACAAATATCTTTGAAGGCGAAGAAGTGAAACAGCTTCAAAAATATATTGCAACAGAAACAGAAATGCAAGCATTTTTAAACTTTCCTAATTCATTATTCAAGACAGAACAATCACGTAAATCACTATTGATTTTACAGAAAAAAGACCCTAGAAATACTAAGAGTGTAGAAGTATTGCTAGCAAATATACCAGATTTCAAGGCACAATCTCAATTGCAAACGTTTTTATCAGAAGTAGATGAATGGATGAAAGAAAATCATTCTTTATAAACTGTATTAATGCTTGATTCATAACTGTATTAGTGTTTAAATAGTATAGAATAGTATTATCAGGAGGAAGTCTAAATGACAAAAATTATAGCAATTAATGCTGGTAGCTCATCTTTAAAATTCCAATTATTTGAGATGCCTGAAGAAAAAGTTATCACAAAAGGATTAATCGAACGTATCGGGTTGAAAAATTCAATTTTCACAATTACGGTTAACGGGGAAAAAATTACAAGAACATTAGATATTGAAAATCATGAAGTTGCAGTAAACATCATGATTGAAGCTTTAAAAGAGCATAATATCATCGAAGACATTAATGATATTCAAGGTACTGGACATCGTGTTGTTCACGGCGGAGAATTATTCCCAGAATCAGCACTTGTTACTGAAGATGTATTAGCTAAAATCGAATCATTAACTGATTTAGCGCCTTTACACAACCCAGCAAACATCATGGGTATTAAAGCATTTAGAAAATTATTGCCAAGTATCCCACATGTTGCAGTATTCGATACATCATTCCACCAAACAATGCCAGAAGAATCATATTTATACAGCTTACCTTACAACTTCTATAAAGATTTCGGTATTCGTAAATATGGTTTCCATGGTACAAGTCATAAATATGTATCTGAAAGAGCAGCAGAATTATTAGATCGTCCATTAGATCAATTAAGAATTATCTCTTGTCATATCGGTAATGGTGCTTCTATTGCTGCAATTGACGGTGGTAAATCAGTTGATACTTCAATGGGCTTCACACCATTAGCAGGTGTTACAATGGGTACGCGTTCAGGTAACCTTGACCCAGCTTTAATTCCATATATCATGGAGAAAACTGGTAAAAATGCTGAAGAAGTATTAAATATCCTTAATAAAGAATCAGGTTTACTTGGTATCTCAGGTTCATCAAGTGACTTAAGAGATATTGAGCAAGACGCTAACGAAGGTAACGAACGTGCTAAATTAGCATTAGATGTATTCGCATCTAGAATCCATAAATATATGGGATCATATGCTACAAGAATGCATGGCTTAGATGCAATTGTATTTACAGCTGGTGTAGGGGAAAACTCTGACACAGTTCGTGCTAAAGTATTAGAAGGATTAGAATTTATGGGTGTATATTGGGATCAACGCTTAAACACAGGTTTACGTGGAGAAGAAGCATTCATCAACTACCCACATTCACCAGTAAAAGTTATTGTAATTCCAACTGACGAAGAAGTTGTGATCGCACGTGACGTTGTGAAATTTGGTAACTTAGGATAATCAAGTATATTTAAAAGCGAGACAGGCGTAACTTATGTGTGAATAAGATGCCAGTCTCGTTTTTTATGTTTAAAAAGTGATTCTTCGGTTATATGTAAGTAATGCATATTCTAAGGAGGATATATAAATGAGACCAGAGAGAGCATTATTGCGATTAGTTAGAATCGTTACACGCAGAGTCGGTAAAGAACAATCTAAAAAACAGAAACAAGAAAATAACCAAAACTTAAAAGATCAAAATAATAATCAAAACTAATATAAAAGCGTTCAGCCATTTCGACTGAACGCTTTTCTTATATCTATTTATTTACCTTCGTGGTGTTCTTCGAATAATTCTTTTGTTGCTACAACTGGTTCGAAATCTTCAGGCATTGTTTCTGTTCTTACTACTAGAACGTCACATGGTGAGTTTCTCACTATTGATTCTGATACAGAGCCAACGATAAATCGTTCTACTGCATTTAATCCTGAAGTACCACACATGATTAAATCTACGTCAAATTCTACTGCTAATTTTTTAGGAATAACTGTTTTTGGAGATCCGAATTCAAGTTTAGTCGCTACATTATGAACACCATTATTCTCAGCGAATTCTTTATATCCAGATAATAAACTTTCAGCAAAACTTGTTGCTTTATTTACTATTTGAGTATCATAGGCTTCAACACTTGCATATGATCTTGAATCTACAACATTAACAATTGTTAATTTAGCATCATTACGTTTAGCAACGGCTACAGCTTTATTATAAGCCCATTCTGATTCAGTTGATCCATCTACTGCAATTAAAATATTTTTGTAACTTAACATAGAAACCGCCTCCTAGTTCTTTTATTTAATTATATCATAATTTTCTGAAAAAATAACAATATAAACTTTTAAATAATAGGGAATTTACACGATTTTTATATAAAGTATGTTAAAATTGCGTTATAGTAAGAAAATTAAAAAATTTAGAAAATAAGGATAATATAAAAAATGAATAATAATGATTGCGCTTTCAAATTAGTGGCGTTATGATAAAAGCAAGGAGGAATGAAAAATGATTATTGGAGTACCAAGAGAGATTAAAAATAATGAAAATAGGGTGGCATTAACACCTAGTGGCGTGGCAAGTTTAGTTGCACAAAATCATGTTGTTAAAGTAGAAACTGAGGCAGGGTTAGGTTCACAATTTACTAACGAAGATTATCAACAAGCTGGAGCAGAAATTGTAAGTCAAGAAGAAGCATGGAATGTAGAAATGGTTATGAAAGTTAAAGAACCATTACAAGAAGAATACCAATTCTTCAAGAAAGACTTAATCCTATTTACATATTTACATCTAGCTGCTGAAGAATCTTTAACAAATGCATTATTAGAGAATGAAGTAACTGCAATTGCTTATGAAACTGTTCAGCTAAGCGATCGTTCATTACCATTACTAGCGCCAATGAGTGAAGTAGCAGGAAGAATGTCAACTCAAATTGGTGCGCAATTCCTACAAAAAACACATGGTGGCATTGGAATATTATTATCTGGAGTACCAGGTGTTAAAAGAGGGAAAGTAACAATAATCGGTGGAGGTCAAGCAGGAACAAATGCTGCTAAAATGGCAGTCGGTCTTGGAGCAGACGTTACGATTATTGACTTAAATCCTACACGTTTACAACAATTAGATGATTTATTTGGTGCAAGCGTGCAAACGATGATGTCATCACCTTTAAATATTGAAGAAGCAGTTGTTGAAAGTGATTTAGTAATTGGGTCAGTACTTATACCAGGCGCTAAAGCACCGAAACTTGTAACTGAAGAAATGGTTAAGAAAATGAAACCAGGTTCAGTATTAGTAGACATCGCGATTGACCAAGGAGGTTCATTCGAAACATCAGATAGAATTACAACACATGATAACCCAACATATGTTAAACATGATGTCGTTCACTATGCAGTTGCTAATATGCCAGGAGCAGTTCCAAGAACATCTACAATTGCATTAAATAATGCAACAACTCCATATGCAATTCAATTAGCAAACAAAGGGTACGTTAAAGCATGTCAAGATAACGAAGCACTTGCTAAAGGTTTAAACACAATACACGGTAAACTAACATATAAAGAAGTTGCAAAAGCTTTTGATAAAGAATATACACCTTATCAAGAAGTTTTGAGATAAAATTTAAAAAATTGTCTAACTCAGATTGCTGAGTTGGACATTTTTTTAATTTATGCAACTAGCTGAAAATGAGCAGAATACCTATAATTTGATTACATATTATTATTAACAGCAGGTGATTACATGAACAAAACCGAATATATTTCTTATCTTGAAGCTATCGAAGGCTGGACAAATTTGAATTTAGATCAAAGAAAAGAATTGTATATTAACCAAACTGGATTGGAAGGTGAAATGTATTTTAAAGCAATACTAGACACTATCGTTGATGTTAAGTATGTATATAATTTAGAAATCGGAACCTCAAATCATATACAAATTGATTTTTTAGTTGTTTCATCAACAAAAATCTATATTTTCGAAGTTAAACACTATACTGGCGATTGGTATTTTGAAGAAGATTATATTAAATGTACGAATAGTTTAAGATACCCGTCACCGCACATACAAACAAATAAAATTGAAAATAAAATACAATCAATCGTTAATACTCACAATTTACCAAGACAAGTTGAAACCATTATTATATTTACAAATAGTCATTTCAATCTTCACGGTAAAAGACCACAAAATCAAGCAATACTACTTCCTCAAGAACTTTCTAGAGTTCCTCAACTCATTGATACAAATAATCAAGAAGCTAATCAAGAAATCTTAAATATTTTCAAACAATATGAATCTATTCATTCAACCTTTTATCAAAAAGATATTAATATTCTAGAAGATAAAGTTGCATCTGGTTTGAGATGCCCAAATTGTAGAAAATTATTTACTATTGCCTTTAAGAAAAACAAGCATAACTATAGATGTTGTTACTGTAGAAAAGATTTAGGGTATGAGGAGTTAGTATATTTCAACATAAAAGAACTTTTTATCATAAAGAGAAAACCTTTTGATTTTAAAGAATCTAAAGCATGGTGTTATCCTATACCAATACATACAGTCAGAAGAGTATGTAATAAATACTTTAAAAATACAAATATGCGAAATAAGAAATTTTATCTAGAAAAAAGTTAAAATATCAAGTACGATATTTTTTAAAAAACATACTTGATTTATTTAGTTTTCGGTACATAGGGTGTATCAAATTCTAATAAGGCATTGTTAGTAACAAAAGTCGAGTGAAGTGTAACTAAGGACGCCGTTAGTAACAAAAGTCGGACGAAGTGTAACTAAGCGCCCGCCAAACTAAAAAACAAGTCAACTCCACCAAAAAACCTGAGACGAATTTCGTCTCAGGTTTTTCTTATTATACAATCTTTGTACCGTGTACTTCATCGAATGGTATGTCTTCTATTAATTGTGATAAGTTATCTTTATTAAGTCCGCCACCTGGCATGATTGTAATATTGCCTTTTGAGTGAATCAATAATTTACCTAAATGGTTAATGTTATCAAATATCACACTATCACTTGGTCCGCCATGTGTTAGTATGCGACTGAATTGGTGCTTAATTAACCAATCTAATGATTTTAATTGATGATATGGATTAATTGAATCAAATGCCATATGACAAACGGCAGGTATGATACCACATGTTTCTTTTAATGATTTCATCTTCCATTCGTCAAGATGACCGTGTTCATCTAAACAACCAAATACAAATGCATCAACTTTCAAATCTTTCAATTGTAATATATCTTGTCGCATGATTTCATATTCGAAATAATTATAGTTAAAATCTCCACCGCGAGGTCTAATCATGACAGCGACTTCAACGTTATGTTGATGACATAGTTCTACTGCAATCTTTACCATTCCATAACTTGGTGTTGTGCCGCCAACTGAAAGGTTATCGCAAAGTTCAATTCGATTTGCACCATTTTTAATCGCTTGTTCAATTTGCGAAATTGTTTCTACACAAGCTTCTTTAATCATTTTTGGTAGCCTGTTAGTATGCGATGTCCATCTTCAGTTACAACGATATCGTCTTCAATTCTAACGCCAGCGACACCAGGAACGTAAATTCCAGGTTCAACTGTTAATACCATGCCTGGTTTGAATTCATCCGTATTTGCACTAGAAATGTCTGGGAATTCATGGACGCTTAATCCAAGTCCGTGACCAAGTCTATGCGGGAAGTATTCACCATAACCAGCATTGCTAATAATATCTCTAGCTACTTTATCGCAGTCAGCAATTTTAGCACCTGGTTTAATCATTTCAATTGCTTGTTTGTTAGCATCAAGTACGACGTTGTATATTTCTTGTGCCTTATCAGAAGGTGTGCCGAATGGAACAGTTCTTGTAATATCTGAACAATAACCCTTATAAATGACACCTAGGTCAAATAGTACATATTCATTTTCTTTTAAAGTTCTTTCTCCTGGTGTACCATGAGGAGCTGCTGCATGATCGCCGAATAATACCATAGTATCAAAGCTCATCTTAGAAATACCATGTTGTTTCATAGTTGTTTCAATATGATTTAATACTTCAATTTCAGAAACGCCAACTTCTAACTTATCAACGCCAGCTTGAATAGCTAAATCTGCATATTTAGCCGCTTCTTGTAACAACTCAATCTCGTCATTAGTTTTTACATTTCTAATATCTTTTAATACTTGATCAATATCAACAATTGTTTCTACATTAAATGCTTTTTCAATTTCACGAAGTCTTTTAACTGATAAATGCTCTGATTCTATCGCAAAAGTTTTATAAGATTGTTGTTCAATCAAATCGAATGGTGATTCTGTATCTAAGTATCCAACGATGTTTCCAGTGAAACCTGCATTTTTAGCTTCTTCAACTTCCATTTTTGGACAAAATAGTGTTTCTTCACCATCTTTAGTGACTAATAAGCTAAATAGACGTTCATGTGGTTCAGATAAATAACCTGTTAAATAAAAGATGTTCAAAGGCGTTGTAATCCATGCTGCATCTGCATCTTTATCTTTTAAAAATTTTGCAATTTCATTATGTTCCATTATTCTTCCTCCCAAATCTCTTTCTTACATCATTATTTTAGACTTCTTGATTCATAAATTCAAATTTAGGGTATATAATATACGGAAAAGACAATGTGAGGAGGGAGATTCATGAAAGTATCATTTCATGGACAATCAGTAATCTATTTTGAAAGTAAAGGACATAAAGTGATTGTGGATCCGTTTATAACAGGGAATCCATTATCAGATTTGACGACAGATGAAGTAGAAGCAGATTATATTATATTAACTCATGGTCATGGCGATCATTTAGGTGATACTGTTAGCATTGCAAAAAGAACAGGTGCAACAGTTATAGCGTTACCTGAAGCGATTGATTATTTATCTAATAAACACGGATTAGAAAACTTACATCCAATGAATATTGGTGGAAATATTGAATTTAATTTTGGAAAAGTAAAATATGTGCAAGCCTTTCATAGTAATAGCTTTACAGAAGAAAATGGAGAAATCGTCTATTTAGGTATGCCTGCAGGAATTGTATTAGAAACTGAAGCGGGTACAATTTATCATACTGGTGACACAGGCTTATTCAGCGATATGAAATTAATCGCAGATAGACACCCAGTGGATTTATGCTTTATTCCGATAGGCGATAACTTTACAATGGGCATTGATGATGCTAGTTATGCAGTTAATGAATTTATCAAGCCGAAAAAGGTAGTACCTATTCATTACGATACATTTGACTTTATTAAACAAGACCCTAAAGATTTTGAAAAAGCTGTAACAGAATCAGAAGTGCACATTTTAAAACCTGGTGAAACAGTAGAATTATAAATGTATATGAAAGTAAGTTAAGAAAGCTGAGATGATTTTATCGTCTCAGCTTTTAAGTTTAAGAAGTAAATCTGTATAAAAGATTTAATTTAATGAGCGTTGTTTCAATCTTTTATTTAATTTTTAAGATATCATTTAATACATTAAAAATGTATAATAGAAAGTAATTCATAAAATTTGATAGAGGGTATAAACATGACGAAACATGAGCAAATTATTAAGTATATTGAATCGTTATCTGTTGGACATAAAATCTCTGTCAGACAGATAGCGAAAGATTTAAATGTCTCTGAAGGTACAGCTTACCGTGCAATTAAAGAAGCGGATAATCAAGGGCTTGTAGCATCTATTGATAGAGTAGGGACAGTTAGAATTGAAAGAAAATCTAGAGAACAAATTGAAAATTTAACATTTAATGAAATTGTTAAAATTGTGGATGGTCAAGTATTGGGCGGTAAACAAGGCTTATATAAAACTTTATCAAAATTTGCAATTGGCGCAATGGAATTAAATGATGTCGTTAAATATTTAACTAAAAATACATTGCTGATAGTTGGTAATAGATCAGATGTACAAATGGAAGCTTTAAAAAGAGGTTCTGCCGTGTTAATTACGGGTGGTTTTGAAGCGAATGAAGATATTATAAATTATGCTGATGAACACGAACTTCCGATTATTTTATCAAATTATGATACATTTTTAGTTGCCAATATTATTAACAGAGCTATATATGATCAAATGATTAAAAAAGAAATTTTAATGGTTGAAGATATTATGATCCCCATTGAATCAACTTCTTATTTAGATGATAAACAAAAAGTGCGAGATTGGAACGAATTATCTCAACAAACATCTCATACGCGTTTTCCAGTTGTTGATAGTGAAATGAAAGTTGTAGGAATTTTAACGAGTAAAGATATTGTTAACGAAGAACAAGATAAAAGTATTAGAACGTTGATGACTAAATCACCTATTATTGCACATTTAAATACGACCATCGCAACTTGTGCCCATCTTATGATTTGGGAAGGGATTGAATTGTTGCCTGTTGTATCTACCTCTAAAGTATTAATCGGTATCATTTCTCGTGAAGATGTATTGAAGACGATGCAATTAATGAGTAGACAACCACAAATAGGTGAAACGATTCATGACCAAATTGCAAAACAAATCACAATGGACAACGGTAATGTTGTGGTGAATATATCTCCACAATTAACCAATCAATTCGGTATGTTAACGAAATCTGTTTATATTGCAGTTATTGAAGAAGCGTTACGTTATGAAATAAGAAAAATGAAAAAATCAGAAATCATGATTGAACATATAGACATTTATTATTTGAAAACTGTTCAAATCGATGACGATGTAGAAGTGAAGATTACAACATTAGATATCGGTAGAATATTTGCTAAATTCGAAGTTACGATGGTGAGCGGTAGTGCGACTGTTGCGAAAGCATTACTAATGTGTCAAATTCTCGAAAAATAAAAAGCGTTATGTTATACAACGCTTTTTAAAATATTATTGATGTTTTTTTTGTTCGAATTCTTCCCAAGCTTTGTTCTCAATCGGTAAGTTACCTTTAAAGTATTTACTTGCTCTATAGCCATAAGACACGTTTAAAATACCAAAGAATAATAATACTAAAACAATAATATAAGTGACTAATGTTGGAAATAACAATACTTGGTCTGCTGCAAATGCGATCATAAATATACCAAAGTAAAATCTTGAACGTGCTTTATGATACGCTTTTCTAACGTCACGTTTCGTTCTAAATGAACGTGCTAAATTTAAAATAGCGAATATTAAAGCAATAATCATAACTGTTACTGCTAAAGCAACAAGTGTAGACATAATTTCAGATGACATGTTTGATTCCTCCTACCAAGTCGAATTATATCAATTAATAAAATATAAGTAAATATAAAGAAAGAAGGATAACAATGGAAGAAATATTAAATAAAATAAAGCAATATGAAACAATTATTATACATAGGCATGTTAGACCAGACCCAGATGCATACGGATCTCAATTAGGTTTGAAATATATACTACAAGATGCTTTTCCTGAAAAGCATATTTATGCAGTCGGGCAACCAGAACCGACGCTAACATTTATTGGAGATTTGGATAAAATTGCAGATGAAACATATAATGGTGCACTCGTGATTGTTTGTGATACAGCAAACGCGCCACGTATAGATGATAGTCGCTTTAATACAGGTGCCGAATTAATTAAGATTGATCATCATCCACCAGTAGATTCATATGGTGATATTAATTTTGTGAATACTGAGGCGTCATCTACAAGTGAAATAATCTTTGATTTAAATAAATCATGGAATTTAAATGGTTCTAACGTAAGTGAGAAAGCAAGTAGAGTCTTATATTTAGGCATTGTTGGTGACACGGGTAGATTCTTATTTGATAATACGTCAACACATACAATGGAAGTTGCAGCTGAGTTAATGACGAAAGAATTCGAACGTACTAAATTACTTAACCAACTGAGTGAAAGAGACCCAGCTTTACTTCACTTCCAAGGATATATACTTCAGAATTTCAAATATGATGGTGAAGGATTCTGTTCAATTAAGATTACGAAAGATATACTTGAACAATTCAACTTACAACCTAACGAAGCTTCATTATTCGTGAATACCGTTTCTGATATTAAAGGATTAAAAGCGTGGGTATTTGCTGTCGATGAAGGTAAAGAAATAAGATGTAGAATTCGTTCAAAAGGTATAAAAATTAATCATATCGCAGCTCAATATAACGGTGGAGGACACCCAAATGCCTCGGGTGCATCTGTATATAGCTGGGAAGAGTTTGATGCATTAGCAGCAGATATTAAATCTGAAATATAGGAGGTGAGCGCATGGTAAGTCATTTAAATATTCATTCATCATATGATTTGCTCAATTCAAGTGTCAGAATACCAGATGTTGTTCAAAAAGCTAAAAATGAAAATTATCAAGCGCTTGCTCTTACAGATTTAAATGTTCTGCACGGTGCTTTACAATTTTATGATGCATGTATAAAAGAAGATATAAAACCAATCTTCGGATTAACCATTTATTTAGATGACCAACTCAATCAAGTTGAATGTGTGGTCTTAGCTAAAAATATAACAGGCTATCATAATTTAATTAAGTTATCTTCTGCTATTTCCATAAAAGAAAGATTTTCAGCACCCATTGAATGGGTGAATGCTTATTCAGAAGGACTTATAATCATTGGTAAACAAATCAATGAAGCTAACTATTATTTATTCCAAGCTATAACAATTGAGGAAGATGATAAATATATTTCACATGATTCTATGATTGAAATGGATCATAAGAAAGTTTTTATGAAGTCTGCACTTTATTTGAATGAAGATGATGGTGATAGTTTAATTGCACTTCATGCAATTAAAAATAATGAAAAATTAACGATGAGTGATTTTCAACAAAACTTAAATCATCATTTTTTAACTAAAGAAGATATATCGCGAATTAATATAGATGAAACGTACATACAAAACACAGACGAAATAGCTCAAAAATGTCATGTTGAAATTGAGTATCATCAAGATTTATTACCAAAATATAAAACGCCTGATAATCAATCAAGTGATGAATATCTTTGGGAATTATTAATGAGGAATAAATCTAAGTATCCACAGTTTAATGAAGTATATGAAAAAAGACTTAAATACGAATACGATATTATTGTAAAAATGGGATATTCAGATTATTTCCTAATCGTTAGTGACTTAATTAATTATGCGAAAGAGCAAAATGTATTAGTTGGACCAGGACGTGGTTCATCTGGCGGGTCTCTTGTTAGTTTTATTTTAAATATTACAACTATTGATCCGATTGAATTTGATTTGTTATTTGAAAGATTTTTAAACCCAGAACGTGTGACGATGCCGGATATTGATATCGACTTTCAAGATACTAAGCGCGATAAAGTGATTCAATATGTTCAAGAAAAATATGGTGATAATCGTGTTGCTGGGATTGTAACTTATGGACATCTTCAAGCGAGAGCAGTAGCAAGAGATGTAGGTAGAATATTGCAGTTTGATGATGCTACACTCAATTACATTTCAAAATTAATTCCGCATAAATTAGGTATTACATTAGACGAAGCATTTGAAGATGATGCGTTTAAACAATTTGTTAACCAGAATCATTTGCATGAAAAATGGTTTCAACTAAGTAAACAATTAGAAGGTTTACCGAGGCATACATCGACCCATGCAGCAGGTATCATTATTAATGATCAGTCATTACACCAATTTGTACCAACAATGATGGGTGATACGGGTGTTTTAACGCAATGGACAATGACAGAAACTGAAAAGATCGGTCTATTAAAAATCGACTTTCTTGGTTTAAGAAATTTATCGATTATTCAACAAGTGGTCAATCAAGTGAAATATCAAGAAAATCAAATTGTAGATATCGAAAAAATACCTTTTGATGACTCTAAAGTCTTTCAACTATTGTCTAAAGGTGAAACAACAGGTATTTTTCAGCTCGAATCTCAAGGTGTTAGAAGTGTATTAAAGAGGTTAAAGCCTGACCATTTTCTCGATATTGTAGCAGTTACATCGCTATATAGACCTGGACCAATGGAAGAAATACCAACATATATTAAAAGACGTAGACAAAATGCAGAGATAGAATATTTACATCCAGACTTAAAAGAGATATTGAAATCAACTTATGGCGTTATTATTTATCAAGAACAGATTATGCAGATTGCGAGTAAGTTCGCAGGATTCTCATATGGTGAAGCGGATATTTTGAGACGTGCGATGAGTAAGAAAAATAGAGCAGTGTTAGAAAATGAAAGAAAACATTTTGTGAATGGAAGCTTAGAAAGAGGTTACGAGGAATCAACAGCTGTAAAAATATTTGATTTAATACTGAAGTTTGCAGACTATGGTTATCCAAAAGCACATGCTGTAGCATATAGTAAAATCGCGTATATCATGACTTATTTGAAAGTCCATTATCCGACATATTTTTATGCTGCGATTCTTTCTAATGTAGTTGGTAATGAAGTTAAGACAGAACAAATGGTAACGGAACTTAAAAGAATTGGTGTAAAAATATATCCGCCGTCCATTAATCATAGTGAATGGTTCTATAAAGCAACTAAAAAAGGTATATATACGTCACTTGGTGCAATTAAAGGTGTTGGTTATCAAAGCGTAAAAGTGATCGTTGATGAAAGAAAAGCAAATGGAACATATAAAGATATGTTTGATCTTGTACATCGATTACCTAGTAAAGCGAAAAGTAAGAAAATGATACAAGCACTTATATATGCTGGAGCTTTAGATGATTTTGGTCAGACTAGAGCGACATTGTTACAGTCTATTGACGATGTTTATGAAAGTAGCGAGTCTGTTGGAGATTCTAATAATTTATTGAAAGAATTAGGTTTAAACGTAAAGAAAGAATTTAAAGAAATTGAAGAAATGCCTAATCTTATGAAAAGTGAATATGAAAAAGAATACTTAGGGTTCTATGCAACTGAACATCCAATCATTTCATTATTCAATCAACATCAATATTTATCTATTTATCCATTAAGAATAGACCATAATAAAGTGCCGATGCTCGTAATGATTGCCTCACTAAGGAAAATTAGAACTAAAAAAGGTCAAAATATGGCTTTCGTCAATTTAATAGATGGGCTAAATGAAGTTGAAGGGGTTATATTCCCTGATGCATATAAACAAATTGAAACAACTGATATCATTAATGTCCCAGTAATTATCAATGGCAAATTCGAAAAAAGAAACGGTAAGACACAAATTATTATTAATCAAATAGATACATTAGAAGCATTTAAACAACATAAATTTAATACGACAAAAGAAGTCGTCGTAAGAAATGTAGAAGATTTAGCAGAGTGGATTACAAAAGACCACGATCGTTATATTAAAGTAACGTATTTTAATGATGAAGATTATAGTTCAAAAATGCTTGGCTATTTAAACTTAAATCATGGTAATTTTGAAGAATTTATTCATAAAATAGGTTATGAGAATGTACGCCTTTTATAGTCTTTATTAATTAAATAATTTATGATATAGTATTCTTCATGGTGGTCTGACCACTATGAAGAATTTTTTAATTTAATTATAGAAATTTAATGTATAATAAAGGGATAGATACATACAATGAAGGGATGATTATTTTGTCATTAAGAGATGATGCACTATATATGCATAAAGAAAAACAAGGTAAATTAGGCGTTTATGCCAAAGTTAAAGTTACTAATAAAGAGGAATTAAGTCTTGCTTATTCTCCAGGTGTCGCAGAACCGTGTAAAGATATACATGAAGACGTCAGAAAAGTATATGACTATACAATGAAATCAAATGCAGTAGCTGTTATTACAGATGGTACAGCTGTATTAGGTTTAGGTGATATAGGTCCTGAAGCAAGTATTCCTGTTATGGAAGGGAAAGCGGTTTTGTTCAAAAGTTTTGCTGGTGTAGATGGTGTGCCAATTGCACTGAATACGACAGACGTTGATGAAATTGTGAATACTGTTAAACTATTAGAACCTAACTATGGTGGTGTTAACTTAGAAGATATTTCAGCGCCTCGATGCTTTGAAATTGAAGAACGCCTAAAAAAAGAAACTAAAATACCTGTCTTTCATGATGATCAGCATGGTACGGCTATCGTAACTGTTGCTGGTTTGATTAATGCATTGAAAATTACTGACAGAAAATTATCCGATATAAAAGTTGTTTTAAATGGTGCAGGTGCAGCTGGTATTGCAATTATTAAATTATTATACAGTTATGGTGTAAGAAATATGATTATGTGTGATTCTAGAGGTGCGATTTATGAAGACCGTCCTTATGGTATGAATCCTACTAAAGACTTTGTTGCGAAATGGACAAACAAAGATAAAACAGAAGGTCAATTATCAGATGTTATTAAAGATGCGGATGTATTCGTAGGTGTATCTGTTGAAGGCGCATTAACAAAAGAATTAGTTGAAACAATGGCTGAAGACCCAATTATCTTTGCTATGGCTAATCCAGTTCCTGAAATTATGCCAGATGTAGCAAAAGAAGCGGGTGCTAAAGTTATTGGTACAGGGCGTTCTGATTTCCCTAACCAAATTAATAATGTATTAGCATTTCCTGGTATTTTTAGAGGTGCATTAGATATTCGTGCAACTCATATAAATGAAGAAATGAAACAAGCAGCAGTAGAAGCAATTGCTAATCTTGTTTCAGAGGATGAATTAAATGCTGATTATGTCATTCCTGGACCTTTCGATCCAAGAGTTGCACCATACGTAGCGAAAGCTGTAGCAAAAGCTGGTATGGAATCAGGTGTAGCACGTATTGAAGTTGATGTTGATGAAATAGAACGTAGAACATATGAATTAGCAGACTTGTCATAATTTTGGAAGGAGACTCACGTTGGATAAAGAAAAGCAAAAAGGATTAATCAAGATTGTCGAACAAATTCAGTCAATTATTGTTGAAAAAAATATTCAAGTGGGTGAAAAACTGCCTTCCGAAAGATTTTTAAGTGAAACGTTAAATGTTGGACGTTCAAGTATCAGAGAAGCCCTAAGAGCATTAGAACTTTTAGGAGTGATACATACTAGAAGAGGTGAAGGTACATTCTTAAGTGATATGTACCAACACCAACTTTTTGATTTAATCGGAAGGTTCTTAATTCATAACGAATCACAATTAGATGAAATTAATGAATTAAAATGGATGATTGAAAATTTCTGTGAAGAACACAATAACATTGAAACAAATTCAAAAGAAGAACTTGTTTCAAATAATAATAATCAAATTATGTATATGATTTGGAAGCTACTCTCTCAATATAGTGATAGATTTGAAAGAGACAATTGTAAATAAAATCAGGGGGATAGTGACATGTTTAAAGACTTGTTCAATCGTAGCCAGAAAAAGAAAAAATATGTAACTGTTCAAAACAGTAAAGATAATGACGTGCCTGAAGGTATCATGACAAAATGCCCTAAATGTAAAAAAATCATGTATACGAAAGAGCTCGTGCAAAACTTAAATGTCTGTTTTAACTGTGATCATCATATTGCATTAACTGCTCACGATAGAATTAGAGCTGTGAGTGATGAAGATGCATTTAAAGAGTTTGATGTCGGTATGACTGCTTCAAACCCATTAGAATTTCCTGGATATGAAGAAAAATTAGAAAAAGATAGAAAAAGCACTGGTTTAAATGATGCAGTCGTTACAGGTGTAACGTCAATTGACGGTATTCCTTATGGTATCTGTGTTATGGATTCAAGATTTAGAATGGGAAGTATGGGTGCAGTAGTTGGAGAGAAAATTTGTAGAATTGTAGATTATTGTGCAGATCATAATTTACCATTTGTATTGTTCACAGCGAGTGGTGGTGCAAGAATGCAAGAAGGAATCATCTCACTAATGCAAATGGCAAAGACAAGTGTATCAATTAAACGTCATAGTGATAAAGGCTTACTATTCATTTCATATATGACACACCCTACAACTGGCGGCGTTTCAGCGAGCTTTGCTTCTGTAGGTGATTTAAACTTTGCAGAACCGAAAGCTTTGATTGGATTTGCTGGTAGAAGAATCATTGAACAAACGATTAGTGAAAAACTACCTGACGATTTCCAAACGGCGGAATTTTTATTAGAACATGGCCAATTAGATAAAGTTGTACATCGAAAAGATATGTATAAAACTTTAAGTACTGTGCTCAAGATGCATCATAACGAGGTGAAAGACAATGCTTGAATTTGAAAAACCTTTAGTAGAAATTAAAGAAAAAATAGCATCTCTACAATCTTATCAAGAAAAACATGATGTAGACTTAACAGATGAAATAGAAATGTTGGAAGCCACTTTAACAAAAGAAACTGAACACATTTATAATAATTTAAAGCCTTGGGATAGAGTACAAGTTGCGAGATTACAAGAAAGACCTACAACTTTAGATTATATCCCTTACATATTTGATGATTTTATCGAACTTCACGGTGATCGAACTTTCCGTGATGACCCAGCTTTAATAGGTGGATTGGCTTACTTTAATGGGTTACCAGTGACAGTTATAGGGCACCAAAGAGGTAAAGACACTAAAGATAATATTTTTAGAAACTTTGGGATGGCACATCCAGAGGGATATCGTAAAGCATTGCGTTTAATGAAGCAGGCTGAGAAGTTTAATAGACCGATTATTACGTTCATTGATACGAAAGGTGCATATCCTGGTAAAGCTGCAGAAGAACGTGGACAGAGTGAATCTATTGCTAAAAACTTAGTCGAAATGGCATCTTTAACAGTACCTGTTATTTCTATTGTCATCGGTGAAGGCGGAAGCGGTGGTGCGCTTGGGTTAGGTGTAACCAATCGTCTACTTATGTTAGAAAATAGTACTTATTCTGTTATATCTCCGGAAGGTGCAGCAGCATTATTATGGAAAGATTCTGGGCTTGCTCAAATGGCAGCCGAAACAATGAAAATTACAGCACCTGACTTATTTGATTTAGATGTTGTAGATGAAGTTGTTAAAGAACCATTTGGTGGCGCTCATAAACATCTAGAATCACAAGCTTCACTTATAAAGACATCAATTGAAAAACATCTTTCAGACTTAAGAACATTAAATGCAGAAAGTTTAGTTGAAGATCGTTTTAAAAAGTATCGTAATATAGGAAGTTATATCGATTAAGATATAACAATTGAAAAGAAAATGATTTATACGGATATCATTTCTTTTTATAAATTTATGTATATGTGCATAATTGAATTAAAATTAAGCGATTCCAACTTTTGAAAAATTACAAAAGTTGGAATCTTTTTTTAAGAAGACGTTTACATATTTAAATAACAGTAGTTTTAATGGAATCAAGCCAATATTTGTGTTATTTTTAAATTAACAAACATATAACAAGAGAGGTCTGTATATTTATGAAAAAAATTGCGGTTTTAACGAGCGGTGGAGATTCACCAGGGATGAACGCAGCAATTCGTGCAGTTGTTCGTAAAGCTATTTATCATGATATTGAAGTTTATGGTGTTTACCAAGGTTACTTAGGCTTAATAAATGATAATATCAAAAAACTTGAATTAGGTTCAGTTGGGGACATGATTCAAAGAGGTGGTACATTCCTTTATTCTGCTAGATGTCCAGAATTTAAAGAAAAAGAAGTGCGTGCAAAAGCAATTGAAAACCTTGAAAAAAGAGGCATAGAAGGATTAGTTGTTATCGGTGGAGATGGAAGTTATAGAGGTGCACAAAGATTAAGCGAAGAAGCTAAAAATCTTAAAACAATCGGTGTTCCCGGTACTATCGATAACGATATTAATGGTACAGACTTTACAATTGGTTTTGATACAGCGCTTAACACAATCATTGATGCTGTCGATAAAATAAGAGATACAGCATCAAGTCATGAACGTACTTTTATTATTGAAGTAATGGGGAGAGATGCTGGAGATTTAGCACTTTGGTCAGGTTTAGCTGCTGGAGCAGAAACAATTTTAATACCAGAAGTTAAATCGGACATTGAAGAAATAGCTGAAAAAATTCAACATGGTATGGATAGAGGGAAAAAACATTCTATTATTATTTGTGCTGAAGGTGTCATGACTGGTAATCAATGTGGGGAAGAATTGAAGAAATTTATTAACATTGATACAAGAGTTTCATGTTTAGGCCACATTCAAAGAGGTGGTACACCTACTGGAATGGATAGAGTGCTTGCTTCTCGTTTAGGCGGCTATGCAGTTGAATTACTTATGCAAGGTGATAGTGCTAAAGCAGTTGGAATTCAACAAAATGAACTTACATGTACTCATTTTGATGAAATATTCCAAGCAGAACATAACATCGACAATAAAATGTATAATTTAGCACATCAATTATCTATATAAAAAAGAAAAACTACGGAGGTCATTTTAATATGAGAAAGACAAAAATTGTATGTACGATAGGTCCAGCATCAGAATCAGAAGAAATGTTAGAAAAATTAATGCTTGCAGGCATGAACGTTGCTAGATTAAACTTTTCACATGGAAGTCATGAAGAACATAAAGGTCGTATAGATACAATTAGAAAAGTAAGTTCTAAATTAAATAAAAATATTGGTATCTTATTAGATACTAAAGGTCCTGAAATTAGAACACATAACATGAAAGATGGTTTAATTGAGCTTACTAAAGGTAGTGAAGTAACAGTTAAAACAACTGAAGTAGAAGGTACTAAAGAAGCGTTCTCAGTTACTTACGAAAAATTAGCTGAAGATGTAGAAGTCGGATCAACAATTTTACTTGATGATGGTTTAATTGAACTTACAGTTAAATCAGTAGATATCGCTAAAGGTGAAGTTCACTGTGACGTCCAAAACACTGGCGAATTAAAAAATAAAAAAGGTGTTAACTTACCGGGTGTTAAAGTAAACCTTCCTGGTATTACTGATAAAGACGCTAGTGATATCCGCTTCGGTATCGAAGAAGGTGTAGACTTTATTGCAGCTAGTTTCGTAAGACGTCCATCAGATGTATTAGATATCCGTGCAATTTTAGAAGAAAAAGAAAATAACGTTATTAAAATTATTCCTAAAATTGAAAATGAAGAAGGTATTGAAAATATCGATGAAATTCTTCAAGTTTCAGATGGTTTAATGGTTGCACGTGGTGATATGGGTGTTGAAATTTTACCAGAAGCAGTTCCAATGGTACAAAAACAATTAATCCAAAAATGTAATAAATTAGGTAAACCAGTTATTACAGCAACACAAATGTTAGATTCAATGCAAAGAAACCCACGTTGTACAAGAGCAGAAGCAAGTGACGTAGCGAACGCAATTTACGATGGTACAGATGCAGTGATGTTATCTGGTGAAACTGCAGCAGGATTATATCCAGAAGAAGCAGTACGTACAATGCAAAATATCGCAGTAGCTGCCGAAGATGCTCAAGATTACAAAAAATTATTATCTGATCGTTCAAAAATGATCGATACGAATTTAGTTAATGCAATCGGTGTATCAGTTGCACATACAGCTTTAAACTTAAACGTAGAATCAATCGTTGCAGCAACTGAAAGTGGTGCTACAGCTCAAACAATCTCTAAATATAGACCACATTCACACATTATTGCAGTTACACCTAATGAAACAACTGCACGTCATATGACATTAGTATGGGGCGTATTACCAGTTGTGAAAAAAGGTAAACAAACAACTGATGAATTATTAAATAATGCTGTTTCAACAGCTGTTAACACAGGTTTAGTTGATAATGGTGATTTAATCATTATTACTGCAGGTGTACCAACAGGTGAAACAGGTACAACTAACTTAATGAAGATTCATTTAGTAGGTGATGAATTGGCTAAAGGTCAAGGAATCGGTCATCATTCAACAGTAGGTAAAGCTGTAGTGGCAAATACTGCTGACGACTTAAAAGGTAAAGATTTAAGTGAATCAATCGTTGTTACACAATCAACAGATGCTGATATGGTTCCATATTTAGAAAATGCTAAAGGAATTGTAACAGAAGAAGGCGGATTAACTTCACACGCAGCAGTTGTAGGTCTTAACTTAGGCGTTGCAACAATCGTTGGTGTTGAAGGCGCTCGCGAAAAAATAGCAGATGGTACATTAATCACATTAGATCCAAAACAACACAAAGTGTTCGAAGGATATGCTAACGTATTATAATAAATAAAAAAGAGACTGGGATATGATTTCCTAGTCTCTTTTTTTATTTATGAATGCGCATATACTGTTATAAGCAGTTTAGTCCAAAGGTGCAAATACTGGGGTCGTTATAATATATAAACAAGTAAACTAAAAAGGGGCAAAAAAAACATCTCATTTACTGATTTATTTAGTAAATGAGATGTTTTTATTTACTTTATTTAAATACTTTACGTTTTTGATTAAAGTACATGATTGTCAAAATGATAAACCAAATTGGTGTAATTAATATAGCGATTAATGTGACTTTATTTGTCATTAATAACACGAATACGAAAATAAAGAATATTAATGTAATCCATGCTACCGGGACACCACCAGGTAATTTGAAATTAGATGCTTTGTTTAATTCTGGTGATATTTTACGATATCTAATATAAGCAACAACAATTAATGACCATACTACTAAGAAAAGTACGGTTGATACAGATGTTACATATTTAAATACTTCACCAGCATCTTTAATCACGTAGTTTAAAAGTACTGAAATCATTAATAAGAAACAACTAAATAGTGTTGCTTTATAAGGGACACCAGTTTTGTTTGTTTGACCGAAACTTTTGTTTGCTTGTCCATTTTGTGATAAACCATAAAGCATTCTACTATTTGAGAAAATACCACTATTACAAGATGATGCTGCAGCTGTTAAAACAACAAAGTTGATAATTGCTGCTGCGATTGGAATACCAATCAGTCCAAATAATTTTACGAATGGACTTTCGGCAGGGTCGATTTTGTCCCAAGGTGTAATAGACATGATGATAATAAGTGAACCTACATAGAAAAGCATAATTCTAATTGGTACACTGTTAATCGCTCTTGGTATTGTCTTATGTGGATCTTTCGTTTCACCAGCAGTAACACCGATTAATTCAATACCTACAAATGAGAAAGCTGCCATTTGGAATGATAAGAAGAAACCATTCATACCATTGGGGAAAATACCATCATGGTCCCAAATATGTGTTAATGAAGCTGTACCGTATGGTGTTTCATATGCCATTACGATCATGATAATACCGACAACGATTAATGCTACGATCGTTGTAATTTTAATAATAGAGAACCAGAACTCTAATTCACCAAATAGTTTAGCAGTCATTAAATTCATTGTCATTAATATGAGTATTGTAAATAATGCTGTAATCCATGTTGGTATGTCAGGAAACCAAAAACTTATGTATTTTGCTACTGCAGTTACTTCAGCCATACCAGTGACAATCCAACAGAACCAGTAAGTCCATCCTGTTATATATCCTGCGAATGGTCCGATATATGTATGCGTGACATCTGCAAAAGAATGAAAATCTGTGTTTGAGAGTAATATTTCCCCTAGAGCTCTCATAAACAGAAATAAAATTAAACCAATAATAATATAGGTCAGCAGTATTGAAGGGCCTGCTGAACTAATTGTTTCGCCAGCACCTAAGAATAAGCCTGTACCTATAGCACCACCTATCGCAATAAGTTGTACATGCCTATTGCTTAATTCCCTTTGTAAATTGTTAGCCATATAAACTTTATCCCTCTTTCATATACAAACTTTTATGTTATTATTATGCGCTTACTGTAAGAAAATAGCAATTAAAAAATGAATGTTTAACAACTGTTTGATACCTGTTATCATGATTTATTATTTTTATCATATATAATAATAAAAATGAATGGATGAACGATGAAATGACCTATTCTGATTAAAATGATAGGGTATTACTAACTCGTAAATCCTTATGTGTTCACGTTTTTGAGATATATTTTATTTACTATAGTAATATTATAAAAAATATAAAATTACAACTGTTTATTTTTATTCATCTAAAATTACTAAAGAATTTAAAGTTTAAAAGTCCTTCGCATTCACAAATCGTAAGAAATTATATATAATGATAGATGAAAGCCATTACATATATGGGCAATTATTTAGTAAGGGGGATATTATTATGGCACAAGTAGCAAAAGGGTTAGAGGGCATCATTGCTTCTGAAACTCAAATTAGTTCAATCATAGATAATCAATTAACTTATGCAGGTTATGAAATAGATGATCTAACTGAAAATGCTTTATTTGAAGAAGTCATGTTTTTACTATGGAATTTAAGATTACCAAACAAAGAGGAATTAGCAGAACTAAATGAGAAACTACTAGGATATATGACTTTAAACCCTAGAATGTATACACATTTCGAAGATTATGCGACTGATAAAGTTCATCCAATGACTGGATTACGTACTTCATTATCATATTTAGCACATTTCGATCCAGACGCTGAAAAATTTGATGAAGAAATGAACTATGAACGTGCAATTAGAATTCAAGCGAAAGTTGCATCTTTAGTAGCAGCATTCTCTCGCGTAAGACAAGGTAAAGAAGTTGTAAAACCTAAAAAAGATTTAACATATGCAGCAAACTTCCTATATATGTTAAGAGGTGAAGTTCCAACTGATGTTGAGGTAGAAGGTTTTAACAAAGCGTTAATTTTACACGCTGACCATGAATTTAATGCTTCAACATTTACAGCACGTGTAACAGTTTCGACTTTATCTGATATGTATTCAGGTGTGACAGCAGCAGCTGGCGCATTGAAAGGTCCATTACATGGTGGTGCTAACGAACAAGTTATGAAAATGTTAACTGAAATTGGTACTGTCGACAAAACAGATGATTACATTAAAGATAAAATCGCAAATAAAGAAAAAATTATGGGCTTCGGACACAGAGTATATAAAAATGGTGATCCGAGAGCGAAGTACTTAAAAGAAATGAGTCGTCGTATTACAGACGAAACAGGTCAAAAAGAACTGTTTGAAATTTCTTTAAGAATTGCTGAAATTATGAAAGAAGAAAAAGGATTATTACCTAACGTTGACTTCTACAGTGCAACTGTATATCACAGCATGGGTATTGATCACGATTTATTCACACCAATTTTCGCAATTAGCCGTATGTCAGGTTGGACAGCTCATATTCTTGAACAATACAGAACAAATAGAATTATGAGACCAAGAGCTGAATATACTGGTGAACGTGATCGTAAATATGAACCAATTGAAAACCGTTAATTTAATTAATATAATATAACTAACAAATTTAGATGGAGGAATCATATAATGACAGCAGAAAAAATTACAACAAATCAAGGCGTTTTAAATGTTCCAAATAATCCAATCATCCCATTTATTATCGGTGATGGAATCGGACCAGATATCTGGAATGCAGCAAGTAGAGTATTAGATGCAGCTGTAGAAAAAGCATACAATGGCGAAAAACAAATCGAATGGAAAGAAGTATTAGCAGGTCAAAAAGCATTCGATGAAACTGGTGAATGGTTACCAAATGAAACTTTAGAAACGATTAAAGAATATTTAATAGCAATTAAAGGTCCATTAACTACACCAATTGGTGGCGGTATTCGTTCATTAAACGTTGCTTTACGTCAAGAGTTAGATTTATTCACTTGTCTACGTCCAGTACGTTGGTTTAAAGGTGTTCCTTCACCAGTTAAACGTCCTGAAGATACAGATATGGTTATTTTCCGTGAAAATACTGAAGATATTTATGCTGGTATTGAATTCCAAGAAGGTTCAGATGAAGCTAAAAAAGTTATAGACTTCTTACAAAATGAAATGGGTGCTAAAAATATCAGATTCCCTGAAACTTCAGGTATCGGTATTAAACCAGTTTCTAAAGAAGGTACTGAAAGATTAGTAAGAGCAGCAATTAACTATGCGTTCGATAATAATCGTAGAAATGTTACATTAGTTCATAAAGGTAACATCATGAAATTCACTGAAGGTGCATTCAAAAAATGGGGTTACGATTTAGCTGAACGTGAATTCGGAGATCGCGTTTTCACTTGGCAACAATATGATAAAATTGTTGAAGAAGAAGGTAAAGATGCTGCTAATAAAGCACAATCAGATGCAGAGGCTGAAGGTAAATTAATTATTAAAGACTCTATCGCTGATATCTTCTTACAACAAATTTTAACACGTCCTGCTGAATTTGATGTAGTAGCTACAATGAACTTAAACGGTGACTATATTTCAGATGCATTAGCAGCTCAAGTTGGTGGTATTGGTATTGCACCTGGTGCAAACATTAACTACGAAACAGGACATGCAATTTTCGAAGCGACACACGGTACAGCTCCTAAATATGCTGGTTTAGATAAAGTTAACCCTTCATCAGTATTATTAAGTGGTGTATTAATGTTAGAACACTTGGGTTGGCAAGAAGCTGCTGACAAAGTAACACAATCTGTTGAAGCTACAATTGCTTCTAAAGTAGTAACATATGACTTTGCTCGTTTAATGGATGGCGCAACTGAAGTTAAATCTTCAGAATTCGCTGATGAATTAATTAAAAATTTACCATAATAGGATGTTATTTGAGGAAGGTTATTTATTAACCTTCCTTTTATTATAAGGAGATGAACAATATGGCAAGAAAGAAAATTTCAATCATTGGAGCAGGATTTACTGGCGCTACAGCTGCATTTATAGCAGCTCAAAAAGAGTTAGGTGATATTGTACTTGTTGATATGCCTCAATCTGAAAACCCAACAAAAGGTAAAGCGTTAGATATTGCAGAAAGTGCACCGGTATTAGGTTTTGATTCAAAAGTAACAGGTACTGCTAATTATGAAGATACAAAAGATTCAGATGTTGTCATTATTACAGCGGGTATTGCAAGAAAGCCTGGAATGTCACGTGATGATTTAGTACAAACAAATCAAAATGTTATGAAATCCGTAACAAAAGAAATTGTTAAATATTCACCTAATTGCGTTATCTTAGTCTTAACAAATCCAGTTGATGCAATGACTTATACAGTGTATAAAGAATCAGGATTTCCGAAAGAGCGCGTGATTGGTCAATCTGGCGTATTAGATACTGCTAGATTTAGAACATTTGTTGCTGAAGCATTAGATCTTTCTGTTAAAGATGTAACAGGATTTGTATTAGGTGGTCATGGAGATACAATGGTTCCACTTATTAGATACTCAGCAGCTGGTGGCGTACCTTTAGAAAAGTTATTATCTGAAGAAAAAATTGCTGAAATTGTTGATAGAACAAGAAAAGGTGGAGCTGAGATCGTTAACTTACTTGGTAATGGTTCGGCATACTATGCACCAGGAGCAGCTTTAATTGAAATGACAGAAGCAATATTAAAAGATCAAAAGAGAGTATTACCTTCAATTGCTTATTTAGAAGGTGAATATGGTTATCAAGACATTTATTTAGGTGTACCAACTGTATTAGGATCTAATGGTATTGAAAAAATCATCGAGTTAGACTTAACTGATGAAGAAAAGCAATTACTTGATGAATCTGCTCAGTCTGTTGAAACAGTAAAGAATATTTTACAATAAAATAACAGTTGAAAGGCGCATTCTGCTTTGAATGCGTCTCTTTTATTTAGATAGTGTTAACTTTTTGTAAAGTTCTCTAAATAACCATTATTTTTTTAATAATTTAAGTTATAATTATATTAAATCGCTTAAGGAGGACCTTGAATGTCACAAAAAGTATTGGTAGTAGACGATGAGCAATCTATCGTTACATTGCTTAAATATAATATAGAACAAGCTGGTTACCAAGTAATTGTAGCTTATGATGGAGTTCAAGCGTTAGAGAAAGTAAATGAAGAGAAACCAGATTTAGTAGTATTAGATGTAATGTTACCTGAGAAAGATGGAATTGAAGTTTGTAAAACGATTCGATCAGATAAAAACCAAGTTCCAATTCTTATGCTTACAGCTAAAGACGATGAATTTGATAGAGTGTTAGGTCTAGAATTAGGTGCAGATGATTATATGACTAAACCATTTTCACCTCGTGAAGTTGTAGCACGTGTTAAAGCTATATTAAGACGTGTTGGGCAAGTTGAAAATAAAAACTTAGATGAAGATGAAGATATTATTTTAGGTGCAATTAGAATTAGACCTGACTTCTTTGAAGTGTATAGAAATGATGAATTATTAGAATTGACACCAAAAGAATTCGAACTTTTACTTTACCTTATTGAAAGACAGGGTCGTGTGATAACTAGAGAACATATGTTGAATTCTGTTTGGAATTATGAATTTGCTGGAGATTCTAGAATAGTAGACGTACACATTAGTCATTTGAGGGATAAACTTGAAGAAAACCCTAAGCAACCTCAATTCATTAAAACGGTGAGAGGTTTAGGCTATAAGTTAGAAAGACCAAAGAATAATGATTAAGTTCTATAATAAATTACTAATTATACTTACAACTGTTACTGTTGTAAGTTTTCTTATATTAGGGTTTTTCCTTCATAATTCTAGTTACGATTTAATTTCTAAACAACAGCAAAAATTATTAAAGACTGAATCCAAAAAAGTATACGATATTGCAAAAAATAATCCAGAAAATATTAAAGATATTTTGAGTGTGTTTGATCAAGATATTTTACTGCAAAAAGATGGACGTGTGTTATATCGATCAAGTGAAAAAGATACAAATATATTTAATCAAAATAAAAAGCAAGCTATATCTGATGCAAAGACCTTTGATGAATATTTTGCAGTAGATAAGTCAGAATCTGAAGTGATGTATGCAAGAACATATGGTGATTATACAGTTGTCATTGCTAAACATACAGATACGATAGAGATTATTCAAAAAGATATTTGGAAATATTTATTATTAGTCTTATGTTTTACATTACCTTTAATCTATTTTGTCGTTCGATATATTAACACTTCTTATATACATCCTATTAAAGAAGTGACATATGCTACTAAATTATTGGCTTCTGGAAAATATCGTGTTAGAGTGCCAGAAAGTAATGTGAAAGAAACGAAAGAACTTTTTGTTAATACGAATGAACTTGCTAGAACATTAGATAATTTAAATAATGAACAGAAATTGCAACGTAATCGATTGGAAACGACTTTAGAAAATATTCCAAGTGCAATATTAATGTTAGATAGAGAAGGTGTTATTGTAATAGCGAATAAGACGTATCATGACTTGTTTGACAGAAATAGTCATGCTGAAGGGCAGTTATTTAAAGAAGTAATGCCTAATGTTGAGATCATACAGATGATGAACGAAGCTTTAAAATTAGAAAAACCTATGTTTGAACAAATTGAAATGTATATCAATGATGTTCATAATAAGTTTTTTGAAGTATCTGCAATTCCAGTATTATCTCGAAAAAAACGAAATCTATTAGGTTTAGTTGTCGTTATGCATGATATAACGAAGTTGAAGAAATTAGAACATATGAGAAAAGATTTTGTGGCAAATGTATCTCATGAATTAAGAACACCAATCACATCGATAAAAGGATTTGCAGAAACATTATTAGATGGTGCAAAAAATAATCCTGAATCGTTAGATATGTTCCTAAAAATTATGTTAGAAGAATCTAATCGAATTCAATCACTTGTTCAAGATTTACTCGAGTTATCAAAAATCGAACAAAATAGCGAGATACCGAAAGAACAAATATCATTAACAGAAATTGGCGAACATTCGATTAACACAGTATCAAATGTTGCTTCTAAAAAAGACATTCACATTACAAATCATATCGATAAAGAAGTATATGGATACGGAGATAAAGATAAATTAACACAAGTATTGATTAATTTATTAACGAACGCCATTAGTTATTCACCGAAATCTAGTGAAGTTATTATAACGATTAAAGAAGTAGAAGATGGTCAAATTATTTCTGTGAAAGATAATGGTATAGGAATATCTAAAGATGAACAAAAACGAATTTTTGAAAGATTTTATCGTGTTGATAAAGCGCGTAGTAGAGATTCAGGAGGAACAGGACTTGGTTTATCCATTACTAAACATATTGTAGAAGCACATAATGGACAAATCAAAGTAGAATCAGAAGTTGGAAAAGGATCTAACTTTATTGTAAAACTCTTTAATAAGTAATCTTTATATAATCTTTACAATTTATTCATATTGAATTAATCATGACGAGATAGAATAAACATAGACCCCTTCATTTTGATGATTATGCGAAATACATTGTGTATTTCGCTTTTTTTTGTAAAAAATTAAATATCGGTTTGACTATTTATATCATTACACTATGATAACGTTTTATTTATGCGAAACAATCTTATTATATAGTGAGATATGATAAAATATAATCAATATAAAGATGGAGGTATCTTATCGTGGAAAAATTGGTACTGATTGATGGTAATAGTTTATCATTTAGGGCATTTTTTGCTTTGCCTTTATTAACAAATAAAGCTGGCGTTTATACGAATGCTATATATGGTTTTACAATGATTTTAGATAAAATAATCAAAGAAGAAGAGCCAACTCATTTTATGGTTGCTTTTGATGCTGGAAAAACAACTTTCAGAAATAATATGTACAGTGAATATAAAGGTGGTCGTGAGAAGACGCCGGATGAATTAAGAAGCCAATTACCATATATCCGACAACTTGTGGAAAGTTATCATATTAAACATTATGAATTAGAAAATTATGAAGCAGATGATATTATCGGTACATTATCTCGTGAAGCGGATGAGAAAAATATTAAGACAATTATTATTACGGGTGACCGAGATTTAACTCAGTTAGCAAGTGAAAATGTAACGATTTATTATACTAAAAAAGGTGTAACAGATATTGATCATTACACACCTGAATTTATCGCTGAAAAATATGACGGTTTAGTACCTAACCAAATCATTGATATGAAAGGGCTTATGGGTGATAAGTCAGATAATATACCAGGTGTGCCTGGAATTGGTGAAAAGACAGCAATTAAATTACTGAAACAGTTTGAAACTGTAGAAGGTGTATATGAAAACATTGATGAGTTAAAGAAATCAAAGATGAAAGAAAAATTAATAGATAACGAAGACAATGCCAAGTTAAGTAAAGAGCTTGCTACGATTAATCGTGAGTCTCCTATTGAAGTTACAATAGATGAGTTGAAACTTACAGATCAAAATAATGACGAGAAGATAAAGTTATTTAAGACATTAGAATTCAAACAATTGCTTGATCAAATGGATGCAAGTGCTGAAGCAACAGATGACCGTGAGATTGAATATTCAACTCAAATTGATGACTTTGATTTTGATAGTGTGACTGAAGCGGCTATTCATTTTGAAACGAACGAAGCTAACTATTTAAAAGCAGATATACTTGGATTTGCTATTCATGCAAATGACGAAACATATGTTGTTTCTCCTGATGTTTTAAAAGAGCATAAAAAATTACAACAATGGCTTGAAAATGATCAAGTAACATTTGCAACATATGACGCTAAAAAGACGATTATTTTATGTAAAAGGTTAGGTATCGAAATTAATGGTATTCAGTTCGATACAATGTTAGCAAGTTATATTTTAGATCCTTCTAGAACAATTGATGATGTATACTCAGTCGTATCAGAATTTGGCATCTATTATGTACCGAATGATGAAAGTATATATGGCAAAGGTAAAAAGTTGCACGTCCCTGAACAAGATATGCTTTTTGAAAGTATCGCTAAAAAGGTAACGGCAGTTTATGAAACAAAAGATAAAATGATTCAATTACTAGATGAAAAAGATCAATTAAGTCTACACGATGACTTGGAATTACCGTTAGCACGTGTATTAGCTGAAATGGAATATATCGGCATAACGGTTGATAAAGATACTTTAGTTGAAATGCAAGAAGATTTGAAAGTACGTATCGATAAATTGATTGAACAAATTCATCATCATGCTGGTTCGGAATTCAATATTAATTCACCAAAGCAGTTAGGTGTCGTATTATTTGAAGATTTAAAACTACCAATTATTAAAAAGACAAAGACAGGTTATTCAACTGCAGTTGATGTGTTAGAACAATTGCGTAATGAACATCCAATTATTGAAGATATATTAGTCTATAGACAGCTAGCTAAACTTCAGTCTACTTATATTGAAGGATTACAAAAAATGATTACGTCTGAAGGGAAGATTCATACGAGATTTAATCAAACATTAGCTCAAACGGGTCGTTTAAGTTCAGTTGATCCTAATTTACAAAATATACCTATAAGATTAGAAGAAGGTAGAAAAATTAGAAAAGCATTTAGACCAAGTAAAGAGAATCACGTAATATTTGCTGCTGACTATTCTCAAATTGAATTACGTGTATTAGCAGATATTACAGGCGACGAACATATGAAAGAGGCATTTACTGCTAATGCAGATATCCATACGACAACTGCAATGCGTGTGTTTAATGTGAGTAAAGATGAAGTAACGTCAAATATGAGAAGACAAGCAAAAGCAGTTAACTTTGGTATTGTATATGGTATTAGCGACTATGGTTTAAGTCAAAGTTTAGGTATTACAAGAAAAGCTGCCAAACAATTTATTGATGATTACTTAGATAGTTTCCCTAAAGTAAAAGAATATATGGATACAATCGTACAAGATGCTAAACAAAAAGGTTATGTAGAAACGCTACTTCACAGAAGAAGATATACACCAGACATAACAAATCGTAACTTTAATTTAAGAAGTTTTGCTGAGAGAACAGCTATGAATACACCAATTCAAGGTAGTGCAGCGGATATTATTAAATTAGCAATGGTACAATTTGCGAATAATATGAAAGATAAAGATTTTAAAGGTAAATTATTATTACAAGTACACGATGAATTAATATTTGAAGTTCCAGAAGATGAATTAGAAGCATTCCAACCGTTTGTAGAAGATATTATGGATAATGCACTCGAGTTATCTGTGCCATTAAGTGTAGAATCTAGTTCAGGACAAACTTGGTATGATGCTAAATAATAAAAGGAAAGAAGATTATATATGCCAGAGTTACCAGAAGTAGAAAGTGTTAAAAAAGTGATAGAACCTAAAATTGTCGGTGCCACAATACAAAAAGTAACTTTTTCAGAAAAAGTTGAATTGGGCAAATCGACAGGTAAAGAAACAATTATTAAAGGTAGTTCTTTAGCTTTATTCAAAGAACGTACTGAGCATTACAAGATTATAAGTGTATATCGTAGAAGTAAATATATTTTTATGGAAATAGATAACGGTGAAAATAGCAATGTTATTATGTGTCACTTTGGTATGACGGGGGCATTCTTTACAGTTCCAGAATTAAGTCATATTGAAGTTGATAACCATAGGAAGCATTGGCACGTCATATTTGAATTAGATAACGGATTACAGCTTATTTACACAGATATTAGAAGGTTCGGTGAATTAAGAGCATTAGAAGATTTAAGTGAATATCCTTCAGTCTTAAAGATTGCACCAGAACCGTTTGTTGAAGAAGCTTACCAACATTACTTAAATAAAGTAATGTCAAATAAATTTATAAATAAACCAATTAAAGTCGCGATATTGGACCATACAGTTATTTCAGGTTGCGGTAACATTTATGCTTGTGAAGCTTTGCTAAGAGCAGGTGTTCTTCCAATGAGACCAGTGAAAGACTTAACTTCAAAAGAGTGTAAAGTGGTCTTTGATGAAGTGGTTAACGTGTTACAAGAGGGTATCGATAACGGTGGTTCAAGTATATCTGATTACTACAATGCAGATGGTGAAAAAGGGACAATGCAAGAAAAGCATAGAATATATGGTAAAAAAGTGTGCGGCCAATGTGGTGGGCAAGTATTACAAAAAGTCATTGCCACAAGAAACACGCACTATTGTCCAAATTGTCAAAAGTAGGTGTAAAAATGGCGAAAGTAATAGGTTTAACTGGAGGTATTGCAACTGGAAAGTCTACAGTATCTCATATTTTAAAAGATAAAGGATTTTATATAGTAGATGCCGATGTAGCCAGTCGAAAAGCAGTCGAAAAAGGAAGCGTTGGTCTACAACAAGTTAAAGAAGTATTTGGAGAAGAAGCAATTATAGATGGTGAAATGAATAGACAATATGTTGGATCTATCGTATTCAAAGATCCAACAATGCGAGAAAAACTAAACAATATTATTCATCCGATAGTAAGAACAATAATGGATAAAGAAAAAGAAGAGGCATTAAGTAATGGTAAAAATGTCATAATGGATATTCCGTTATTGTTTGAGAACAAACTGCAAAATACAGTCGATGAAACTTGGTTAGTTTATACAAATCAAGAAACTCAAATATTACGTCTTAAAGAACGTAATCAGTTAAGTGATGAAGAAGCAGAAGCAAGAATTCAATCACAAATACCAATAGATGAAAAGAAAACATTAGCTGATTGTATTATTGATAACAATGGAACTTTAAACGACTTACGTCATAATATTAATGATTTACTTAAAAGTAAGGCATTAAATCTTTAAAATTAAATAAGCTTGATATGAAAGTGGATGGATAGCATTTGTTATTCATCTACTTTTTTAATTTATTTAAGAAAAAGATAATAGAAAACGTTTTCAACAAACTTTTAATGTGATATACTAATTGCAATAAATAGTATATCACATTAAAAGGAGTTCTCGACTATGAAGAAAAATATCGCAATTAATGGTTTAGGAAGAATTGGAAGAATGGTCTTAAGAGGTGCACTTAAATCAAATGATTTAAATATTGTGGCTATTAATGCTTCATATCCAGCAGAAACAATTGCTCATTTAATTAAGTATGATTCTACACATGGCAAATTAGATGGAGAAATTAAAGCAGTTGAAGATGGCATCATCATTGATGGTCATAAAATTTTACTTGTATCTGAAAGAGATCCTAAATTATTACCGTGGGGAACTTTAGGAATTGATATTGTTATAGAAGCAACTGGTAAATTTAATCATGGAGATAAAGCAATCGCACATATTGACGCTGGCGCTAAAAAAGTTATTTTAACAGGACCATCTAAAGGTGGACATGTTCAAACAATTGTTAAAGGTGTAAATGACGATGCGCTCGATTTAAATGATTTTGATATTGTTTCAAATGCATCTTGTACAACGAATTGTTTAAGCCCGGTAGCCAAAGTTTTAAATGATACATTTGGAATCGAAAATGGATTAATGACAACTGTACATGCATTTACAAATGACCAAAAGAACTTAGATAATCCTCATAAAGATTTGAGAAGAGCACGTTCTTGTACGGACAGTATCATTCCAACTTCAACAGGTGCAGCAAAAGCATTGTCACTTGTACTACCTGAATTAGAAGGAAAAATGCACGGAATGGCATTAAGAGTACCAACATCTAATGTTTCACTTGTAGATTTAGTTGTAGATTTAAAACAAAATGTAACAGTTGAAGAAGTGAATGAAGCATTACGTCAAGCTAGTAAAGGGCCATTAAAAGGAATAATGGATATTAATGATGAACCACTTGTTTCAATTGATTTCAAAACAAATCCACATTCAGCAATCGTTGACGAACAATCTACAATGGTCATTGCAGATAATAAAGTGAAAGTACTCGCTTGGTATGATAATGAATGGGGATACTCAATGAGAGTTGTAGAACTTGCAGAACAAGTTGCTCAAATACTTGCAGAAGTGAGAGAACAAAAAATTTCATAAGTGATATAAGTTACATTTAAAACGTAATGTGGTAAATTAAATACCGCATTACGTTTTTTATTTAATAATAATACTGTTAAGTATCTATAAGTGCATTTTGAAAAGTAGTGAGCGTTTAAAAAAATAACAAACTACTGTATAATCAACCTATGTAATAAGTATATGAGGGGTGAAACGAATGAGATGTCCAAACTGTAAATATGAAAATTCTAAAGTTGTAGACTCTAGACACGCGGATGATTTAGTGGCAATTAGAAGACGAAGAGAATGTGAATCATGTGGATTTCGTTTCACAACTTTTGAAAGAGTAGAGCTCACACCTTTAATCGTCGTAAAAAAAGACGGCGCAAGACAAACATTTAATAGAGATAAAATATTAAACGGTTTAGTACGTTCTTGTGAAAAAAGACCAGTTGCTTATCAAAAATTAGAAGAAATTACAAATCAAGTTGAAAAAGAATTAAGATCTGAAGGTAATACTGAAGTATCTTCAAATGATATTGGTGAAAAAGTTATGGAACATTTAATGGATGTCGATCAAGTTTCTTATGTAAGATTTGCATCAGTATATAGAGAATTTAAAGATGTCGATCAATTATTAAAGTCAATGCAAGGCATATTGAAAGACCGAAAGTAAGGTGAGTATTAATGGCGGAATATTTTAGTGGTATCAAGCCAAGTGATGGCTTCTATGTTAAATCGAATTATAATTATACACATGTACATCAAGATATATTAGTTAGTTTATATACGCCATTAATTGGAACTGATGCAATTGGTGTTTATTTATATTTATCGCAGTTTAATTATCATCATGAAACAGAAGCGTATAATCATTATACAATTATGAATGATTTAAGAATTAATCTGTCTAGCTTTAGAGATGCTTTAGACTTGTTAGAAGGTATTGGCTTACTCAAGACGTATTTTAAGACGAATCAAGAAGCTCAATCATTTATTTATCAATTAGAGCAACCTGCTACAGCAGAGCAATTCTTTAATGATCCTTTATTATCTGTATTTTTATATCAACAAATTGGTAAGGCGAGATATATTAGGTTAAAAAATAGATATAAAGATGACAGTGTGACAACTCAAGGCTTTCATGAAGTGACTAAGAGCTTTACTGATGTATTTAAAGTGCCAAAGTTGACGAATGCTGAACAACAAGATGATATCAATATTCGACCGGAATATAAAAGTAAAGGACTCGATCTGTCAGACGTTCAATTTGATTTTGAAATGTTAGAATTATTGTTGAGTAATCATTTGATTTCTAAAGAAATTTTAAATAAACAGACGAAAGAAGTAATCATACAAATTGCTACTTTATACGGTATTACACCGGTTGAAATGAAGTCTATTATCTTAAAATCCATTACAGAAAACCAAACGATTTCACTACAAGATTTAAGAAAACATGCACGTACAATTTATCAAATAGAGCATGAAGGTGAACTGCCAACATTAGATTTAAAAAATGAAAAACCTAAAGCAAATACGCATTCTGAAAACAGCGAAGTGAACTCCTTGTTGTCTTGGTTTGAATTGTTGGATACGACAAGCCCAATAGAAGTATTATCATCATTTACCCAGTCTGAACCGACAATTGCACAAAAGAGAACTGTTGAAGATATTATTACACGCGAAAAATTACCATACGGTGTGATTAACATCTTGTTAGAGTATGTAATGTTTAAAAATAATATGCAATTACCGAAAGCATATATTGAAGAAATTGCTTCGAATTGGAAGAAACTTAAATTATCCTCAGCTGAAGAAGCCTATCATTATGTTAAAAATCTTGATAAACAAAAAGCTGAGAAGAAAAAAGAACGTAAAAATAATGCAAATAACCCTTATAAATTAAAATCAATTGAAAAGACACCAGAATGGTTATTAAAACAAAAATCTTCTGAATCAACTAAAGAAGAGAAACAAAATGATCATGAATCTGATGCTGCGTTTGAAAAAAGAAAACAAGCGCTTCAAAAAGAATTGGAAGCTTTTTGGAAAGAAGGTGATCAATAATGGAACCACTTGGACAACATTTAAAACAAAATAAAGATTTTCAAAAACGATTAGAAAAAATTAAAAAAGATACATTATCTCATAAAGAGGTAAAAGCATTTTTAGAAGAACATCAATCTGAATTAACGAACGAAATGATTGATAGAGATTTAGATCAATTACAAGCATATAAAGATCAATCGAAATGTTGTGAGAAATGTGGTAGTTATGGCACTTGTATCAACTTTGTGAAAGGTCATGTACCTGAACTATACATTGAGAATGACCACATCAAAACGAGATACTTACCTTGTCCGAACAAAATCGAATACGATGAACAAAGGTTTGAATCAAGTTTAGTGACATCATTCCAAATGCCTGAAGAAACGTTGAAAGCGACAATTAAAGATATATACATCGAAAATGAGTCTCGTATGCAAATCATTAAGAAAGCTATGGATATTTGTAATAAAATTGTAGCAGGTGAAGAAGTTAAAGGGCTATATATACATGGTCCATTCGGAACGGGTAAATCGTATATATTAGGTGCAATTTCGAATCAGTTAAAAGTTAAAAAGCAACCTTCAACGATTATATATTTACCTGAATTTATTAGAGTGCTTAAAAATGGATTTAATGATGGATCGTTCAGTAGTCGATTTGAAGCGGCACGTGAAGCTAAAGTGTTGATGCTAGATGATATCGGTGCAGAAGAACTGACGCCATGGGTTCGTGATGAAATATTGGGTCCATTATTGCATTATAGAATGGTTCATAAATTACCGACATTCTTTAGTTCGAATTTTAACTTTGATGAATTAGAATTCCATTTGAGCAAAACACGACAAGGTGCAGAGATTACAAAAGCTAGTCGAATTATGGAACGCATCAAAACAATCTCTGAACCATATGAATTAGATGGTAAAAACTATCGCGCTTAATTTTAGCTTGATATTTTACAGTAGAGTTGTATAATTGAATTATCGTAAATGAATATACAAATTTAGAGGACATGACGTCTATAAAGCATTCACAGAGAGTCTCATTGAGCTGAAATTGAGATAATGCAATATAAATAGTTACTCCCTCAATACATGATGTGTTAATCCACATTCGGCTCAAGACCGTTATCTTATGTAGAGTTATCGTACTTATACGTTAAGTGCGTTAATGAGGGTGGTACCGCGAGAGATTTCGTCCCTTTGGATGAGGTCTCTTTTTTGTGTTCTTTAATAAAAAAGAGGAGGAAGTCGTTATGAGTGAGATAAATATTAAGTTTCCGGATGGTAATGTGAAAGGGTTTGAACAAGGCACAACTACTGAAGAAATCGCACAATCCATTAGTCCAGGTTTAAGAAAGAAAGCTGTAGCAGGTAAATTTAATGGACAATTAGTAGATTTAACAAGACCTTTAGAAAATGATGGAGAAATTGAAATTGTTACACCTGGAAGCGATGAAGCTTTGGAAGTGTTAAGACATTCAACTGCACATTTAATGGCCCAAGCTTTACAAAGATTATATGGTGATGTGAAGTTTGGCGTAGGTCCTGTAATCGAAGGTGGGTTCTACTACGATGTAGATACAGAACATAAAATTTCTAGTGACGACTTTGAAACAATCGAAAAAGAAATGAAACAAATTGTGAATGAAAACTTTAAAATTGAACGTAAAGTTGTAAGTCGTGATGAAGCGAAAGCATTCTTTAAAAGTGATGAATATAAATTAGAATTAATTGATGCTATTCCTGAAGATGAAAATGTAACACTTTATTCTCAAGGTGAATTTACAGATTTATGTCGCGGTGTACATGTGCCTTCAACTTCAAAAATTAAAGAATTCAAATTATTATCTACTGCAGGTGCTTATTGGAGAGGTGACTCAAACAATAAGATGTTGCAACGTATTTATGGAACAGCATTCTTTGATAAAAAAGACTTAAAAGCATACTTGAAAGTATTAGAAGAAAGAAAAGAACGTGATCACCGTAAAATCGGTAGAGAATTAGAATTATTTACAACTAATCAAGATGTAGGTGCTGGTTTACCTTTATGGTTACCAAATGGCGCAACTATTAGACGTGAATTAGAACGTTATATTGTAGATAAAGAAGTCGCTATGGGTTATGACCACGTTTATACACCAATTATGGCTAATGTAGAATTCTATAAGAAATCTGGACATTGGGATCACTATCACGAAGATATGTTCCCTACAATGGATTTAGGTAATGAAGAACTTGTGCTTAGACCTATGAACTGTCCACATCACATGATGATTTATAAAAATAGTCGTCATTCATATAGAGAGTTACCAATTCGTATAGCAGAATTAGGTATGATGCATAGATATGAAGCAAGTGGTGCAGTATCTGGATTACAACGTGTAAGAGGTATGACTTTAAATGACGCACATATCTTTGTTCGTCCAGACCAAATTAAAGAAGAATTTAAACGCGTTGTTAATATGATTCTTGATGTGTATAAAGATTTCGGATTCGAGGACTATACATTCAGATTAAGTTATCGTGATCCTGAAGATAAAGAAAAATACTTCGATGATGACGAAATGTGGAATAAAGCGCAAGCAGTTCTTAAAGAAGTAATCGATGAAATGGCATTACCATATGAAGAAGCAATCGGTGAAGCGGCATTCTACGGTCCTAAATTAGACGTTCAAGTTAAAACAGCAATGGGTAAAGAAGAAACTTTATCTACTGCACAATTAGACTTCTTATTACCACAAAAATTTGATTTAACTTACATTGGTAATGATGGTGAAGAACATCGTCCAGTTGTTATTCATAGGGGCGTTATTTCTACAATGGAAAGATTTACTGCATTCTTAATAGAAGAAACTAAAGGTGCATTCCCACTTTGGTTAGCACCAAAACAAGTGGAAATTATACCTGTAAATGTTGACTTACATTACGATTATGCAAGAGCATTAAATGATGAATTGAAATCTCAAGGTGTACGTGTTCATATTGACGACCGTAACGAGAAAATGGGATATAAAATTCGTGAAGCTCAAATGCAAAAAATACCGTACCAAATCGTTGTTGGTGATAAAGAAGTTGAAAACCAAGAAGTAAATGTACGTCAATACGGATCAAAAGATTCAAATACAGTTGAAAAAGACGAGTTTATCTGGAATATTGTGGATGAAATTCGACTAAAAAAGTAATAGCCTATTGAAATTTCTGGAATCATCGGGTATAGTTTTAATAGTGAAATTTAATTAAATATTCCTCAGTAATGAGTTAGAGGTTGCGATGCTCAAGAGTAATTATTCAGAAGCGTAATGGCGCGTATGTTGAAATAACGAAAGGGTGCATCGCCGAAACAAATCATATCCATAATATGATTTGTTGGGCCAGTGTTTAATAGATACTGGACTGTCACACTAAGTGATGTGCTACCAATTTGTATGGAATGTTCATATATCGGTCGCATATCTCAAGAGATATGCGACTTTTTTAGTGGCTCGATTGTGGAATGGAGAAAGGAAATAGCAATGAATCAAGAAAAATCAACGAACAATATTCAAAGGAAACTCAAAGATAGACATATCTCTATGATAGCCATCGGTGGTTGTATTGGTACAGGTTTATTTATGACTTCTGGCGGAGCAATTAGAGATGCTGGACCGGGTGGTGCATTACTAGCATATGCAATAGTTGGCTTGATGGTCTTCTTCCTTATGACATCATTAGGAGAAATGGCAACTTATTTACCAGTCTCTGGTTCTTTTAGTACTTACGCAACACGATTTGTCGATCCATCACTAGGATTTGCTTTAGGATGGAACTATTGGTTTAACTGGGTTATCACAGTTGCAGCTGATATCACAATTGCATCTCAAGTTGTGAGTTATTGGGAACCACTAGAAATCGTTCCATCATGGTTATGGAGTGTCATTTTTATGGCTATTATATTTGGCCTTAATGCACTTTCAGTTAGAGTATACGGGGAAAGTGAATACTGGTTTGCATTTATTAAAGTAGCGACAGTTATTATTTTCATTGGTGTAGGTTTATTAACGATATTCGGCTTATTAGGTGGCGAATACTTAGGTTTTGATAACTTTGTAGCAGGTGACGCACCGTTCTTAGGTGACTCGAATGTTAATACTTTCTTACTTGTATTAGGTGTATTCTTAGTTGCAGGATTTTCATTCCAAGGTACCGAGTTGATTGGTATTACAGCTGGAGAATCTGAAAATCCTGAAAGAGCAGTACCTAAAGCGATTAAACAAGTATTCTGGAGAATTTTATTATTTTATATTTTAGCAATCTTTGTAATTGGTATGATTATTCCTTATACAAATCCAAACTTAATGGGTGGAGACGAAATTGCGAAATCACCATTTACTCTTGTATTTGAGAATGCTGGTTTAGCATTTGCAGCTTCATTTATGAATGCTGTCATTTTAACTTCAGTATTATCAGCAGGTAACTCTGGTATGTATGCTTCAGTTAGAATGCTATTTTCAATGAGTAAAGATAAATTAGCTTCACCAGTATTTTCAAAAACAAATAAATCAGGTGTACCTTACACAGCATTATTTGCAACAGCAGTAGTTGTTGTTCTTATATTTGCAATTGAGCATTTAAGTGGTGGCGCATATGAATATATTATTGCAGCTTCAGGTATGACTGGCTTTATTGCATGGTTAGGAATCGCAATCAGTCATTATAGATTTAGAAGAGCATTTGATCTACAAGATTATGATAAGACAAAATTAAAATATAAAGCTAAATGGTTCCCATTTGGTCCATTGTTTGCTTTTGTATTATGTGCGATTGTAATCGTAGGGCAAGATGTTGATTTCATCCAAACTGGTGAATTCGAACCAAGAAGATTCTTTATTACTTATATGGGTATTCCTGTATTTTTAGCATTTTATATTTTTCATAAACTAAAATACAGAACCAAAATGATTCCACTTGATAAAGTTGACTTAAGTCAAGATGTGGATATGAAAGAATTTGAAAAGAATATTAAATAAACATTGACATAAGGGTTTATAATTGGTAAGATAAGTTTTGTTGAATACGAAACGGACCAAGTAGAAGCATACCCGCTTCTCACCTGTAGTGACGCGTAAAGCAGTTAGCAGGTACAATAAACCTTTAAAGTTTATGGATGAGAACGGGTGCATTATGCATTCGTTCTTTTTTTCTTGGACGACTTCGTAAAATTCTAGGAGGTGTCAACCATAGCTAAAGATCAGACTCAAGTAAACGACAAAATTCGTGCAAAAGAACTTCGCCTTATTGGCCAAGATGGTGAGCAAATTGGTGTTAAATCTAAATATGAAGCCCTTGAAATGGCTGAAAGAGTAGATTTAGACGTTGTAATCGTAGCGCCTAATGCTAAACCACCTGTTGCAAGAATTATGGATTACGGTAAATACAAATTCGAACAGCAGAAGAAAGAAAAAGAAATGCGTAAGAAACAAAAAGTAGTCAATGTTAAAGAAATTCGATTAAGTCCAACTATCGAAGAACATGACTTCGAAACTAAATTGAAACATGCTCAAAAATTCTTATCTAAAGAAGATAAAGTTAAAGTATCTATTAGATTTAGAGGTCGTGCAATCACGCATAAAGAAATTGGTCAACGTGTGTTAGAACGCTTTGCAGAATCTTGTAAAGACATAGCAACAGTTGAACAAAGACCTAAAATGGAAGGGCGTTCAATGTTCTTAATGTTAGCGCCGATTTCAAACGACAAATAAACCGAAATTATAGGAGGAAATCTCAATGCCTAAAATGAAAACTCATCGTGGAGCAGCAAAACGTGTTAAAAGAACTGGTTCAGGTCAATTAAAACGTTCTAGAGCGTTCACTTCACACTTATTCGCAAACAAATCTACAAAAGCAAAACGTAAATTGCGTAAAGCTTCATTAGTTTCTAAATCAGATACTAAACGAGTTAAACAAATGTTAACGTACGTAAAATAATAAACATAGCGGACTAATGGTCCATTTTAAGGAGGAATTATCATGCCACGTGTTAAAGGTGGAACAGTGACGAGAGCTCGTCGTAAAAAAGTTTTAAAATTATCTAAAGGTTACTTTGGTTCAAAACATACATTATATAAAGTTGCTAAGCAACAAGTTATGAAATCTGGTAACTACGCTTACCGTGACCGTCGTCAGAAAAAACGTGAATTCCGTAAATTATGGATTGCACGTATTAATGCAGCAGCTCGTCAAAACGACATCAGCTATAGCCGTTTAATGAATGGTCTTAAAGTAGCTGGTATTGAAATTAACCGTAAAATGCTTTCTGAAATCGCTATTTCAGACGAAAAAGCATTTGCTGAATTAGCTACTAAAGCTAAAGACGCTTTAGCTAAATAATTGCATTTCATTGTTGTATAAGCTGTCAATAAAGTTATTAACTTTATTGATGGCTTTTTTTATGAAATAATAAAGTAGAAGATTCGTCTTCTTTACGCTTCAAATTCGCTTTGGTAAAATAGTGTAGAAATAAGAATAAGGAGTTTATTATGTCTAAATTTGATGAAATGATTACAGTAGTACCACGTAAATTAATATTTAAAAACGAAGCTTATCAATTTGATGGGTTTAAATCTATTCAAGATGAAGAAACTAAATATATTTATGAAACAATTAGTCAATTTGAAACAAAACGTCGTGGCGATATGGAAGAAGATCCTTCATATAAACAACTTATTTCATATTGCATATTAGAAAATGAGGACGACGAAGTACTTGTATATGAAAGATTAACTGGTGGTGGCGAAAGCCGATTACATGGTTTAAGTTCAATTGGAGTAGGCGGTCATATGAATGATGTCCCTGAAGCTGTAACAGTTGAAGAGGTCATCAGAGAGAATGCTGCAAGAGAACTTGAAGAAGAAGTTGGTTTAAATAAACAAGATGTAGCAAACATGGAGTTAATTGGATTTATAAACGATGATCAAGATGAAGTTGGAAAAGTTCATATTGGTGTTGTTTTTAAATTAAAGGTTAATAAATCTAGCGTTGAAGCAGTCGAAACAGACACGTTGAAAATCAAGTGGGCTGATCAATCAGAATTGTTAAATCATAAGAATTACGAAACATGGAGTAGTCTTATTATAGATGGTATATACAGAAGAGGTGAGTAACCTTGAGTGAAATTATTCCATTTCCAAAATTAAAAAAACAACTGGTTAACAATATTTATCTTGCGATCCGAAATGAACAATTTGATGAAGCATATGAATTGTTTGAGACGTATGAGCAACATTTTGAGATGGATGATGACCTATCAATAAAGAAATGTGAAGTCTTAAAATCTTGCGGTTACTATCTTGAATTGAGAGAAGAAGCAAGTATATTACTGAATCAAGGTCATCCATTATATGATAAAATAGTTATATATTTTGTAGAAAGTTTATACTTTTTAGAACAATATCAAACGGTAGTTGAAATTATTAATCAAATTAAAGATGAAAATATCGAACATGCTACTAGAATGGCATTGCTACCTATTCAAGATATGGCTAAAGAAAAGTTAAACCAAAGGCAATTGAAAGCTTCAGAGGTATTGAGAACATTTCAAGAAACACAATTTGAAGAACAAATTAACCTGCTTATTGACTTAATAGATCATCACTTAGGGATATTTAATTTAACTTTAGCTCAAATAATTGAGAATGAATTATTGCATCCTAATGTACAAAGTTTAATATTAGAATATTTAAGATTAAGTGAATGGTCAGCCGAAGTTAAATTCGATAAAATAGATGAGACTATTACAGTTATACCGACAGAATTACCAGGTATAGAAAGAACAAATTTTACACAAAATATCATTCCTAAAGTAATTGATCAACTTGAAATTGATAGCCCTTCATCTATAGAGTTAGCTAAAAGTTTATTAAATCAACATGCTATTATTATGTATCCAATTACACTAAATGATATAAATGATGATGTTTTAGTTGCATGTTACTTGAAACTTTTATCAGAACGTTTTAATATAGACGCTAACTACGAAAGTGTGACTCAACAAGATTGGGACATGTTCATTAAAGTCATTCAAAAATTACAATGAATATAAACACTATAGTTGAAACATTAGAAAGCTATGTTATAATTAAAGAGTTGAAAATTTATAAAATTAGGATAATCACGGAGGTTTTTATTCATGACAGCAACATGGGAAAAGAAAGAAGGTAACCAAGGTTTATTAACTGTTACGGTTCCTAAAGAAGAAGTAGATAAAGGATTAGACAAAGCATTCAAAAAAGTTGTTAAACAAATTAATGTGCCTGGTTTCCGTAAAGGTAAAATGCCTAGACCATTATTTGAACAAAGATTTGGTGTTGAATCATTATACCAAGATGCTTTAGATTTCATTTTACCTGAAGCATACGGTAATGCAGTAGAAGAGGCAGAAATCAACCCAGTTGATCGTCCAGAAATCGACGTTACACAAATGGAAAAAGGTAAAGAACTTATCTTTGAAGCAACTGTAACAGTTGAACCAGAAGTTGAATTAGGAGATTATAAAGGTCTTTCAATCGAGAAACAAGATCGTGAAGTAACTGACGAAGAATTCAATCAAGCAATTGAAGATGCAGTAAGCCGTCAAGCTGAATTAACAGTTAAAGAAGGCGAAATCGCTGAAGGAGACGTTGTTAACATTAACTTTGATGGTTATGTTGATGGTGAAGCTTTCGAAGGTGGTCAAGCAGAAGGTTATGATCTTGAAATTGGTTCTGGATCATTCATCCCTGGATTTGAAGAACAATTAATCGGTCTTAAAACTAATGATAGCAAAGATGTTGTTGTCACATTCCCAGAAGAATACCACGCTGAAGAATTAGCTGGTAAAGAAGCTACATTCAAATGTGAAGTTAACGAAGTAAAATCTAAAGAAATTCCAGAATTAGATGACGAGTTAGCGCAAGAACTTGACGAATCAGTTAGCACAGTTGATGACTATAAAGAAAAATTACGTAAAGACTTAGAAGAAGCTAAAGTTAATCAAGCAGAAGCAACTGAAAAAGAAGAAGCTATTACAAAAGCTACTGACAATGCAAAAGTTGATATTCCTGAAGCTATGGTTAATACAGAATTAGATCGTATGATGCAAGAATTTGAACAACGTATTTCTCAACAAGGTTTAAACCTTGAGTTATACTATCAATTCTCAGGTCAATCAGAAGAAGAACTTAAAGCACAAATGAAAGAAGATGCTGAAAAACGCGTTAAAACTAATTTAACTTTAAGAGCTATTGCTGATGCAGAGAATATCGAAGTTTCTGATGCAGATGTTGAAGCTGAATTCGCTAAAATGAGCGAACAATTTGGATTATCTGTTGAAGATATTAAAGCAACTTTAGGTAATAACGATATTTTAGTTAATGACCTTAAAATCCAAAAAGTTATCGATTTATTAGTAGCTGAATCAGCTGGAGAATAATAATTATTCGGTATTAAAGTAATTATAGTAGCAGAATATTTCTGCTACTATTCTTTTTTAGTCCGTTTAATTTGAAAAAGTAAAAAACATTTAGTATAGTCTAAAAAGAATAGGGGTGTAAAAATGTTTAAATTTAACGATGGTGAAGAAAACTTAAAATGTTCTTTCTGTGGTAAAGAACAGGATCAAGTTAAAAAACTTGTTGCTGGTAGTGGCGTATATATTTGTAATGAATGTATAGAATTGTGTTCTGAAATTGTAGAGGAAGAATTAAAGTCACAAGAACCAGAACAGTTTACTGATGTTCCTACACCTAAAGAAATTATGGAACAATTAAATGATTATGTTATCGGTCAAGAAAATGCGAAAAAATCATTAGCTGTAGCTGTTTATAATCATTATAAACGTGTACAACAACCTTCTGAAAACGAAGATGGTGTTGAATTACAGAAAAGTAATATCGCATTAATCGGACCTACTGGTAGTGGTAAAACATTGCTTGCACAAACGTTAGCTAAATCATTAAATGTACCATTTGCAATTGCAGATGCAACAAGTTTAACTGAAGCAGGTTACGTTGGTGAAGACGTTGAAAATATATTATTAAGATTAATCCAAGCAGCAGATTTCGATGTTGAAAGTGCTGAAAAAGGTATCATTTACGTCGATGAAATTGATAAGATTGCACGTAAATCAGAGAATACGTCAATTACGCGTGACGTATCTGGTGAAGGTGTACAACAAGCGTTGCTTAAGATTTTAGAAGGTACGACAGCAAGTGTACCGCCACAAGGTGGAAGAAAGCATCCAAACCAAGAGTTTATTCAAATAGATACAACAAATATTCTATTTATCCTTGGTGGTGCCTTCGATGGTATTGATGAAGTTATTAAACGTAGACTTGGTGAAAAAGTTATCGGCTTTAGTAGCTCAGGTGATGAAATTAGTGACGAAGAATCATTACTATCACAAATTAGACCAGAGGATTTACAGTCTTATGGATTAATTCCTGAATTTATTGGTAGAATTCCAATTGTAGCTAACCTTGAAACATTAGATGTTGATGCATTGAAAAATATTTTAACGCAACCTAAGAATGCGTTAGTTAAACAATATACTAAGATGCTTGAATTAGATGATGTTGAACTACAATTTGATGAACAAGCACTTACGGCTATTAGTGAATTAGCAATAGAACGTAAAACAGGTGCACGTGGACTTCGTTCAATTATTGAAGAAGCTTTAATCGATATTATGTTTGATATTCCATCTAGCTCTGATGTAAGTAAAGTTGTTATTACTGAAGATACAATTAGAGATCATAAATTACCAAACTTATATGATAGTGAAGGTAATTTAATCAACGATGAAAAAACATCAGCATAATCACATATGATTACCAAGGCTGAGACATGTTATTAACTGTCTCAGCCTTATTTAATGTTTTAAAGTGATTTGATTTAGCTAACGTTACTGTGTTTAAAATATAAGCAAGATAAGATATAATAAAAGAAACAAACTTGTAGGAGAAAACGATGAAAATTAATCCGAATAATGTAGATATTATAATCAGTGCAGTAGATCCGAAACAATATCCTGAGACTGGTTTGCCAGAAATAGCACTTAGCGGACGCTCAAATGTTGGTAAATCAACATTTATTAATACGTTAATTTCAAGAAAAAAAGTTGCAAGAACTTCATCGAAACCAGGTAAGACTCAGACATTAAATTTCTTTAATATCGATGAGCAACTTATCTTTGTAGATGTACCAGGTTATGGATATGCAAAAGTTAGTAAAAAACAAAGAGAACAGTTTGGTAAAATGATTGAGCAGTATTTAACAACTAGAGAAGCATTAAGATGTGTGATTCAATTAGTTGATATTAGACATAAACCAACTCAAGATGATGTGTTGATGTATAACTATCTGAAGCATTTTGAAATACCAACTATCGTCATTGCGACTAAAGAGGATAAAATTCCTAAAGGTAAAGTACAAAAGCATTTAAAAATCATTAGACAAACCTTAGAATTAGATCCTGAAGATAAATTGATTAGCTACTCATCTTTAAACAAAGATAAGACAGACAATATTTGGGCATTATTGTCACAATTTATTTAAACAAATCACTCACATTTCTAGATTAGAAATGTTATAATTTAGACATTGGACATAAATTAATGGGGGCGTTAGAAGTGCATGTTGTTGTAGTAAGCGTAAACTATAAGACTGCAGATGTTGCAATGCGTGAAAAACTAGCTTTTAATGATCAAGAAATTGAGAATGCGCTTGTAACACTAAACAATCAAAAATCTATATTAGAATGTGTAATCTTATCGACTTGTAATAGAACTGAAGTATATGCTGTTGTAGATCAAATCCACACTGGTAAATATTATATTCAGTCATTTTTAGCAGATTGGTTTGATCAATCATTAGATACAATTAAACAATATACAAATGTTTTAACTGAGAATGATGCAGTGGAACATTTATTTAGAGTGACTTCAGGATTAGATTCTATGGTTCTAGGAGAGACTCAAATCTTAGGTCAAATGAAAGACGCATTTCAAATTGCGCAAACAGAGGTTACAACTGGAACTATGTTTAACCGTCTATTTAAACAAGCAATTACTTTAGCTAAGCGTGCGCATCATGAGACTGATATTGCGTCAAATGCTGTTTCAGTATCTTATGCAGCTGTCGAATTATCTAAAAAGGTTTTAGGTAAATTAGATAATAAGAAAGCATTAATCATTGGTGCTGGGGAAATGGCTGAGTTAGCTGTTGCAAATTTAAATGGTAGTGGTGTTAATGACATTACTGTTTTAAATCGTACAGTAGCAAAAGCAGAATCACTTGCGATGCAGTATAAAGGTGTAGCGAAAAGCATCAATGAATTACAATGTTCATTAATGGAAGCGGATATTGTGATTAGTTCAACAAGTGCGGAACATTATGTATTAACTAAAGATATGATGCGTGATGTAGAGCGTTTTAGAAGAAATAAACCGTTAGTATTAATTGATATTGCGGTACCTAGAGATATAGACCCAGAAGTAAATGATTTAGAATTAATGTTTAATTACGATGTAGATGATTTAAACGGACTGGTTGATGCTAATTTAGCAGAACGTGAACAAGCAGCACGTGAAATTGAATTATTAATTGCTAAAGAAATTGATAAACATGAAGAATGGGTAAATATGCTAGGTGTTGTGCCAATTATTACGGCATTAAGAGATAAAGCATCACATATACAACAAGATACTATGATGAGTGTAGAAAGAAAGTTACCTGATATGACTGACAGAGAGCGTAAAGTTATTTCTAAACATATGAAAAGTATCGTCAATCAACTATTAAAAGATCCGATTACACAAGCAAAAGAATTATCAACGGACAAAAAATCAAAAGAAAAATTAGAATTATTCCAAGAAATCTTCAATATCTCAAGTGAAGTTGAGCGAATAAATGAAACTAAGAAAGAATTAAAACAAGATCAATTGTCTCCTAAAACAGTTGAATCTTAATACAAAATAATGGTGATGCTATGCAAGATGTAATTTCTGTACGTTTGCATGAAATAGTATTAATTATTTACATGATTTGTTTAGGGTGCTATTTTTATGACTTTATTCAAAAGAATTCTAAAGTTAGAAAGTTTGGGTATTATACGCTAGGGATTGTTTGGATTTTTCAAACAATCTTTTTGTGCATGTATATTGTTACAACTAAACAATTCCCTGTACTAACGATTTTCGAAGGATTTTATTTTTATACATGGATGATTATCACTGTTTCATTAGTTTTAAATTATTTTAAATCCACAGATTTAACAGTCTTTATTATCAATTTGATTGGGTTTGTATTTCTAGTTATTCATACATTTAGACCTGAACAGTATGACACAGAAAATACTGCAGCAAATATAATGAATGAATTACTTTTAATACATATTTCTTTAGCTATTTTAAGCTATGTTCTTTTTGCATTGAGTACATCACATGCAATTTTGTATTTGTTACAAAGAAAAAATTTAAAAGAGAAAAAATTTAATCAAAAGTTCTTTAGAATGGGCAGTATTGACCAATTAGAACAAAATGTGTTCAGATTTACATTAGTAGGATTTTTAGTCTTATTAATTAGTTTAATACTTGGCATTCAATGGGGACTTATTATAATTGGTAGTGAAATTTGGATTGATAGTAAAGTAATCGGTTCATTAATAGTCTTACTACTTTATGGTATTTATTTATTTTTAAGAGTAAGAAAATCAATCAACACAAAAACGTTAGTTATAGCAAATATTATGATGTTTCTCGTGTGTATGATAAATTATTTGGTGGTCTCAAAATTTTCAGGATTTCATCAATGGTTTAACTAAACAATGGTGGAGGAAATTATGCGTAAAATTATTGTAGGTTCTAGAAAAAGTAAATTAGCTATGACGCAGAGTCAGCAATTTATAGATAAATTAAAAGAAAAATACCCAGAATTAGATATTGAAATTAAAGAAATTGTTACTAAAGGTGACAAGATTGTTGATGTTCAATTATCTAAAGTCGGTGGTAAAGGATTATTCGTTAAGGAAATACAACAAGCATTATTCAATCATGAAATTGACTTTGCTATTCATTCCTTAAAAGATGTTCCAAGTGAATTGCCTGATGAATTAACACTAGGATGTATTCCAGAACGTGAAAATCCATTTGATGCATATATCGCAAATAACCACGTTAAACTTGCGGATTTGAAACCAGGTAGTATTGTTGGTACAAGTTCATTAAGACGTGGAGCGCAATTATTAGCAAAATATCCTCATTTAGAAATTAAGTGGATTCGTGGAAATATTGATACACGCTTAAATAAATTAGAAACTGAAGACTTCGATGCGATTATACTTGCTGCAGCTGGATTAAAACGTATGGGCTGGAGTGATGATATCGTTACTGAATATTTACAAGAAGATACGATGGTACCTGCTATAGGGCAAGGTGCACTAGGTATCGAATGTAGAAGTGATGATCAAGAATTATTAGATATTCTTAAATCAGTTCATGATGAGAATGTAGAAACATGTGTAACGTGTGAAAGAACTTTCTTAAATGAAATGGATGGTAGTTGTAAAGTGCCAATAGCTGGTTACGCAACTCTTGAAAATGATGAAATTTCATTTACAGGTTTAATCATGTCTCCAGACGGTAAAGAGAGATATGAATCAACAATAAAAGGAACTGACCCTGTGGAAATAGGTAAACAAGTTTCTGAAGAACTAAAAGCACAAGGTGCATATGAAATTATTAAGAAATTGAATGAAGAAGCATAATAAGGAGTCGTTAACATGAAGCCAATCATTGTGGTTACAAGTACAAGAACTGTTCAACGTGAAGATGTCGATATTCGTCATTATCCGTTCATTGATATTGTTCCTATCAAATTTGAACAATCTTGTTTAAAACCACACTATGATTGGCTTATTTTTACGTCTGTAAATGCGATCAAAATATTTGAACCATATTTAAATCAAATAGAAGTTGATCGTATAGCAGTTATCGGTACAAAAACAAAAAAAGTAGCAGATCAGTACAATATCTCAGTCGATTTAATGCCAGATTCATTTACTCAAGAAGGTTTATTACATGAATTTAAAGATCAGTTCACAAATCAATCTATATTAATCCCGTGTAGTAAACAAGCTAGAGATAAACTGGCGAAAGAACTTATGAAATGGGATAATCAAGTACAAGTACTGCATCTATATGAACCTGTTACAAATATAGAAAATGTTAGAAAAGTACATGAACTGATACAACACCAAGAAGTAACGCATGTTACTTTTTCAAGTTCGTCGGCTGTTTCTAGTTATTTTGATAACTATCATCGAATTCCTAACTCAGTTGAAGTTTATGCAATTGGTGCTATAACAGAGCGAAAGTTAAATACATATCATCAACCTTCTAAAGTAGCAGAAGAATACACATTAGAAGGCATGATAAATACAATTTTGAAAGAGGTAAAATCATGAAATTTGATAGACATAGAAGACTTAGATCATCTCAAGTAATGAGAAATATGGTGAAAGAAACGTATGTTCATAAATCAGATTTAATATATCCGATTTTTGTAATTGAAGAAGATAATATTAAAAACGAAATATCTTCAATGCCAGGTATTTATCAATTAAGTTTAAACTTATTAGAACAAGAGCTAAATGAAGCTTATGATTTAGGCATTAGAGGTGTTATGTTCTTTGGTATACCTAATGAGAAAGATGCTTGTGGAACAGGTGCTTTTATTGATGATGGTATTATACAAAAAGCAACACGATTATCTAAAAGTAAATTCCCAGATATGTTAGTTGTGGCGGATACGTGTTTATGTGAATATACAGACCATGGACATTGCGGTGTAATAAACGAAGAAACAAAAGATGTAGATAACGACCAATCATTAGAATTACTTGTGAAAACAGCTGTATCACAAGCTAAAGCTGGTGCAGATATTATTGCGCCAAGTAATATGATGGACGGATTTGTTACTGAAATTAGAGAAGGCTTAGATCAAGCAGGATTTATAAATATTCCTATTATGAGTTATGGTATTAAATACGCATCTAGCTTCTATGGCCCATTTAGAGAAGCAGCAGAAGGGGCACCTTCATTTGGAGATCGTAAGACTTATCAAATGGATCCAAGTAATCGATTAGAAGCTTTCAGAGAATTAGAAAGTGATATTAAAGAAGGTTGCGACATGATGATTGTCAAACCAGCACTAAGCTATTTAGATATCATTAGAGATGTTCGTAATCGCTCAGACTTACCAATTGTTGCATACAATGTAAGTGGAGAATACAGTATGACAAAAGCAGCTGCATTAAATGGCTGGATAGATGAAGAAAAAATCGTGATGGAACAAATGACGTCAATGAAACGTGCTGGTGCTGACATGATTATTACTTATTTTGCTAAAGATATTTGTAAATATTTAGATGGAGGAGACTACTAATATGAGATATGAACGTTCAATAAATGCCTATGATGAAGCTGTAAATTTAATGCCAGGTGGCGTAAATAGTCCAGTACGTGCTTTTAAATCAGTAGATACACCACCAATTTTTATGGACCACGGACAAGGATCTAAAATTTATGATGTAGATGGCAATGAATACATTGATTACGTGTTAAGTTGGGGACCATTAATTCTAGGTCATACACATGAAAAAGTAAAAGCTGCATTACATGAAGCAGTTGATAAAGGAACTTCATTTGGTGCATCAACTGAACTTGAAAATAAAATGGCAAAACTTGTTATTGAACGTGTGCCATCTATTGAAATGGTGAGAATGGTTTCTTCAGGTACAGAAGCGACATTAGCCGCTTTACGTCTTGCAAGAGGTTACACTGGTAGAAATAAAATATTGAAATTTGAAGGCTGTTATCACGGTCATAGTGATTCATTATTAATTAAAGCAGGTTCTGGCGTTGCGACTTTAGGTTTACCAGATTCTCCTGGTGTACCAGAAGGCACAGCTAAAAACACTGTTACTGTTCCATATAACGATATTGAAGCAGTAAAAGTTGCATTTGAACACTTTGGTGAAGATATTGCTGGCGTTATAGTTGAGCCAGTAGCTGGTAACATGGGCGTCGTGCCACCTGTTGAAGGATTCTTAGAAGGGTTACGTGATATTACGAAAGATTATGGCTCATTACTTATTTTCGATGAAGTTATGACTGGATTTAGAGTTGGCTATAACTGTGCACAAGGTTACTTTGGTGTGACACCAGATTTAACATGTTTAGGTAAAGTTATAGGTGGTGGACTACCAGTTGGCGCATTCGGTGGTAAGAGAGAAATTATGGAAGAAATAGCACCAGTCGGTAATGTATATCAAGCTGGTACACTTTCAGGTAACCCATTAGCAATGACAAGTGGTTACGCAACACTAAGTGAATTAACTGAAGAAAGCTATCAATACTTCAACGAACTTGGAGATTTACTTGAAAAAGGTCTGAAAGAAGTATTTGCAAAACACGCTGTTCCGATTACGGTTAATCGTGCAGGTTCAATGATTGGGTATTTCTTAAATGAAGGACCAGTAACTAACTTCGATGAAGCAAATTCATCAGACTTAGCATTATTTAGTAAAATGTATAGAGAAATGGCTCAAGAGGGCGTATTCTTACCACCTTCACAATTTGAAGGAACATTCTTATCTACAGCACATACTAAAGAAGATATTGAAAAAACAATACAAGCTTTTGACATTGCTTTAGAAAGAATTACGAACGAATAAAACTTACCTCAAATTATAGAAACATAAATGATATAATTTTTTTGAGGTGTTAAATCATGAATAGAAATAAATGGAACATTGTACTCGTTAGTTTGTTAGCAATTATACTCGGTTTTGTGTTACAAAGTATTCACATGATATTACCATGGTTGTTTGGACCTATATTTGCGAGTTTAATTGTGATTAAAGTGTTGAAAAGAACGATTAAATGGCCAACATGGTTAGGTAATATCGGGTTACTGATATTAGGTGTACAGATGGGTTCTACATTTACGCCTAATGTCCTTCATGATATTAAAGATGAATGGATACAAATTATCTTAATGTCAGTTTGTATCTTAATACTTGCGTTAATTGTATCAATAGCGTTTAGAAAAATTGCAAATGTTACTTTCGAAACGGCCTTGTTAAGTGCAATTCCAGGTGCTTTAAGTCAGATGGTTATTATGGCTGAAGAAAATAAAAAAGCAGATTTGTTAATTGTTACACTTACACAAACATCTCGAATCATGTTTGTCGTAATATTAGTTCCAATTATTTCATCCATTTATGGTAATGATGGTACCGCGTCAGGACAAATTGAAAAGGCGCCATCTATATTTACATCGCTAGATTTCACAGGTATATTTGTGCTACTAATCGGTATCATCGCTTTATACTTTATATTCTATAAATTGAAAGTACCAGTGCCGCAATTACTTGCACCGATATTTGTATTATTAGTATGGAATTTATATACTGGGCAAATCTTCTCATTAGATTATCCGATCATTGTCGTTGCACAAGTATTATTCGGTATAAGAATAGGTGTTCAAATATCAGATTTAATCAATAATTTAACGAGAAAGACAATTTTTGCTATAGCATTTCAAAATGTATCGCTCATTATTGGCGCATTTGTACTTGTTTTTGTATTTGAGTTATTTATAGACGACAATATAAACGATTTATTCTTAAGTGCAGCACCTGGTGGTATGGCTCAAATTATCGTGGTAGCATTAGAAACAGGCGGTGATGTCGCCATGATATCAAGTTATCACATATTTAGGATATTCTTTATTCTACTGATTGTTGCGCCATTAATTAAAATTTTCTTAACAGCACGAACTAGAAAATATGGAAATTAAAATGAATCAATATTGACTTATATGGATTCTGCTTATATTATTAGAGTAATCGAATATTTATCAAGGAAGAGTAAATCATTGATTAATGATAGAGAGTGCATGGTTGGTGTAAATGCATATTAATGATGATTGAAGGTAGCCTTAAATTGAACATTAATTGAAACTAAGTAGGTTAATGCGTGTGCGAGCGATAATCGTTAGAGTGCAATATAAGTGATTATATTGAATTTAGGTGGTACCACGGTTTAACCCGTCCTATTTATTAGGACGGGTTTTTTATATTATAAAGGGAGTGATTTTAATGGAAATGGAACCTAAGTATAACCCTAAAAAGGTTGAAGAAGGCCGTTATCAATTTTGGTTAGATCATAATTATTTTAAGCCAAGTGAAAATAAAAAAAAGGAAACATACACAATTGTTATTCCACCACCAAACGTAACAGGGAAGTTGCATTTAGGACATGCATGGGATACAACTTTGCAAGATATTTTAACAAGAATGAAAAGAATGCAAGGTTATGACACATTGTATTTACCAGGTATGGACCACGCAGGTATTGCAACACAAGCTAAAGTTGAAGGTAAATTAAGAGAACAAGGTTTAACAAGACATGATTTAGGAAGAGATAAATTCCTTGAACATGCTTGGTCATGGAAAGAAGAATATGCTGACTTTATTAGAGCTCAATGGGCTAAATTAGGACTAGGTTTAGACTATAGTCGTGAACGTTTTACATTAGATGAAGGCTTATCTCAAGCAGTTAAAAAAGTGTTTGTTGATATGTATAACAAAGGTCTTATCTATCGTGGTGAAAGAATTATTAACTGGGATCCACAAACTAAAACAGCTATTTCTGATATTGAAGTTATTCACGAAGATATTACAGGTCATTTCTATCATATTAAATATCCTTTTAAAGATGGAGAAGGCGCAATTGAAATTGCAACGACACGTCCTGAAACGATGTTAGGTGATACAGCAATCGTTGTTAACCCAAATGATGATCGTTACAAACATTTAATTGGTAAATCAGTTATATTACCGATTATTGGTCGTGAATTACCGATTATTGGTGATGACTATGTTGATATTGAATTTGGTAGTGGTGCAATGAAAGTTACACCAGCTCATGACCCTAATGACTTCGAAATTGGTGAAAGACATCAACTAGAAAAAATTAATGTTATGAATGAAGACGGTACAATGAATGAGCTAGCAGGTAAATATAGTGGTTTAGATCGTTTTGAATGCCGTAAACAATTAATCGAAGACTTAAAAGAAACTGGCGAATTAATCAAAATCGAAGAACATGTTCATTCTGTTGGTCACTCAGAAAGAAGTGGCGCAGTAGTAGAACCTTATTTATCTACACAATGGTTTGTTAAAATGGAACCATTAGCTAAACAAGCATTAGACAATCAAGATACAGATGGTCGTATTAATTTTGTACCAGATCGTTTTGAAGGAACATTCAATAGATGGATGGAAAACATTCGTGACTGGACAATTTCAAGACAATTATGGTGGGGTCATCAAATCCCAGCATGGTACCATAATGAAACAGGCGAAACATACGTTGGTGAAGAACCACCAGCAGATATCGAGAACTGGACTCAAGATGAAGATGTCCTAGATACATGGTTTAGTTCTGCATTATGGCCATTCTCAACATTAGGTTGGCCAGATGAAAACAATGAAGATTTCAAACGTTACTATCCAACTAATACGTTAGTAACAGGTTATGATATTATTTTCTTCTGGGTATCAAGAATGATTTTCCAAGGTTTAGAATTTACAGGTAAAAAGCCATTTAATGACGTTTTATTACACGGATTAGTAAGAGCTGAAGATGGCCGTAAAATGAGTAAATCACTTGGTAACGGTGTTGATCCAATGGATGTAATTGATGAATATGGTGCAGATAGTTTAAGATACTTCTTAGCTACTGGTTCATCTCCAGGTCATGACTTACGTTATTCTACTGAAAAAGTTGAAGCGGTATGGAACTTTATCAATAAAATTTGGAATGCGTCACGTTTCAGCATTATGAATATCGGTGAAGATTTCAAATTTGAAGATATAGACTTATCTGGTGAAAAATCTGTTGCAGATGAATGGATTCTTACACGATTAAATGAAACAATTGCGAACGTTACGGATTTAAGTGATAAATATGAATTCGGTGAAGTTGGTCGTGTATTATATAACTTCATTTGGGATGAATTCTGTGATTGGTATATCGAAATGAGTAAAATACCAATGAATGGTGAGGACGAAGCTAAAAAACAAATGACACGTTCAGTATTAGCTTATACGTTAGATCAAACAATGCGTATGCTTCATCCATTAATGCCATTCGTAACCGAACATATTTGGCAAGCATTACCACATGAAGGTGAAACAATTATTCAAGCTTCATGGCCTGAAGTAAGACCAGAATTATCAAATGAAAATAGTAAAGTATCTATGCAACTATTAGTTGAAATCATTAAATCTGTAAGACAAGCACGTCGTGAAGTGAATACACCAATGTCTAAAGAAGTACCAATTCACATTGAAGCTAAAGATGAAAAAGTGAAAAAACAACTTTTAGACAATAAAGATTATTTAATGCGTTTCTGTAATCCAAGTGAGTTAGTGATTGATACAAAAGTTGATATTCCAGAAAAAGCGATGACTGAAGTTGTATTTGGTGCGACAGTTGTATTACCTTTAGAAGGTTTAATTGACATGGATAAAGAAATAGAAAGACTTGAACAAGAACTTCAAAAATGGCAAAAAGAATTAGATCGTGTTAATAAAAAATTAAGCAATGAAAAATTCGTTGCAAATGCACCTGAAAAGATTATTAACGAAGAAAAAGATAAAAAAGTTAATTATCAAGAAAAATATGATGGTGTATTAGCAAGAATTGAACAACTGAAAGGCTAGGAAATCTTATGAATTATTTAGATAGTTTACACTGGATACATGAACGCACGAAGTTCGGTATTAAACCAGGCGTTAAAAGAATGAAGTGGATGCTCGACAAATTAGGTAATCCTGAAGAAAAGATTCAAGCAGTTCACGTAGTCGGTACAAATGGTAAAGGTTCAACTGTCAGTTATTTAAGAGAAGCCCTAGTAGCTAATAACTATGAAATTGGTACTTTCACATCGCCATTTATAGTCACTTTCAATGAAAGAATCAGTATTAATGGAACACCAATCACAGATGATGAATTGGTTGAGTTAGTTCAGATAGTTAAACCAATATCTGAACGACTTGAATCTGAAACTGAATTAGGTCCAGCTACTGAATTTGAAATTATTACATTAATGATGTTTGTATATTTTGGTACAGTACATCCTGTAGACTTTGTCATCATTGAAGCGGGATTAGGTGCTTTAAATGATTCAACGAATGTATTTCAACCAATAATGACGGTGTTAACAAGTATCGGTTTAGATCATACTAATATTTTAGGCGATACGTATATGGATATTGCAAGAGAAAAAGCTGGTGTCATTAAACCAAGTGTTCCGCTTGTATATGCCATTAAGCCTAAAGATGCGTTACATTTCGTTAGAGAAGTAGTTGAGAAAAATTACAATAAAGGTCTAGAACTAGATCGAGATTTTCATGTACTGTCAGATGATACTGAATTTACGTATCGATATGGTAGTTATGAATTAGAAAACATTCAACTAAAAATGATAGGTCAACATCAGCATGAAAATGCTGCACTTGCGATTACAACACTTATTGAAATGTATCAAAGAGGTATGATTCAATTAAACTTTAATACAATGATTGAAGCGATAGAACATACAACATGGTCAGGTCGAATTGAAAAAGTTCAAGAAGAACCACTTATTTTAATAGACGGTGCACATAATAAAGAAAGTATTGATGCATTAGTAGATACATTAAAACAATACTATTCTGACAAAAAAATCGATGTATTATTTGCAGCGATAGATGGTAAGCCAATAGGGAAAATGATGAGTAGCATAGAAGAAATAGCCAATAGATTTTATGTGACAACATTTGATTTTCCAAAAGCATTACCAATTGATGCAGTATACGATTATTTAGAGCATCACCATATTGAAAAAGTTCAAGACTATCCTCAATTTATTGAACAGTACGACGGAGAATTACTCGTTGTAACAGGAAGTTTATACTTTATTAGTGAAGTAAGAAAATTATTTAAAGATTAATATAGAGTGGGAGCGGGACAGAAATCTAATTTGTATAAAAAGATTTCGTTGTCCTGGCAAGGATGACTAGAGTTGAAAAAGCTTGGTACAAGCGCATTTTCAATTCAGACATCTACTGCCAATATGATAAAAGAGACTGAGACATTACATTATGTCACAGTCTCTTTTCTTATATATCTTTAACGAGTGTCGTTTTGTTACTATGGGTATCCTTATAAATCAGTAAATGAGGTGTTATTTAATTTGAGTTAGGAATTATGTCCCAAACTCATTTTTTATGCCCATGCTTTTCGCGGATAAGTTCTCAGATTATTTTTAACGATTTTGTAACGTGCTGACGCCTGAGGCAATAGTATGTGTGAGAGACTACAGGCTCAAACCATACCCTAGGCAAGCATGCACGAACAAAATCATAGATTTTTATATAATATTCAATATTTTCTGATAATAGTGTATGATGGTACTTATAAATAGGGGGGGATTAATTTGAAAGATATAGTTGGAAAATTTATAAGGTTCAAGAATCCTCATACATATGCTATATTGCTTTTCATTATTGCTATGAGTTGTTTACTGACATATGTGATACCTTCTGGGGAATTTGACAGGAAGTCTGTTAATGATCGGGAAGAGGTTGTTTCAGGTACATATCATTTAGTAGATAGTGAACCTTCTGGATTTTTAGAAATATTTAGATCTATACCTGAAGGATTAATCAGTGGTGCAGATATTATCTTTTACATATTTTTAGTTGGTGGAGCATTTGGCATTATTCATAAGACAGGTGCCATTACCAATGGCGTCAATGCTGCAATGAACAAGCTTGGTAAAAACGGTAAGTTAATGATTCCACTAACGATGTTTATTTTTTCATTGCTTGGTTTCTCGATAGGTTTAGCTGAAGAGACAATTATCTTTGTTCCAATCGGTATAGCGATTGCTAGAGCAGTTGGATATGATGCAATGACAGGTGCTGCAATGATTATCATGGGCGCTGCTGCTGGCTTTCTGGGTGGAATGCTCAACCCATTTACAGTTGGAGTTGCTCAACAGATTGCAGAAATTCCGCTTTTTTCTGGATGGGAATTTAGAACGATTATTTATATTTGTGTATTAATTGTTGGTATTGCATACGTTATGTTTTACGCTCGAAAAGTTAAAAAGAATCCAAAGAAAAGTTTAGTATACGAGTTAGAACAACAAGAAAAGAATCAAATAGAACCACAAGAAGAGATTGGTAGATTTACAAAGCGACAAATGTTTTGTTTAATTTTATTAGTCAGTGCAATATGTTTTAACGTATTTGGCATTTTTACATTTGGTTGGTCATTTAATGAAATGAGTGCCAATTTCTTGCTAGTCGGATTATTGGCAGGTTTTATTGCTGGTTTAGGTTTTAATGGTACTTTCGATGCTTTAATCGAGGGTATGCAATCTATTTTATTTGGAGCATTAATTGTTGGCTTCGCTAAAGCAATCGTCGTTGTATTAGAAAATGGTAAAATTATCGACACAATAGTTTATTATTTAACAAATACAATTCAAGATTTACCAGCAAGTATTACGGTAGGGATGATGTTTATCATACAAATGGTCCTGAATTTCTTTATCCCTTCTGGTTCTGGTCAAGCGATGACGACTATGCCATTAATGGTGCCTATTTCTGATTTATTGAATATCAATAGACAAATGGCAGTACTTGCCTTCCAATATGGTGATGCAGTGAGTAATAGCATATTCCCAACATCAGCTTCGTTAATGGGAGGATTAGCTGTAGCAGGAATCTCATACACAACTTGGGTTAAATTTATTTGGAAGTTATTATTACTGTGGGTTGTTATCTGCTTAGTTGGTATTATTATTGCATTAGCCCTAGGTTATTAAATTTTACAAAACTTGAAAAACACATGCTATCTTTAGATGTTTTTCAAGTTTTTTTAATGGATTTATAAAGAGTTAAAAAGTATTAGAGCTATTTACTAACAATATGCGATTATAAATATTGTGGTCACATTTGGTATATTAATATATATCAATAAGGAGCTAAAAAGTATGTTCAAAATGTTTATATTCGGTGCAATCATTGCAAGTTATATGTATCAACTTACGGGTGTGAAAAATGTGGGTTTTCATTTATTAACGAAACGTTCAGTTTGTGAAACATGTCATACATCACTTAAACCAATAGATTTATTACCCATTGTAAGTTATGTAGCATTACACGGTAAATGTCGTTATTGTAAGAAGCGCATTCCAATAATTTTATTAGTTTCTGAAGTCCTTTTAGGCATACTATTTCTGATTCCCATTCTTTCAGTAGTTCAATTAAATCCTCTTTTGTATTACTTCTTAATTATATTTTTAATACCTTTATCTATTTATGATTTCCATCATTTTGTCATACCGAATCATATGCTCATCATTATGTTAGTATGTAGTGTTTATTTATTTGGAATAACGCGAGAACAATTTTTTTACGCACTGTTTATCATATTAATTTTGCACATTTTATATTTCATATCAAGGGGAGGGCTAGGTTATGGAGATATTAAATTGTTTTCGTTACTCAGTTTAATTTTGCCGGTATCACATTTTATATTATGTTTTATGTTTACTTTTATATTTGCGGGTGTATTGATCACACTTTATGTATGTACCACTAGAAACAAAATTCAAAAAGTACCACTCGTTCCTTTTATGACACTTGCGGTTATATTTGTACAATTATTCCAAACTCAACTTAATGATTATTTTTTAGGAGGCAACTATGGTTATTAAAATTAAAGATTTACAACATGAAGATAAACCGAGAGAAAGACTGAAATCATATGGTCCGGATAAATTAACAAATAGAGAATTATTGGCGATTATTATTAATTCAGGAAGCAAACAATATTCCAGTCTAGAATGTGCGAATAAAGTATTGAATTTAGTTGAAAATACAAGAGAACTAAGACATTTAACATTGTCTGAATTACTAAGTGTTAATGGTATTGGTGAATCTAAAGCAATTACAATTTTAGCAGTTATTGAATTAGCTAAAAGAATGCATAGCAATACCGTTCTCGACAAAGTAGAAATCAATGAACCACAAGATGTTGCAGATTATTTAATGGAAAAATTAAGATATTTAAAGCAAGAACACTTTGTTGCTTTATTATTAAATACAAAGAATCAAATTATACATGAACAATCGATTTTTATTGGTTCATTAAATATGGCGGTTGTTCATCCGAGAGATTTATTGAGAGAGGCAGTTAAGCATTCTGCTGCTTCAATTGTCATTGCACATAATCATCCAAGTGGTGATCCGACACCATCATTAGAAGATATTAAAACGACAAAGCGAATATTATATTGTTGTGATTTAATGGGTATCGATTTATTAGATCATATTATCATTGGTGATGGAGAATTTATTAGCATATTTGAAAATGACTATATCATGTGTGAAGACTTAGAAATTAATAATATAACTGAATGATTCAATGTTATAATGTAATTAAAAATGAGTCAGGAGTTTTTATTTTGCAAATCATAACGTTCTTATTTGTCGTATTACCGTTACTATTTATTATTTCTTTATTTCAACGTAAGAAAAAGCGACCAATTGTTAGAAAAGACTATGGCATCACGTTGGTGTTAGGCATCATTGGTGTATTCTTAGCTTCCATTATTCTTACTTTAACTAAAGACGGTTCTACACTTTCAATTAATTTAATACTTGGTTCAATTGTTGCAGGAATTGCTTGGGGTATTCTCGTTTCAATTACATTATTCATTTTAAACAAAATATTAAACAAATAAATAAAATTGTAAATTTTCGGATATTATATTGACATTAATTTTTGAAAAGGCTATCATTAACTTAAATTTATGAGAGAGGAGGTAGTGACTTATGAGAAACATCAGAAGAAGATTTTATAAACATACAACATCATACATCACTACCCCTACGTTAAATATGAAGCATTAGGGAGTAGTATATTCACTTCCTTTAGAATGTAATTTAAGCACACGCTTTCTTTAAGGATGCGTGTGCTTTTTTGTGTTTAATGATAGGGGTTAAGGGGGGACAACATGTTTCAAGCAATTAAAAAGTTAATGTGGTTTTTTAAAGATCATTGGAAGAGATATTCGATTGCAATTATTCTGTTATTAATTGCGAACGTTGTAGAAGTACTGCCACCTTGGATAGTAGGGCAGACTATAGATAAGATAAGTGACCGTTCTTTAACTGAACAAATATATCATCAATTAGTGATTATTTTTATAATTGTGTTAATTTTGTCTTATATTGTGAATTATATTTGGAGAACTTTAATTTTTTCAGGTTCTCAAATACTTGAATCAATTATGAGACGTAAACTCATGCAAAAATTTTTATCAATGAGTCCAACATTTTTTGAGAAAAATCGAACTGGAGATTTGATGGCAAAGTCTACAAACGATTTGAATCAAATTAGAAATACTGCAGGGATAGGGATTTTAACTTTAATTGATTCTACAACATTTATGGGAACGATAATATTAACGATGGGTATTACAGTATCATGGAAGCTTACACTATTTGCACTGATTCCATTACCTTTACTAGCCATATTAGAAATTGAATTAGGTAAAAGAATTCATAAACGCTATTTAGTTTCACAAAAATCGTTTGGTGATATGAATGACAGTGTTCTTGAGTCTATTGAAGGTGTACGTGTTACAAGAGCGTATGTACAAGAAGATAAACTCAACAAAGATTTCAAAAATATGACTGAAAGTGTCGTAGAAAAATTTATGAATGTTGAAAAAATGGATGCGTTTTTTCAACCAATAACGATTATTATCACTGCTATGAGTCAAGTTATCGGAATAGGTTATGGAGCTTTTCTTGTTAACAGTGGTGAAATGACACTTGGTGGTCTGATTTCATTCACCGTATATTTAAATATGCTCGTATGGCCAATGTTTTCAGTTGGCATTTTGATTAATATCATGCAAAGAGGTAATGCGTCTATAGATCGTGTTGAAGAAACGTTAAATGAAGCGGAAACAGTACTTGATGTAGAAAATAAAGGCATGCCTTCACATGATATAGGTATGAATTCTGTTGTGTTTAAATATCCATCGAGTGAATCCATTAACTTGAACAACATCAATATTATACTAGGTAAAGGTGAAACTTTGGGTATTGTCGGTGCAACTGGTTCTGGTAAGACGACGTTAATCAAACAAATTTTGAAAGAATATCCTACTGGTAATGGAGAAATCGTACTTGGAGATACTAATATTAATCAAATTTCAAAAAGTGATTTAAGAAGTTTAATTGGTTACGTATCTCAAGAAAACATTTTATTCTCTAGATCTATTAGAGATAACATTAGATTTGGTAAATCAGATGCTACTGATAATGATATCAAAGAAGCAATCAAATTAGCATACTTTGAAAAAGATATCGAACGTTTACCACAAGGTTTAGAAACATTAGTAGGAGAAAAAGGCATAGCAATTTCTGGAGGTCAAAAGCAAAGAATAGCAATTGCTAGAGCATTGATTATGGATCCTAAAATATTAATTTTAGACGATGCACTATCTGCTGTTGATGCAAAAACAGAAAAGAAAATTATACAAAATATACAAAAATATAGACAAGGTAAAACAACCATTATTGCGACACATCGATTATCTGGTGTTAAACATGCTAATCAAATTGTTGTAATGGACCATGGAGAAATAACAGAGTCAGGTACGCATGACCAATTACTCCATATGAATGGTTGGTACAAATCTCAATTTGAAAGACAACGGTTGAAGGAGGTGTATAGCAAGTGAGTATTGTAAATCAACTCTTTCCATTTGTTAGCAAATATAAGAAAAGATTCATCATTGGTATTGTTATTTTAATTGGAGCAGTGGGATTCGAATTATTAGGGCCATTGGTTGCGATGTATATTATTGATCATTATGTTAAAACATCTGCTTCACAAATTATACAACTACGACCAGTGCTACTATTATTGAGTTTGTTTTTTGTAGTGTCACTCATTCATGCGATATTAAGTTATTTTCAAACGCTCGTTCTTCAACGTGCTGGCTCAGATGTTATTAAAGAGTTAAGAATTAAACTTTTTGAACACGTACAAAAGTTACCGATAAAATACTTTGATAATTTACCAGCAGGAAAAGTTGTAGCAAGAATAACGAATGATACACAAATGATACTCGAACTATTCACTGTTATATTACCAAACTTTATTTCGGCTTTTATCACGATGATAGGTGTCATTATTGCGATATTTTTTATTAATATTAAAATTGGTTTTATCGCACTGATTACAATACCTTTCGTAATACTTTGGTTATTGTGGTACAAAAAAGTAACGGGTAAATACAACTATGTAATTCGAGAAAAAAACAGTGATATGAATGCACTTATTAATGAATCTATAAATGGTATGAATATCATTCAAGCATTTAAACAAGAAAAAGAAATTATGAATGATTTTGATGAAATGAATCAAGCGTATTTAAACAATTATAAAAAAATCATACAATTTGATTCGCTGACAGAACATAACTTGTTGAGTACGATTAGAAGTATTGTGTTTTTAATGTTGATTGTCGTATTTGGCACACAATTTCTAAATTCTTCTGTCGCAATTTCAGTTGGTACGTTATATATTCTTGTAAATTATATAACAAGATTGTTTGATCCATTGTTTGGTGTATTAAACGTATTGGGACAATTAGAACAAGCAAGAGTTTCTTGCGTGAGAGTATTTGAAATGATGAATGTGTCTGAAGAAAAGATGGCAGAACATAAAATTCAGTTGCCTAAAAAAATAGAAGGTCATGTTCATTTTAACGATGTATCGTTTGCTTATAATGAAGGTGAATACGTCTTGGAAAATATCAATTTAGAAGTCGATAAAGGACAAACAATTGCATTAGTTGGACATACAGGATCAGGGAAAAGTTCTATTATGAATTTACTTTTCAGATTCTATGATCCTACTGATGGAACGATTGAAATTGATGGTATACCGACCATTAAAACGGACAAAAGAGATATGCGTAAACATATGGGCATTGTATTACAAGACCCATACTTATATACAGGGACTATTTTATCCAACATTACATTAGACGATCCTAAAGTAACGAGAGAAAAAGCTGTTGAAAGTTTAAATGCAGTAGGTGGAGATAGAGTGTTAGAACACTTTAAAAAAGGTATTGATGAGCCAGTTATAGAAAGAGGTCGAACATTAAGTTCTGGTCAACGACAAATTATATCATTTGCGAGAGCACTGGCATTTGATCCAGAAATTTTAATTTTAGATGAAGCGACTTCAAGTATTGATTCTGAAACGGAAGAAATCATACAAAAAGCAATGACTGTGTTGTCTAAAGGACGAACATCATTTATTATTGCACACCGACTTTCAACGATTAAGAATGCTGATCAAATTATTGTTCTTGATAAAGGACGCATCATTGAAAAAGGCAATCATGATGAGCTAATTAAATTAGAAGGACAATATTACAAAATGTATCAAATGCAGTCTTTAACAGATTAATCGAGTTAAACAAACTAATGGCCTGGGATACAATTTCCCAGGCCATTGTTTTATATTTTTTAAACTCATCATTGCGGTCACATAAAGTAAAGTACGCCTTGATATATGAAGTAAATAACTAAAGCAATGATTGCTAATTTTATTACAACTCTTAATAGTCCAACGAAAAATCTAAAAAAGATAATTAAAAACAAGATAGCTAAAAATATATATATTAATTCCAAATTTATCACCTCTTGAATTCATTATATAGAATAGAGCAAGTAATTACATCAGACTACAGAATGATTAAAGGTTTAGGTCTAAAGCCCGATGATGATATTTAAACAATTTTCGTATAATATTAATGAATGAGAGGTGTCTATAATTTTGAGATGGTTATTTAGATTAATTAGAAATTTATTAGCGTTATTAGCAATTGTCATTATCATTGTTATTGTATATAGAAATGTACCAGCATTGAGTGATTTAAACCCGTTTGATCACAGTAATGGACAAACAACTGAAAAAATGTCTCCACAACATGCAAATGCAACTTATAAAATTGAAGATAATCCATTGTTGCAAAATGTACCGTTAGGTCAAACTAAACAAGCATTTAATTGGATTAATAAAAGTGAATTCATGGATGTTTCAGGACTAGAACGTATGGGATATGACGACAACTATGTTGCAGGGCAAAGAGGAACAGAGTATATCTTGTATAAATTTGGTGAACCCAAGATGTACGTATATCAAACAGAGCAAGATTTAATGAATGATTTAAGTGCAATGCACTCAAATATAGAATTATTACCTAAAACTGCATATTAAATTTTTATTTCGGCAGTCTCTTACTTTATTTAAAGTGCTGTGTAAGCTAAAATAGTAATATCATTGTTAATGAGTCATTTGAAGATTAAGAGGTGTTTGGATTGTCGAATTTTTTTAAAAATAATAAAATAATGATTTTTCTAATTTCTATGGTTTTATTAATTGTAATTGTTGGTTATTCAGTGAGAGCACAATCTGCATCGCTTAGTGAACAATATGCGAGTGATACATCATCGTTTGGTGGAAGAATCGTATCTTATCCAGTTACTTTTGTTTCTGACTTCTTCTCTGGAATTTTCACTTCAGACGAAGACGTTGATAAATTAAAAGAAGAAGTAAAAAGTACAGATCAAATCAAAGCTGATAAAGCGAGATTAGAAAAAGAAAACAAAGCCTTAAAAAAAGAATTGGATATGAAAGATATTTCGCAATTCAATCCAATATCAGCTACTATAATCGGTAGAAGTCCGGATCAATGGATGAATACAGTCATCATTGATAAAGGTAAAAAGAGCGGCATGAAAGAAAATATGGCTGTCATTACGAGTGAAGGTTTAGTAGGTAGAATTAAAAAAGCAAATCAATTTTCTTCACAAGTTGAGTTAATATCTACAAGTGTTAAAACGAGTAAGCTTTCAGTAGATATTCAACAAGACGATGAAAATATCTTTGGTATGATTAATCGATATGATGAAAATAAAGATTTACTTGTTATTAGTGATATCGATAATAAATACAGCATCAAAAAAGGCTCTAAAGTTGTAACAAATGGTTTAGGTGACCAACTTCCTAAAGGTATATTAGTAGGTAAAGTAGAAAAAGTAGAAAATGATGAATATGGATTATCTAAAGTCGCTTACATTAAGACATCTACAAATATTAAAGACTTAAACCATGTATATGTTGCTAAACGTGATCCAGAAACGATACCTTCATCTGATGAAAGTGGTGAGGAATAATGAGATTTTACGTTATTCCTTTAATTGGTGTCTTATTATTTTATTTAGATTCATTATTAACACGTTTATCACCGTTAAATTTATTTAATGAGACATTTATAATCGTGCCTCGATTAACATTTTTGTACTTACTAATAATTGCTGTATACAAAAATCCTAAAGTTGCTATTATTTTAGCAATCGTAACAGGTATTTTTACAGATATTTATTATGGCGGTATATACGGTGTCTATACATTTGGATATGCAACTTTTGTAATTATGATGGATAAACTATTTAAAGTATTTTATAGAGACATTTTAATGATGGTTATACTCTTAATATCATCAGTTGTATTACTTGAAATATGGGTAATGGTTTTTTATGGTTTTTTAGGTATTGTTTCTATTAATATTGGTCAAATTATTCTATTTAGATTAATACCAACTGTCATATTTAATTTGATATGCTTAATCATCATATTCCCATTTGTATTAAAATTATTAGAAAGAAATACGAATTAATGAAAGAATATTGACATCAATAGCTGTAGGTGGTAATCTATTGAAGTTGAGTAGTTTCTAGCTACATACAACCGCTCGATCATAGGTCTTAAAGTACGGATGTCACCTATGAATGGCGTGACTTAAAAAATTAGGAGGTGCAAGTATGTTTGCTATAATTGAAACTGGCGGAAAGCAAGTTAAAGTAGAAGAAGGTCAAACAATTTGGGTTGAGAAATTAGACGTAAATGAAGGTGATTCATTCACATTTGACCAAGTATTATTTGTAGGTGGAGATTCAGTTAAAGTTGGATCACCTGTTGTTGAAGGTGCTTCAGTTACTGCTAAAGTTGAAAAACAAGGACGCGGTAAAAAAATCACTGTATTCAAATACAAAGCTAAGAAAAATTACAAACGTAAACAAGGTCATCGTCAACCTTACACTAAATTAACAATCGAAAAAATCAACGCATAATTTATGATTAATGTAGATGTTAGTTTGAATCAAGAAGGGCAAGTTACAGATATTGAAATGTCTGGACATGCTGATTCAGGTGAATACGGTAAAGACTTAGTCTGTGCCGGTGCTTCAGCAGTTGTCTTTGGTACAACAAATGCTATCATTGGATTAACTGATGAGTCGCCTGATATAGATTACAGTGACGACGGTGGATATTTTCATATACGTAGTGTAAACTTAGAAAATGAACAAGCGCAAATATTATTACAAGGCCTTATCGTTTCTTTGAAAACAATCGAAGAAGAATATGGGCAATATATTAAACTAAATTACAAGTGAGGTGTAACTCATGTTAAAATTAAACTTACAATTTTTCGCATCGAAAAAAGGGGTAGGTTCTACAAAGAACGGTCGTGACTCTGAATCAAAACGTTTAGGTGCTAAACGTGCTGACGGTCAATTCGTTACTGGTGGTTCTATTCTTTATCGTCAACGTGGAACTAAAGTTTTCGCTGGTGAAAACGTAGGTCGCGGTGGAGACGATACATTATTCGCTAAAATCGACGGCGTTGTTAAATTCGAACGTTTTGGTCGTGACAAAAAGAAAGTATCTGTATACGCAGCTGCTGAATAATCTTTATATTTAGATGAGGCTGGGACATATATAATTGTCCCAGCCTCAATCATTATGTTGGCAGTTATTTAAATAAGAATGCATAGTGTGGTTTATATATAAAGAAGCTATTCAGAATTGCAGTTTCTTTTTTTATTCATAATACGAAAATGTTATAATGAGTGTTATGAATAACGATAATAAAGGTGATGGAATGAATAATTTAGATGTGTATTTAAAGTCTAGACATGATTTTGTGAATCAGTTCCAATTGTTATATACATATAAACAGTTAGGAAAACATGAAGAGGTTGATTTATTAATTGATGAATTGTACAAAAATCTCAAGCAAGAACAGTTGTTTTTAAATGCACCGTGTAGAAAATTTGTTCATAATGTATTTGAATACAAACTATCTTTGTCAGGCTCTAAATGGACATTTGAAATTGATAACTCAAATATCGATTATTATCAAAAGAACTTAGAAAGAACTGATGATACTTTAACTAATATATTTAATGATTTGAAAGCTGTTGTGATTAACGATATGGATGAAAAAAATATTCATATTAGTCTTACAGTAGAAGAAGAATTTGTCACAATGCTTGTTTGGTTAAATCCAACTAATAAGGACTTTAATCAAATTGAACAATCATTTTCTAAATATAACGTTGAAATTTTATCAGAAAGTCAAAATCATATAGAATTAGAATTTTTTATTAACATAAAAGAAATAGAGGTGTAAACATGTTTATAGATCAGGTCAAAATATCGTTAAAAGCTGGTGACGGCGGAAACGGTTTAGTAGCTTTTCGTCGTGAAAAGTATGTTCCATTTGGTGGACCAGCAGGTGGCGACGGTGGTAAAGGTGCTTCAGTCGTATTTGAGGTAGATGAAGGTTTACGTACTTTATTAGACTTTAGATTTCAAAGAAAATTTAAAGCTGATAAAGGTGAGAATGGCCAAAGTAGTAACATGCATGGTCGTGGAGCAGACGACTTAGTATTAAAAGTACCACCTGGTACAATTATTAAAAATGCTGAAAATGAAGAGATTCTAGCTGACCTTGTTGAACATGGTCAACGTGCTACAGTTGCTAAAGGTGGCCGTGGTGGTAGAGGTAACTCAAGATTTGCTTCAGCAAGTAATCCAGCACCAGATTTCTGTGAAAATGGTGAACCTGGTGAAGAACTTGAAGTCATGTTAGAACTTAAACTTATGGCAGATGTAGGTTTAGTAGGTTATCCAAGCGTTGGTAAATCAACATTATTATCTATCGTTTCCAAAGCAAAACCAAAAATCGGTGCTTATCACTTTACGACAATTAAACCTAATTTAGGCGTTGTCCAAACAAATGATGGTAGAGGATTTGTAATGGCAGATTTACCAGGTTTAATTGAAGGTGCTTCTGAAGGTGTAGGTTTAGGTCATCAATTTTTAAGACATATTGAACGTACAAGAGTAATTGTTCATATAATAGATATGAGTGGAATGGAAGGCAGAGACCCATATGAAGATTATGTTACAATTAATCAAGAATTAAAATCATATAATGAAAATCTTTCTAGAAGACCACAAATTGTCGTTGCGAATAAAATGGATTTACCAGATTCAGAAACACAATTAGAAATGTTCAAAGAACAACTTCAAGAAGATGTTAATATTATTCCTATTAGTACAGTTACACGTCATAACGTTGATAAACTACTATATCAAATTGCTGATTTATTAGATGAAACTGAAGGAATGGACTTCGATTCAGTCGAAGAAGAAACTGGTGTACATCGTGTTGTATATAAACACGAGAAATCACGAGATCATTTTGTTATTACGAGAGATGACGATGGTGCCTATGTTGTATCAGGTAATTCGATTGAAAGATTATTCAAAATGACAGACTTTAATCGTGATGCAGCAGTTAGAAGATTTGCAAGACAAATGCGTTCAATGGGTATTGATGATGCCTTAAGAGAACGCGGTGCTTCAAATGGTGATATTGTAAGAATTTTAGGTGGAGAATTTGAATTTGTCGAATAGGGCGTGTTCCAATTGAAAAAATCAAATGAATCAACAAAAAGGTTTTATTTAATCAGAGAAGATGTTTTGCCAGAGTCAGTGCAAAAGACAATCAAAGTTAAAAATGCACTATTAAAAAATAATAATTTAACGATTTATGATGCAGTTAAAGAATTTAATTTATCTAGAAGTGCTTTTTATAAATATAAAGATACAATATTTCCAATTGATAGATTAGAAGAACAGACCAAAAATTTAACATTAATTTTATACGTACAAGATGAAGTGGGAATGCTCGCAACTGTCTTGAATAAAATTGCTGAAGTTAAAGGTTCTGTTCTTACCATTCATCAAAGTCTACCAATAAAGGATAGAGCAACGATTACAATTTCTCTTAATGCTGCAAATATTGAGTTATCATTAGAAGAGTTAATGGATGCAATTAAAGAAAGTCCGTATGTTGATGAAGTAGAAGTTATTGGAATGAGTATGTAAAGGAAGTTGTCTAAATGTATGCATATATAAAAGGAATCGTTTCACAATTATATCCTTCTCATATTGTAGTTGAGGCAAATGGTATAGGTTATGAAATTCAAACACCAAACTCATATCGTTTTCAATCTCAATTAGATAAAGAAACGCAAGTATATACACAATTAATTGTGCGTGAAGATGCCCAATTATTGTATGGATTTGTGAATCTAGAAGAAAAGGATATGTTTTTAAGCTTAATTAAAGTAACAGGTATTGGACCGAAGTCAGCATTAGCAATTTTAGCGACAAGCACGCCTAATGAAGTAGCAATTGCTATAGAAAATGAAAATGAATCATATTTGACAAAGTTTCCTGGTATCGGTAAAAAAACAGCAAGACAAATTATTCTTGATTTAAAAGGGAAATTAGTTATCACTGAAGAGTCTGAGTTATTCCCAGAAAGTAAAGATGCCGATCAGGATGTATTAGAAGAAGCATTGTTAGCTTTAGAAGCATTAGGTTACTCTAGACGAGAAATTACAAAAGTTAAGAAGAACCTGGAAAAAGAATCATTTGATTCAGTAGATGCTTGTGTTAAAAGAGGTTTAGCATTACTTATTCAGTAAATGAGGTGATTTTTTGGATGAGCGATTAATGGATGAACATGGACACGAAGATGATATCCAAAGTGAACTTTCATTAAGACCAGATACTTTAAATCAATATATTGGTCAAAATAATATTAAATCAAACTTAGATATATTTATTAAAGCGGCTAAGTTAAGGGAAGAACCTTTAGATCATTGTTTACTTTATGGTCCACCTGGTTTAGGGAAGACGACTTTAGCTCATATTATATCTAATGAGATGAATGTTAATTTAAGAACTGCAAGTGGACCTTCTATTGAAAGGCCTGGCGATTTAGCAGCCATACTTTCTGCGTTACAACCTGGGGATGTACTTTTCATTGATGAGATACACCGATTAAGCAGAGTCGTTGAAGAAGTGTTATACCCTGCTATGGAAGATTTCTTCTTAGATATCGTCGTTGGTAAAGGTGAAGAAGCTAGAAGTATTAGAATTGATTTACCACCTTTTACGCTAGTAGGTGCAACAACACGTGTAGGGAGCCTTTCAGCACCTTTGAGAGATCGTTTTGGTGTGCATCTTAGATTAGAATATTACGATGATAATAGTTTGCAAGAAATCATAAAACGTACTGCTGAAGTATTTGAAGTAGATATTGACCAAAATAGTACAGTTGAATTATCGAAACGTAGTAGAGGAACACCTCGTATAGCCAATCGTTTATTACGTAGAGTGCGTGACTTTGCTCAAGTAGAAGGTGACGAAGCTATTTCTATGGATATTACAAAGCATGCTTTAGATTTACTACAAGTAGATGAAGAAGGACTCGACCATATAGATTATAAAATTATGCACTGTATCCTGAATAATTATAAAGGTGGTCCAGTTGGATTAGATGCGATAGCAGCCACGATAGGTGAAGAACGTGTAACACTTGAAGACGTTTATGAACCTTATCTCATCCAAAAAGGGTTTATAGAAAGAACGCCAAGAGGTCGTCGTGCTACTGCTTTAAGTTATGATCACTTCGACATTAAAATGGATTAGGAAAGAGGCAAAGTTTGTGAATATTGAAGATTTCGATTTTGATTTACCTGAATCATTAATTGCACAAACACCACTGTTAGATAGAGAGAGCAGTAGGTTATTAAAATGTAATAAAGCTACAGGTGAATTAGAAGATTTAACGTTTAAAGAAGTTGTCAATCAACTTTCACCAGGTGACTGTTTAGTATTAAATGATACGAAAGTCATGCCAGCAAGATTGTTTGGCTTAAAAGAAGAAACTGGTGCAAAAGTAGAAATGCTGATGCTAACGCAACAAGAAGATAATGAATGGGAAGTATTAATTAAACCAGCTAAACGTATAAGAGTTGGTCAATCTGTTTCATTTGGAGAAGGTAAAATCATTGCGACTTGTATCAAAGAACTTGATCAAGGTGGACGCATTATGAAACTTTCATACGAAGGTATCTTACAAGAAAGATTAGATGAGCTTGGTGAAATGCCGTTACCACCATATATTAAAGAGCGATTAGACGACCAAGATAGATATCAAACAGTTTATGCTAAAGCAGTTGGGTCTGCAGCTGCGCCTACAGCAGGTTTACACTTCACTGAACATTTATTACAAGAAATTGCTGATAAAGGTGTACACATTGCATTTATTACGTTACATGTTGGTTTGGGTACATTTAGACCAGTCAGTGTAGATAATATAGATGATCATGAAATGCATTCAGAATACTACCAAATGACTGCTGAAACGGCTGAATTATTAAACTGTGTAAAAGCAAGTGGTCATAAAATAATATCCGTAGGTACAACGTCTACAAGAACACTAGAGACAATTCGTTCTAAAAATGACCAATTTGTTGAAGAAAGTGGTTGGACTGACATATTTATTTATCCGGGATATGAGTTTAAAGCGATAGATGGTTTAATTACCAATTTCCATTTACCAAAATCAACTCTCATCATGCTAGTATCCGCACTATCGACTAGAGAACATATTTTAAATGCATATAAACATGCAGTTGAAGGAAAGTATAGATTTTTTAGTTTCGGAGATGCAATGATTTTAATATAGAAAAGGAGCAACATTATGCCTGCAGTAACATACGAGCACATTAAGACTTGTAAGCAATCAGGTGCAAGACTAGGGATTGTGCATACACCTCATGGTTCATTTGAAACGCCTATGTTCATGCCTGTTGGAACTAAAGCAACAGTTAAGACAATGAGCCCTGAAGAACTTAAACAGATGGAAGCAAAAATTATACTTAGTAATACCTATCATTTGTGGTTACAACCTGGAAGTGATATCATTTCTAAAGTGGGTGGATTACATAAGTTTATGAATTGGGATGGACCTATACTTACTGATTCTGGAGGTTTTCAAGTATTCAGTTTAAGTGATATGAGAAAAATCGAAGAAGAAGGTGTACATTTTAGACATCATTTAAATGGTTCTAAATTGTTCTTAAGTCCTGAAAAAGCGATGCATATTCAAAATGATCTTGGTTCAGATATTATGATGGCGTTTGATGAATGCCCTCCAATGCCATCTGAATATGAATATGTAAAAAATTCAATTGAGAGAACATCAAGATGGGCGGAAAGATGTCTAGAAGCTCATCGTCGCCCTGAAGATCAAGCTTTATTTGGTATTATCCAAGGTGGAGAATATAAGGATCTTAGAGAGCAAAGTGCTAAAGACCTCGTTTCACTTGATTTTCCTGGCTATGCTATTGGTGGTTTATCTGTTGGTGAACCTAAACCTGTCATGTACAGAATGGTTGAACATACAGCGCCATTAATGCCATTTAATAAACCAAGATATTTAATGGGAGTTGGTTCTCCAGACGCATTAATCGAATGTTCTATTAGAGGCATCGATATGTTTGATTGCGTATTACCTACACGTATAGCTAGAAACGGTACTTGTATGACATCTCAAGGTAGAGTCGTTATAAAAAATGCTAAATATCAGCAAGATTTATCTCCGCTTGATCCAGAGTGTGATTGTTATACATGTAGAAACTATACTAAAGCATATTTGCGTCATCTGATTAAAGCAGATGAAACATTTGGAATTCGTCTTACTACATATCATAATTTGTATTTCTTATTAAAACTTATGGAGAACATTCGCCAAGCAATAAGAGAAGATCGATTACTTGATTTCAAAGATGAATTTTTCGAGCAGTATGGACTAAATGTAGATAACCCCAAAAACTTTTAAAGGAGATTGAATATGGAAGTATTAGTACAATTATTACCTATTATCTTAATTTTTGCGCTTGTTTGGTTCTTAATGATTAGACCACAACAAAAGCGTGCAAAAGAACATCGTGAATTATTAAACCGTTTAGAAGTTGGTCAAAAAGTAACTTCAATCGGCGGTATCAAAGGTACTGTTAGAGCAGTAGATGATTCTATCGTTGTTGTTTCTGTTAACGATAAAGGACACGAAATTACATTTGAAAAACCAGCTATTAAACAAGTAGACCCTTCATAAAACAGTTTACTTTTTAAGGAAATTGGTTTAATATTATGTATCATATTTAATGTTAAAAGACATGGTTATCCATGTCTTTTTTTCATACATGAATGTTATGGCTATTCAACTATAGTTGATGTATGCTATAACATATATAGTGAATTAAAAATATGTAAGAGGTGTTATCGTGAAAAAGCGGAGTAGAATTATAGCCTTTTTACTTCTTGCAGTGTTGGTTTTTAGCTTAATAGGATCAACAACAAAAGATATAACAAAGAATGTAAATTTAGGTCTAGACTTACAAGGTGGTTTTGAAGTTTTATATCAAGTTAATCCTTTAGACAAAGGTGATAAGATTGATAATGATGCGGTTAAATCTACTGCAAAGACTTTAGAGTCACGTGTAAACGTATTAGGTGTTTCTGAGCCGAAAATTCAAGTTGAAGAAGGTAATCGAATTCGAGTTCAATTAGCTGGTATTAAAGACCAGAATGAAGCTCGTGAAGTACTTTCTACACAAGCGAATTTAACGATCAGAGATGCAAAGGATAGAGTTTTACTATCTGGTAAAGATTTAGTTCAAGGTGGCGCTAAGCAAGGCTTTAAAGGCAATACAAACGAAGTAGCCGTTACTCTTAAACTAAAAGATGCTAAAAAGTTCAAAGAAGTAACTGAAAAAGTTTCTAAAATGAATCCTAATTTAATGGTCATTTGGATGGACTATGAAAAAGGAGACAGTTACGCTAAAGAAGCTAAGAAAGAACAAGAAGGTAAAGAACCGAAATATATTTCTGCAGCAACTGTAAGCCAACCAATCAATTCAGAAAATGTTGAAATTTCTGGTGGATTCAATGGTGAAAAAGGTGTTAAAGAAGCAAAACAAATTGCAGATTTATTAAACTCAGGTTCACTACCTGTTAAATTAGATGAAGTTTATTCTACATCAGTAGGTGCACAATTCGGTAAAGATGCATTAGATGAAACAGTACTTGCTTCTTCAATAGGTGTAGGTATTATATTCTTATTCATGCTCATTTACTACCGATTACCTGGTGTTGTAGCTGTCATTACATTAAGTGCTTATGTTTACTTAACATTAGTAGCATTTAACTTTATTTCAGGGGTATTAACATTGCCCGGACTTGCTGCCTTAGTATTAGGTGTAGGTATGGCCGTTGATGCTAACATCATCATGTATGAACGGATAAAAGATGAATTGCGGATAGGAAGGACTTTACAACAATCCTTCAAAAAAGGTTCTGGCTCTTCATTTATTACGATTTTAGATGCTAACTTAACAACAATTTTAGCAGCGCTCGTATTATTCGTATTTGGTGAAAGTTCAGTAAAAGGTTTCGCAACAATGTTATTACTTGCGATTCTTATGAGTTTCGTAACTTCAGTATTTTTCACAAGAATATTATTAGCATTATTAGTAAACTCAAACTACTTCAAGAAAAAATATAATTGGTTTGGTGTTTCTAAGAAAGATAGACATGATATTAGTGAAAGATTAGACGTTCATGATTTAAGAACAGTCTATGACAAAATTAATTTCGTAAAACTTGCTAAACCATTATTAACATTTAGTATAATTACGATTATTATCGGTGCTATCATCATATCGATATTTAGATTAAACTTAGGTATTGATTTCACAAGTGGTACACGTGTTGACTTACAATCTGATCAAGCTATCAAGACTGAACAAGTGTCAAAACAGTTTAAAGATATGGGATTAGAACCATCACAAGTTACAACAAGTGGAACTGGAAACAAAATGGCAACCGTTCAATTTAAAGATGCATTAAACAAATCTGAAATACAAAAAGTTAAATCTGACTTTGGTAAATCATTGGGTCATGATCCAAACGTAAGTACGGTTTCACCAGTTGTTGGTCAAGAATTAGCTGGAAATGCATTTAAAGCAATGCTTTATGCAGCACTAGGAATTGTTTTATACGTATCATTTAGATTTGAATGGAGAATGGGTACAACTGCTGTACTTGCATTATTACATGACGTATTTATGATCGTATCGGTATTCAGTTTATTCAGACTCGAAGTGGATATTACATTCATAGCAGCAGTTCTAACAATTATAGGTTATTCAATCAATGACACAATCGTTACATTTGACCGCGTAAGGGAAAATTTACGTAAAGTGAAAGTGATAACGAAACCAGAAACTATTGATATGATTGTTAACTCATCTATTAGACAAACGATGACAAGATCAATCAATACCGTATTAACAGTTGTTATAGTAGTTGTCGCATTATTAATACTTGGTTCATCAAGTATTTTCAACTTCTCATTAGCACTATTAATCGGTTTAGTATCCGGTGTGTTCTCATCAGTTTTCGTCGCAGTACCTTTATGGGGTATCTTGAAAAAACGACAACTTAAAAAATCAGAAAATGGTAAATTAGTTGTATATACTGAGAAAAAATCAAACGATGAAAAAATATTAGTTTAATAAATCGTGTACCTGTCCTTAGTAAAAGGGCAGGTACTTTTTTGTTTAGAGTAAATGATAAAGGTTTAACTTAGGGGTCATGATTACAAAAGTACGGGGAAATGTAACTAAGGGTGCCCATAGTAACAAAAGTCGGTCGAAGTGTAACTAACCGCTGAATCTTTTTACAACCTGACTCTTTAATCATGTTTTATTTGTTTAGTAGAGAAAGTACGATATTTCATGTATAATGTTTTGAGTAGAAATGAGGAGATTTGATATGACTAAAGCTTGTTATCAATGGAAAAAATCAGAGCTCAATCAAAATATTGATCCACAAATCATAAAAAAATATAAAATTTCGCCACTTTTAGAAAAAACTTTAATTTCAAAAGGCTATACGTCTGAAGAACAAATTGAAAGTTTATTATCTAATGAAGTGTTATTCCACGATCCGATGTTATTAAGTGATATGGAAAAGGCAACTTCGAGAATACATAAAGCTATTGAAAATGATGAAAGAATATTAGTATATGGTGATTATGATGCAGATGGAGTTACATCTACAACGATTCTCGTCAAGACTTTAGAGTCAATGGGAGCTACTGTAGGTTGGTATATTCCTAATAGATTTACTGAAGGATATGGACCGAGTGAAGCGGCATTTAGAAATGCACATGATGAAGGTGTGTCTCTTATCATTACAGTGGATAATGGTATTCAAGGTCATCATGAAATTGATATTGCCAATGAACTTGGTATTGATGTGATTGTGACAGACCATCATGAATTTGGCGAAACAAAGCCGAATGCATATGCGATTGTTCACCCTATGCACCCTGATTTTAATTATCCATTTAAATATTTAGCTGGAGTGGGTGTTTCATATAAACTTTCTAAAGCACTTAAAGCAGATATACCAGATGTGTTCTTAGGTTTAGTTGCTATCGGTACGATTGCCGACTTAGTGAGTTTAACGGATGAAAATAGATATATGGTTAAACAAGGGTTGCGCATTTTGAATGAACAACCTTTACCAGGGATAAAAAGTTTATTGTCCGTAGCTGATTTTACGGATGAAGTAAGTGAACAAACAGTCGGCTTTATTATCGGACCTCGTCTGAACGCAGTTGGTAGATTAGATGATGCTCGATTAGCTGGAGAATTGCTTATGAGCGATGATGACGATGAAGCGATGTTCTTAGCTGAAGAAGTGGACCAATTTAATACAGAACGTAAAGCAATTGTTGAAAATATTACGAATGAAGCAATGGAGCTAGCTGAAATTGAAATGCAACAAAATGCCCAATTTCTAATACTTGCAAAAGAAGATTGGAATGAAGGTGTATTAGGTATTGTGGCTTCAAGAATAGTTGAGAAGTATCATTTACCAACAATTGTATTAAATGTGGATATAGAGCAAAATCACGCGAAAGGTTCTGCTAGAAGTATTGAACAAGTTTCAATGTTTGAATTTCTAACAAACCATAGCGATTTGATTCGTAAATTTGGTGGCCATCATATGGCGGCTGGTATGACATTAGATATTGACGCGATTGAACCATTGAAGAAAGCTTTGAATCAAGATATGCACAAAATAACAGAAGGTAAAAAATTATTACCGCAGTTAATCGTTGATGCAGAAATAGAAACTTCAGATATTACGGTTGATAACATATTTGATTTAGAAAGATTAAGACCTTTTGGTACAGATTTATTAGCGCCACTATTTTCAATTAGTAATGTTCCGGTCAAATCTGTTAAAGGTATTGGTCAAGGAAATAAACATCTTAAATTAACATTAACAGACAAAAATATTGCAGCTTTACATTGGAATGCTGGACATCTCATTCATGATATTTCAAATGATACGACAATTAATGTTGCAGGTAGTTTAAATGTTAATGAATGGAATGGACATCAATCTCCACAAATTATTCTTAAAGATTTAGCGTTGAGTAATGACCATGCTATTTTTGATTATAGAAGTAAAAATAAACAGGACTTGTTAAAAATTGATCAAGACAATGCACTGTTTGTGATTAACCTTTCATCCGAGAAAATAAATGAGCAATATATACATTATGGTGATACGTATCCAAATGAAGTCGAAACGTGTGTGCTGAGAGATTTACCACAAGATTTAGAAACATTCAAACAAACTTTATCTAATATTAAAGCCGAAAAATATTATTTAGTATTTAAAGGGCAAACCAATTCATACTTTGAAGGTATTCCAAGTGATGAAAAGTTCAAGCAAGCTTATAAAGCTTTATATATGAATCAATCAACCAATATTCAAAATGATGGTATGAAATTATGTGAAGCTTTAAAAATTAAACCTGATCAATTGAAATTCATTTTAAATTGCTTTTATGAGTTAAACTTTATTACAATGAATCATGGTATAATTGAAATAAATAAAGATGCGGGAAAAAATGACATACAAAACGCACCGTTATATCAAGCAAGAAAACAACAAATAGAAATAGAAAAGACATTGTTGTACAATGATAGCCAATCATTAATCAGTTGGATACATTCATTGTTAAGTGATGTTGAGGAGGAAGTATAATGGATTTAAAACAATATGTTTCAGAAGTACAAGATTGGCCAAAACAAGGTGTTAACTTTAAAGATATCACGACAATTATGGATAATGGTGAAGCATACAAATATGCCACTGACCAAATCGTACAATATGCTCAAGACAAACAAGTTGATGTCGTAGTAGGACCAGAAGCAAGAGGATTTATTATTGGTTGTCCTGTGTCATATGCAATGGGTATTGGCTTTGCACCAGTACGTAAAGAAGGGAAATTACCTCGTGAAGTGATTCGTTATGAATATGATCTTGAGTATGGGTCAAATGTGTTAACAATGCACAAAGATGCAATCAAACCTGGTCAACGTGTATTGATTACTGATGATTTATTAGCAACAGGTGGTACAATTGAAGCGGCAATTCACTTAGTAGAATCATTAGGTGGAATTGTAGTGGGTATTGCATTTTTAATTGAACTTAAATATTTAAACGGCATTGAAAAATTAAAAGGTTACGATGTTGTTTCGTTAATTTCATACGATGAATAAAATAGTCACATTGTGGCTATTTTATTTTTAATAATTATAATTAACGGTGGCATATTACTATTGAAAATTGCTATAATAGTAATATTCAAGAGAATTTTATTTGAAGAGGTGGTGTCCCTATGAATAAAGAATATCCATACAGTGCTGATGATGTTTTATATAAAGCTAAAAGTTACTTATCTGAAGATGCATATCGTTTAGTAGAAAAGAGTTATGATTTGGCTTTTAAAGCACATCAAGGACAAATTAGAAAAAATAATTTGCCATATATCATGCATCCTATTCAGGTAGCGGGTATTTTAACCGAAATGAAATTGGATGGTCCAACTATAGTTGCTGGATTCCTTCATGATGTAATTGAGGATACACCTTATACGTATGATGATTTGGTAGAAATGTTTAATGAAGAAGTAGCCATAATTGTAGATGGTGTTACAAAATTAAAAAAAGTTAAATATAAATCTAAAGAAACGCAACAAGCTGAAAATCATAGAAAATTATTTATAGCGATTGCTAAAGATGTCCGAGTTATATTAGTTAAATTAGCAGATAGATTACATAATGTTCGTACTTTAAAAGCGATGCCTAAAGAAAAGCAAAAACGTATTGCTAAAGAAACGTTAGAAATCTATGCACCACTTGCGCATAGATTAGGTATCAATACAATTAAGTGGGAACTTGAAGACATTTCATTAAGATATATTGATAGTGTTCAATATTTTAGAATTGTTAATCTGATGAAAAAGAAAAGAAGCGAACGAGAAACATATATTGCGAATGCGATTAAAGATATAGAGTCTGAAATGGAAGTTATGAATATTTCTGGCGACATAAGTGGTAGACCTAAACATATCTATAGTATTTATAGAAAAATGGTCAAACAGAAAAAACAATTCGAACAAATTTTTGACTTACTTGCAATAAGAGTGATTGTCCCTTCAATCAAAGATTGTTATGCTGTGCTAGGTCTTGTCCATACATTATGGAAACCAATGCCTGGTCGATTTAAAGATTACATAGCGATGCCTAAACAGAATATGTATCAATCGCTGCATACTACAGTCGTTGGTCCAAATGGAGATCCTTTAGAGATTCAAATCAGAACATTTGAAATGCATGAAATTGCAGAACATGGGGTTGCAGCTCACTGGGCATATAAAGAAGGTAAAAATTTAAGCAATAAATCAGAAGAATATTTACAAAAAATGAGTTGGCTACAGGAAATAGCTGAAACTGACAATACTTCACCTGATGCAGAAGAATTTATGGAATCATTAAAATATGACCTTCAAAGTGATAAAGTGTATGTTTTTACACCTGAAAGTGATGTTGTTGAATTACCATATGGAGCAGTTCCAATTGATTTTGCATACGCTGTTCACAGTGAAGTTGGTAATAAAATGATTGGTGCGAAAGTTAACGGCAAAATCGTTCCTATCGATTATAAGTTATCTACTGGTGATATTGTCGAGATTAGAACGAGTAAACATTCATATGGGCCAAGTCGAGATTGGTTAAAAATCGTCCGATCTTCAAGTGCGAAAAGTAAAATCCGCAGTTTCTTTAAGAAACAAGACCGCTCTGCCAATATTGAAAAAGGTAAATTTATGATTGAAGCGGAAATTAAAGAGCATGGATACAATGTAGATGAAGTATTAAATGCTGAAAACATTAAACTTGTTAACGAAAAATATAATTTTTCAAATGAAGATGACTTATATGCTGCAGTTGGTTTTGGTGGCATAACTGCCTTACAAGCTGTTAACAGACTTACTGAAAAGCTGAGACTTGAACGTAAGAAACAATCGCTTAATCAAGTGCAAGAAGTCAATAAATCCATTCCAATTAAACAAGATATTAGAACAGATACTGGTGTCTATGTCGAAGGTTTAGATAACATGCTTATTAAACTTTCAAAATGTTGTAATCCAATACCTGGTGATGAAATCATTGGCTATATTACAAAAGGTCATGGCGTTAAAGTTCATCGTAAAGATTGCCCGAACATCGTTAATGAAAATGAACGATTAATCGATGTTGAATGGGTTAAAAATACAAATGAACAAAAAAATTATCAAGTAGATTTAGAAATTACAGGTTACGACAGAAATGGATTATTAAACGAAGTACTTCAAGTTGTGAATGCAATTAAAGTACAATTAGTAAAAGTTTCAGGTAAAGCTGATATAGATAAAAATGCAGTTATTAACATTAGCGTAATGGTTAAAAATGTGAATGACGTATATAGAATTGTTGATCGAATTAAACAATTAGGCGATATTTATACAGTAAGTCGTGTATGGAATTAAGAGGTGAATTTTTTTGAAAGTTGTTCTACAAAAAGTAAGCCAAGCTAAAGTAACGTCTGAAAATACTCAAAATGAAATTAAACAAGGATTTTTATTATTAGTGGGTGTTGGACAAGAATCAACTTATGCAGACGCAGATGTTATCGCTAAGAAAATAGCAAAGACAAGAATTTTTGAAGATCAAGAAGGTAAAATGAATTTAGATATACATCAAGTCGGTGGTGAAATCTTGTCGATATCACAATTTACAATATATGCTTCAGTAAAAAAAGGGAATAGACCTGGGTTTACGAATGCTAAAAGCCCAGATGAAGCATTAAAGATATATGAATATTTTAATGAACAGTTAGATTCTTATAACATTAATGTGAAAACAGGAGAATTTGGCGCACATATGGATGTGTCATTAATCAATGATGGACCAATTACGATTATATTCGAAAGTAAGGATGGTAACATTCAATGAACCGAATTAATTTATGGTTTAAAAAGAGGAGAATAAAGCCTGTTCCTGTCATCAGTGTTGCCATTTTACTGATTGTTTTGTTAATCATTATTATTTATTTATTGATTCCTAAAGAGGACGAACCTAAAACACTATCTATGAAAGAAGATGGTGAGTTAAGAACTGGACCTGCCGCTTATTATCCAATTATCTTTGATGTAAAAAAAGGAGATAGTTTTGATATAACAGACAGAGAAGGAAAATGGTTTGAAGTCAAAAATGATCAAAATGAAAAAGGCTGGATTGCTGGTTGGCATACAAATCTTGATATTAAAGAAGATGTTAATCCAGTATTAAAACCATTAAAAGGAAAAGTGATTATATTAGATCCTGGTCATGGTGGAAGTGACCAAGGCGCATCGAGTTCAAAACATAAAGATGTAACCGAAAAAGTCATTACATTAAAAACTGCAAAAGAGCTTAAAGAAATGCTTGAAACTGAAGGCGCTAAAGTGAAAATGACGAGAACAAAAGATGAATATGTTAAATTAAAAGATAGACAAGGTGATGGAGATGTCTTTATAAGTATCCATAATGATGCGTTAGATTCATCAGCACCACATGGTTTAACAGTTTATTACCATCATGATTCTCAAAAAGAATTTGCAGATACGTTACAAACTTCAATTAATCAAAAATCCATACTATCTGATAGAGGCGTAAGAAACGAAAACTTCCAAGTGATTCGTCAAACTAAAATGCCTGCAGTATTGTTAGAGTTAGGTTATATTAGTAACCCTACAGATGAAGATTTAATTGTTGATAGAAAATATAGACACATTGTTGAAACAGGGATTGTTGACGGTTTGAAAGTTTACTTTTCAAATTAGATATTGACTACTACAGATTATGGGTTTAATATTAATATAAATTATGAAATAGATTATATACCGTTTATTCTTGAATAGTATACCGTTATAGTAGGAAACAGAGAGTATAACATTTGCTGAAAGTTATATGAATACTGCGTATACTTTTGAACACAAGAAGAGGGAATCTTACGAAAATAAGATCGGTTAACATCCGTTACAATGTTGTTAAGTGAGTATTTAATGAATCATTAAATACTAATTAGGGTGGCAACACGGATAATTCGTCCCTTGTATGTATATGCATACAAGGGACTTTTTATATTTTAAAGGAGGAAATATTATGATTAATATACCACGTGGTACACAAGATTTATTACCAAAAGATACTTATAAATGGCAATACATTGAGAACAAATTACATGAGTTAATGAGAATATATAATTATAAAGAAATTAGAACACCAATATTTGAAAGTACTGAACTTTTTAGTAGAGGTGTTGGTGATTCAACAGATGTTGTACAAAAAGAAATGTACACTTTTAAAGATAAAGGTGATAGAAGCATTACATTACGACCTGAAGGTACTGCAGGTGTTGTTAGAAGTTACATCGAAAACAAAATGCAAGGTGAACCAAATCAACCTGTAAAACTTTATTACAATGGTCCAATGTTCCGATATGAAAGAAAACAAAAAGGGCGTTATCGTCAATTTGTTCAATTTGGTGTAGAAGCGATTGGATCAGAAAATCCTTCTATTGATGTTGAAATTATTTCAATGCTCGTACACATTTACAAATCTTTCGGATTGAAAGACTTAAAATTAGTCATCAATAGTATTGGTGATGCAGAATCAAGAGCTGATTACACGAAAGCATTACAAGCGCATTTTGAACCAGTAATTGATACTTTCTGTAGCGATTGTCAAAGTAGATTACACACAAATCCAATGCGTATATTGGATTGTAAAGTAGACCGTGATAAAGAAGCTGTTAAAAATGCACCTAAAATTACGGAATACTTAAATGACTATTCTAAACAATATTTCGAAGAGGTTAAAAGTTTATTAGACGAACTTGGTATCGAGTATGAAATAGATACGAATTTAGTGCGTGGTTTAGATTATTACACTCACACAGCATTCGAAGTGATGAGTAATGCTGAAGGATTTGGTGCTATTACTACTTTATGTGGTGGCGGTAGATATAACGGCTTACTAGAATTACTTGATGGTCCAAAAGAAACAGGTATAGGTTTTGCATTAAGTATTGAACGTTTGCTACTAGCACTTGAAGCTGAAGGTATTGAAATCGAAGAAGAAGATTCAATCGACTTATTTATCGCGACAATGGGTGAAGAAGCGGATAGACTTTCAGTTCAATTAATCAATCAATTAAGAATGGCTGGTATTAGTTGTGATAAAGACTATTTACAACGTAAATTAAAAGGTCAAATGAAACAAGCGGATAGATTAAATGCGAGATACACGATTGTATTAGGTGAAAATGAATTAGAAAAACAAGAAGTAGAAGTTAAGAATATGGAAACTGGTGAAAAGACACTTGTTTCATTATCAGAATTAGAGAATTATTTAAAGGTGGAATCATAATGGAAAAAAGAACAACATATGCTGGTAAAATAACTGAAGAATATATTGGTCAAACGGTTACTTTAAATGGTTGGGTACAAAAAAGACGTGACTTAGGTGGTTTAATATTTGTTGATTTACGTGACCGCGAAGGCGTTGTACAAATCGTTTTTAACCCAGATTTCTCTCAAGAAGCTTTAAGTGTTGCTGAGAAAATCCGTTCTGAATATGTCATTCAAGTTAAAGGTTTAGTAACTAAAAGAGATGAAAAATCAATTAATGACAAAATCAAGACTGGTAAAGTCGAAGTACAAGTTTCTGAAATTACAATTTTAAATGAATCTGAAACACCGCCATTTTCAATAACAGATATGAATGATATTGACGAAAATGTACGATTAAAATATCGTTATATCGACTTAAGAAGAGAAAGTTTAGCTCAAACATTTAAAATGAGACATCAAATTACACGTGCAGTAAGAAATTACTTAGATGAAGGTGAGTTTTACGAAGTAGAAACACCTGTATTAACTAAATCTACACCAGAAGGTGCAAGAGACTATTTAGTACCATCTCGTGTACATGATGGAGAGTTCTATGCTTTACCTCAATCTCCACAAATATTTAAACAATTATTAATGATTGGTGGATTTGATAAATACTATCAAATCGTTAAATGTTTTAGAGACGAAGATTTAAGAGCGGATAGACAACCTGAATTTACGCAAATCGATATCGAGATGAGCTTTGTTGATCAAGAAGACGTTATCAAAATGAATGAAGGTCTTATGAAACGCATCATGAAAGATGTAAAAGGTATTGATATTACAACACCATTTCCACGTATGACATACTCTGAAGCAATGGAAAGATACGGAATTGATAAACCAGATACAAGATTTGGTATGGAACTGATTAACTTATCAGAACTTGCTTCAAAAATGGACTTTAAAGTATTTAAATCTACAGTTGAAAATGGTGGAGAAGTTAAAGCAATCGTTGTTGAAGATGGTGCGGCTGACTACTCTAGAAAAGATATCGACCAATTACAATCATTTGCAAGTATTTATGGTGCTAAAGGTTTAGCGTGGGTTAAAGTAACAGAAGAAGGCTTAAATGGTCCGATTAGTAAATTCTTTGATGAAGACATTACTGCTGAATTATTAAACCAAACTGAAGCTAAAGCTGGAGACTTAGTATTATTTATAGCAGATAAAAAAGATGTCGTAGCAGCAAGTTTAGCGCAGTTAAGAAATAAACTTGGTAAAGATCGTGGTTTAATTGATCCAAATAAATATAATTTCTTATGGGTAACAGATTGGCCATTATTTGAATACGATGAAGAATCAGAACGTTATGTTGCAGCGCATCATCCATTTACTGCACCTAAAAAAGAACATGAAGAAATGCTTGAAAATGATCCAACAAATGTTGAAGCCAATGCGTATGATATTGTTTTAAATGGTTTTGAATTAGGTGGAGGATCTATTAGAATTCATAAATCAGAACTTCAAGAAAAAATGTTTAAAGCCCTTGGATTTACAGAAGAACAAGCACAAGAACAATTTGGATTCTTAATTGAAGCGTTCAAATATGGTGCACCACCACATGGCGGAATTGCATTAGGTCTAGATAGATTAGTTATGTTATTGTCAGGTAGAACAAACTTAAGAGATACAATTGCATTCCCTAAAACAGCAAGTGCTTCTTGTCTATTAACGGATGCACCAAGTGAAGTATCTACGAGCCAGTTACATGAATTACATTTGCAACTTGATTTAGATGAAAAATAATTAAAAGTATAAATACTTGTTATTTAGAAGAATTATGATAGAATAAATTTATAAGGTAGTCATCTGAAGTGTTCGTAATAAGCTTTTTATATTTTGACCTAACACTTTTGATCAAGGGAGCCTAATTGGTTTTCTTAATAGCGCATACGCCTCGTAAGGAGGACATGCAAAATAAGAAACAGGGCACCCACCTGTATATAGCAGGCCAAAATGATCTAGCACTTAATATTACGGCACAATTGGATTCTATCGGTACGCAAGACTTTATGTCTTGCGTATTTTTGTGTAAAGGAGTAAATAATGATGAAGCATCAATTTTCAAGAAATGAATTAGCGATTGGTAAAGAAGGCTTAGATTTATTAAAAAGTAAAACAGTAGTTGTCCTAGGTGTAGGCGGTGTAGGTTCATTTGCTGCTGAAGCATTAGCGAGAACTAATATTGGTCATATCATATTAATAGATAAAGATGATGTAGATATCACAAATGTAAATAGACAATTACATGCTTTAACAACAACAATTGGTCAATCAAAAGTAGATTTAATGGAAGAGCGTATTAAATTAATTAATCCTGATTGTAAAGTCACTTCATTGCATATGTTCTATACTGAAGAAACTTACGAAGCTTTATTTAATGAATACGGCATTGATTATTTTGTAGATGCTAGTGATACAATCATGTATAAAGTTCATCTTATGAAAGAATGTTTAGAAAGAGGTATCGATGTTATCTCAAGTATGGGTGCTGCAAACAAAACAGACCCTACTAAATTTGAAATAGCTGATATTTCTAAAACACATACAGATCCTATGGCAAAAATAATACGTCTAAAATTAAGAAAAATGGGTATTCATAAAGGTATTAATGTTGTATTTAGTGATGAAAGTCCTATTATGATAAGAGAAGATGTAAAAGAAGTTGTAGGCGATAAAAACGCAAAAGTTAGAAAGGCGCAAATGCCACCATCATCTAATGCTTTTGTACCAAGCGTTGTTGGGTTAATTTGTGCAAGCTATGTTGTGAATGATATTTTGAAAGATATCCCAGTAAAAAGAATCAAAGATAAATAGCTAGCAGCTTTGATAATAAAAAATGAGACTGGATACGTCCAGCCTCATTTTTTTAAGTTGCGATATATTTCTGCTAATTTTTGTTCAGATTTAGATGTAAGCTTAGGTTGATAATATTGTTTGCCTTTTAAAGTATCAGGTAAATATTGTTGTTCTACATATCCGTTTTCATAATTATGTGGGTATTTATAACCAATTGCATTTCCTAATTCTTTTGCACCTTGATAGTGTCCATCTTTCAAATGTTTCGGAACTAAACCAGCTTTACCTTTTCTAATGTCTGAAAGAGCTTCATCAATAGATACAATTGCTGAATTAGATTTAGGTGATAAACAAAGTTCGATGACTGCTTGGCTTAAAGGTATACGGGCTTCTGGAAAGCCAAGTCGTTCACTCGCTTCAATAGCAGATAATGTTCTAGCTGCAGCACCCGGAGAAGCTAAACCGATGTCTTCATAGCTAATCACAAGAAGGCGTCTTGCAATAGTTGGCAAATCTCCCGCTTCAATTAATCTAGCTAAATAATGTAGCGCTGCGTCGACATCACTACCTCTAATAGATTTTTGGAATGCACTCATAACATCATAATGTTGATCACCATCTTTATCGTGTTGGAAAGCGTTCTTTTGAATACAAACTTGCGCATCTTCAATTGTGACGTGACGTTTATCATCTTGAATATCAGCACTGAGTACAGCAAGTTCTAGCGCATTTAATGCACTTCTCACATCACCGTAACTTGCTTTTGCAAAATATTCTAACGCGTCTTTGTCTACAATAGGGGCATATGAGGCTAATCCATTTTCTTTATCTTCAATCGCTCTGTTTAAAGCAATTAAAATATCTTCTTCGTTTAGAGGATATAGTTCAAAAATTTGCGTTCTGCTTCGTATAGCTGGATTGATAGCATGGTATGGGTTTGACGTCGTTGCACCAATAAGTACAATTTTGCCTGATTCTAAATGAGGTAATAAGAAATCTTGTTTTGCCTTATCTAATCGATGAATTTCGTCTAGTAAAAGTATAACTTGTCCAGACATTTTGGCTTCTTCAACAACAAGTTGCATATCCTTTTTAGTGTTAGTGACAGCATTAAGTTGTCTAAATTTATATTGAGTACTCCCGGCGATAGCTTGGGCGATACTCGTTTTTCCAATTCCCGGAGGTCCATAAAAAATCATAGAAGTTAACTTTTTAGTGTTAACCATTCTTCTAATAATGGCTTTTGGACCGACTAAATGTTCTTGGCTTATAACATCATCTATCGTTTGAGGACGCATTCTATAAGCTAATGGTTCGTTTTTCATTTGGAATCAACCTTTCTAATTACTCAAAGTGTACAAAAAATGATAAAATGAATTAATAATATTTTTTTAGAAAATAAGAGGTGTAGTACATGAAAATTTCTACTAAAGGACGATATGGCTTAACACTTATGATATCGTTGACTAAGCGTTATGGTCAAGGATGTACATCTTTAAAGTCAATCGCTGAAGAAAATAATTTAAGTGATTTATATTTAGAACAATTAGTAGGACCACTACGTAATGCTGGTCTTATTAAAAGTGTAAGAGGTGCCAAAGGGGGCTATCAATTACAAAAAGCACCATCAGAAATTACGGCTGGTGATGTGATTAGATTGTTAGAAGGGCCAATTACACCTGTTGAAGGTATAGAAGACGAGCCACCTGCACAACAACAATTGTGGATTCGTATTAGAGATGCTGTAAAAGAAGTTCTAGATAATACAACACTAGAATACTTAGCAAATTATACAAATGAAGATGAACTAGAAGGATATATGTTCTATATCTAGTTCACAAATTAAATTGGATAGCAACCTTCAAGACGAGTATTGGAGATTGCTATCTTATTTTTTATTGCTTAACTGTATTGAATTCATGCCTAACTGCACAAAATATTCCGTTATTTTAACAGTTAAGCATGAATATGTGCTAAGTAGTGTAATATTCCCCTTCGATGTAACTTTCATATTAAGATAGTTGTACACTACAACAAAGGGGAGAGTATATGAAAAATTTAAAACGATACATATTAAGTGTAGTAGCAGTTTTATTATTAAGTTTCATAGCATTACCGTTTGAAGTTAACGCAAAGACAGATGGTCCGTCATCTAGAGTTATATTACCTAAAAATGATCGTACACAAATTACGAATACAACGTCTGCACATTATCAATCTATTGCATTCGCTGATATCGGAGGTACATCAATTGCATCAGGTGTTGTTGTCGGTAAAAATACCGTTCTTACAAATAAACACGTTGTAGATGCTACTAATGGTGATGCTTCTGTATTAAAATTCTCACCAGGAGCAAATGGCGATGGGAATTTCCCAGCTGGTACATTTACAGCAACTGATTATAAAGTAGCGCCAGGCGGTGAAGATTTAGCAGTTGTTACAGTCGGTAAAAATAGTAATGGTCAATCTATTGGTGACGCTGTTCAAGCAGCAACAATCGCTGATACATCTTCAGTTAAAAAAGGAGATGACATTACGGTAACAGGTTATCCAGGAGATAAACCTATCGCGACATTATGGGAAAGTAAAGGTAATGTATTATCTGCTTCAGGTAGTGACGTATCTTACGACTTAAGTACTTATGGTGGTAATTCAGGTTCACCAATCTTTAATTCAAATAGCCAAGTTATTGGTTTACATTATGGTGGCGTACCAGATAGCCATAACAGTGGCGTGCTTTTTAACAGAAGTGTTCAACAATTTATACAAAGTAATTTAAAATAAAAAAACGATCATAAAGTGATAAGTTATCACTTTATGATCGTTTTTTTATGCTTCCCCGTATACATCATCTACAATTTTCTTGAATGATTCATATGATTGATATTGTTTATCTAAATCATAAATATAGCTTACCGCCATAATTTCATCGACATTGTATTTCTTTTGGAAATCTATCAATTGTTGTTTTACAGTTTCTTCACTACCTATGAAAGAAGTGTTTGTTTTAGATTGTGCCATATATTTTTCCTGTGGAGACCAAATGTTTTCAAGTTGATCAGTAGGTGGTTGTAATGGCATGCGCGCATTTCTTACAATGCTTAAAAACATTAAGTGCATTGTTGAAGATAAATATGTCGCTTCTTCGTCAGTTTTCCCGACAATAACATTTAAACAAACGGCCATATAAGGTTCATTTAAATATTCTGATGGCTCAAATAAGTCTCTATATGTTTCGATTGCTTGAGACATTTGATCTGGTGCAAAGTGTGCTGCAAAGACGTATGGTAAACCTAATCGAGCAGCTAAATGTGCAGAGTCCGTTGAAGAACCTAACACATAAATCGGAATGTTTGTATCTACACCTGGATATGGTCTTACATATGATTGTTGTTCTTCAGGACCAAAATATTGTAGTAATTGTTTAATATCATCACCAAAAGTATATACACCTTTATGTGAATCTCTTCTTAGTGCAGAAGCGGTCATCATATCCGTACCTGGTGCTCGCCCTAAGCCAAGATTTAATCTATTTGGAAACATTGTAGCCATTGTTCCAAATTGCTCAGCAACAATAAGAGGTGCATGGTTAGGCAACATGATGCCGCCAGAACCTACTTGAATAGACTCTGTATGTTCAAGTGTATGTTGAATGAGTAAAGCAGTTGCAGAACTCACTAAATTTGGTGCATTATGATGTTCAGCAATCCAATAACGTTCATAGCCTAATTTTTCTACATTTTGAGCGAGTGATACCATATTCTTAATGGCATCTTGCTCCGTTTCACCTTTTCTAAGTGGAACTAGATTTAATGCAGAAACTGGGAATTTTGATTTCATTTTGTGACGCTCCTTACATAATTATATATTGGAAGTATATCAACTGTATTTATGTTGTACTATTTAATTGCTCAACAACATTTGACTATTGTGTTACTAAAAGTTATAATAAATGCAAATTTACAGAGAGGTGGCATCAATATTAGGCATGGATATCCAATAATTTTTTGCGCTAATAGAAAATAACGTAAAAAAAACCATTGTGTTGCACAATGATGATTGGATAAGTATGTCTATAATATGATGTTGCCGTTACAAACTGAGAATAGTGTAATGGTGCGTCTTCATGTGTAATACATGGGTAGAGGAGGCTACATTATGCTATTTTTATTTGAAGAAAAAGCATTAGAAGTTGAACGTAAAGTATTAATACCCGAGTTGACTTTTTCAATAGAGGACCATGAACATTTAGCAATCGTTGGTGTTAATGGTGTTGGAAAATCAACATTATTAAAAGTCATTCATCAAGATCAATCAGTTGATTCAGCGATGATGGAACAAGATTTAACACCTTATTATGATTGGACTGTTATGGATTATATAATTGAATCATATCCTGAAATCGCAAAGATTAGATTGCAACTTAATCATACAGATATGATTAATAAATATATTGAATTAGATGGGTACATTATAGAAGGTGAAATCGTAACAGAAGCAAAAAAGCTCGGAATAAAAGAGGAACAACTAGAACAGAAAATTTCTACTTTAAGTGGTGGAGAACAGACAAAAGTATCATTTTTAAAAGTGAAAATGTCTAAGGCATCATTACTATTAATCGATGAACCAACAAACCACATGGATTTAGAAATGAAGGAATGGTTGACGAAAGCTTTTAAACAAGAACAACGTGCTATATTATTTGTATCCCATGACCGAACATTTTTAAATGAAACGCCAGATGCTATATTAGAATTGAGTCTTGATGGGGCTAAGAAGTATATCGGTAAATACGATAAATACAAACAACAAAAAGATATAGAGCATGAAACATTAAAGCTACAGTATGAAAAACAACAAAAAGAACAAGCGGCCATTGAAGAAACGATTAAAAAATATAAAGAATGGTATCAAAAAGCAGAACAAAGTGCTTCTGTGAGAAGCCCATATCAACAAAAACAATTAAGTAAGTTAGCGAAACGGTTTAAATCAAAAGAACAACAATTAAATCGTAAACTTGATCAAGAGAATATGGCTAACCCACATAAAAAAGAGAAAACTTTCTCAATACAACATCATAATTTTAAATCACATTATTTATTTCAATTTAATCATGTTTCGTTTGCTTATGATAACCGAAAAATATTCGATGATGTATCATTCTATATTAAGCGAAATCAAAATGTTATTGTTGAAGGCAGAAATGGTACAGGTAAATCAACTTTAATCAAATTGATACTCGGTGAACTCGAGCCAACTAAAGGTGATATAACTGTTCATCCAGAATTAGAAATTGGATATTTCTCTCAAGATTTTGAGAATTTAAATATGCATCATACTGTCTTAGACGAAATATTAGAAATTCCTGAAATGAAAGAAGCAGATGCAAGAACCATATTAGCAAGCTTTTATTTTGATAAAGATAGGATAAATGATGTTGTTGAAACACTATCGATGGGTGAAAAATGTAGGTTACAATTTGTAAAATTATATTTTTCAAATCCTCATATTATGATATTAGATGAGCCAACAAACTATTTCGATATTGGCATGCAAGAAAAAATCATTCAATTAATACAATCATTTCAAGGTTCGGTCCTTATTGTATCTCATGATGATTATTTTAAATCACAAATTAAAGATCAAATATGGACGATAAAAAAACATCAAATGACGCATGAAAATGTTCAAGTCAAAGATCCAATTAATACAGAATCTATGAAACATCAATTAAAAGAATTAGAACAATATACAGATGAAAGAAATCGTGAAACAGAGTTCTAGTCTTTTCATAAAAATGGTGCTAGAATAGGTACATTGAAAACTAAGAAAGGACGTTCAACATGAAAGTATATGCAGATTATGCAGCAACTACTCCAGTTAAGCCCGTTGTAACTGAAAAAATAACAGAAATATTATCTGAACACTTTGGTAACCCGTCATCTATTCATTCAATAGGGAGAGACGGTAGAAAGTATTTAGATCAATCAAGACGAGAGATTGCTACATTATTAGGTGCGAGTCCTCAAGAAGTTATTTTTACTAGTGGGGCAACAGAGTCTAATAATACAGCAATAAAAGGTATAGCACGAAAACGAAAACATATAGGTCAACATATTATAACGAGTAGAATAGAGCATCATTCTGTATTGCATGTCTTTGAAGAACTTGAACGTGAAGGTTTCGATGTTTCGTATATAGATGTAAATTCAGAAGGTATTGTCGATATTGATACTCTGAGACAAGCAATTCGACCTGATACGACATTAGTGTCAATTATGTTAGTGAATAATGAAGTCGGCACAGTTCAACCTATGTATGATATTGCAGAAGTCATAGAAAATACGGATATCGTATTTCATGTTGATGCTGTTCAAGCTATCGGTCATATGCCAATTGAATTCGATGAAATGCCAGTTGATTTGTTAAGTATAACTGCGCATAAATTTGGCGGGCCAAAAGGAATAGGTGCATTGTTGGTTAAACAAGGTGTTCAGTTCGAAACGTTTATACAAGGTGGCGAACAAGAAGTAAAGCGAAGAGCGGGTACAGAGAATGTTCCATATATATGTGGTATGGCAACAGCACTGAAAGACGCTTATGAACACATGAATGAAAGTAATATCCATTTAATGAACTTGAAAGAAAAGCTCATAGTAGGCTTGCAACAACGTGCAATTCCGTTTGAATTGAATGGTAGTATGACAGATACGACTGGTCATATCACAAATTTATATTTCCCATTTATTGAAGTTGAAACGATGTTAACGTTACTTGATATGGCAAATATATATGTTTCAAGTGGATCAGCATGTACAGCCGGTTCAACATTACCATCACACGTACTAGAGGCGATGTTTGGTGAAGATAATAGAGTGAATCAATCTGTAAGATTTAGTTTCAGCTCATTAACGACTGAAGAAGAAATTAATTATATCGTAAGTACGATAATGAAAATATACCAACAATTTAAGGAGGAAGAAAATGAATAATCAATCTACCCGCGTTGTCGTTGGGATGAGCGGGGGCGTAGATAGCTCGGTAACTGCACATATATTAAAAGAACAAGGTTATGATGTAGTTGGAATTTTTATGAAAAATTGGGATGACACAGATGAAAATGGTGTATGTACAGCTACTGAAGACTATAATGATGTCATTGAAGTATGTAACCAATTAGATATACCTTATTATGCAGTTAACTTTGAACAAGAATATTGGGATAAAGTATTTACGTATTTCTTAGACGAATATAAAAAAGGTAGAACACCTAACCCAGATGTAATGTGTAATAAAGAAATTAAATTTAAAGCATTTTTAAATCATGCACTTAAACTTGGTGCGGACTATGTTGCTACAGGTCATTATGCACGTGTCAATCGTGATGGTGATAAAGTGGAAATGCTACGTGGTGTAGATAACAACAAAGACCAAACTTATTTCTTGAATCAACTTACAAAAGATCAATTGTCTAAAGTGATGTTCCCAATTGGTGAGTTAGAAAAAAGTGAAGTAAGAAGAATTGCTGAAGAACAAAACTTAGCAACTGCTAAAAAGAAAGACTCTACTGGTATTTGTTTTATTGGTGAGAAAAACTTTAAAACATTCTTATCTCAATACTTACCTGCTCAAAATGGTAAAATGCAAACATTAGACGGTGTTGACATGGGTGAACATAGTGGCTTAATGTATTATACAATTGGGCAAAGACATGGTCTTGGTATAGGTGGAGACGGAGATCCTTGGTTTGTAGTTGGTAAAAACTTAAAAGAAAACATTCTATATGTTGAACAAGGTTTCCACCACGAAGCATTATATAGTGACTATTTAATCGCTTCTGATATTTCATTTGTAAATGATCTTGATTTTTCACAACCGGTGAAATGTTCAGCGAAATTTAGATATAGACAAAAAGATACACAAGTAACTGTAGAAAAAATTTCTGACAATCAAATTAAAGTGATATTTGACGAACCAGTGCGTGCAATTACACCTGGTCAAGCTGTCGTATTATATGACGGTGAAGTTTGTTTAGGTGGCGCAACAATCGATGAAGTTTATAAAACAGAAAAGCAATTAGATTATATGGTATAAAATATATAGACTGAGATAAATTTATGTCTCAGTCTATTTTTATTTTTGTTATAATAGCAAGTAATGATATTTAAAGGAGTCACAACATGCATAGTGAAGAACAAATTGTTAAATTAATTCAAAATAAAAAATTCGACGAAGCATTGTCCCATTTATTTGAAAATATAGAAGAAGATCCGAAAGAAGTAACCAATTATATCAATGCAGGGACAATATTAGCAGAAGCAAATGATATTGAAAGAGCTGAGAAATTCTTTCAAAAGGCCATTACTATAAACGAAAGTCATGGTGGTGCTTATTATAGTCTTGCAAATTTATACTACAACCAACAGCGTTTTGAAGAAGCAATTAAGTTATATCAACATGCGATAAAAAGAGAGCTTAATGATGCTGATACTAATTTTATGTTAGGAATGAGTTTCAACGAATTAGGTGCGTATACTGAAGCTTTGCCGTATTTAATGAGAGCTCATGAGCTAAATGAAGATGATGTAGAAATTGGATTCCAATACGGATTAACATTATGCCAATTAGAAATGTTTGATGAGGCCATTGTGCAACTTGAAAAAGTATTAGAAAAAGATTCAAAACATGTAGACGCATTATACAATTTAGGTTTGGCTAAATATATGAAAAATGAAAATGCTGAAGAAGCGCTTGTTTATTTTAGAAAAGCGGTCCACATTCAACCAGATCATTTATTAAGTGGTCATGCTATCAACATGTTTGAACAATTATTAGAAGAGGAGGACTAACATTGGAAAACTTATCTTTATTTGATCTTTCACATGTTAAAGGTGAAGTTATTAGAATTCTTTTTCAAAACAGTGATAACTATTATACCGTTATTAAAGTCGATGTGATGGATTCAAATGAAGATTTTGATCAAGAAGTCACAATTGTTGGTTACTTACCTCAAATAGTTGAAGGAGAAACGTACCTTTTCAAAGGTAAAGTGACAAACCATCCGAAATACGGTAAACAACTACAAGCCGAAACATTTGAAAAAGAATTACCACAAACAAAACAAGGTGTTATCCATTACTTATCGAGTGATTTATTTAAAGGTATTGGTAAGAAAACAGCAGAAACAATCGTGGACAAACTAGGTGAAGATGCACTTCAGAAAATTATAGATGACCCAGATGTCCTTAAAGAAATACCTAAACTCAACAAGCAAAAAAGAGATACGATTGCAGAATCAATACGTGAGAATCAAGCCATTGAACGTATTATGATTAAACTTAATGAACTTGGTTTCGGTCCAAAACTTGCGATGGCTATTTATCAATTTTATAAAGAAGAAACACTTAATATTATTAAACAATCTCCATATCGTTTGGTGATGGATATAAATGGTATAGGGTTTCAAAGAGCTGACCAAATAGCCGAACAAGTTGGAATTTCAAAAGATCATCATGATCGACTTGTAGCGGGTGTCAGTTACTTTTTAGACCAGCAATCATTACAAAATGGCCACACATTTTTACCTGTTGATATATTGGTTAACGGTGCATATGAATTGTTAAATCATAATCAACCTGAAGTTGTAAATAAAGATCAGATTAATGGTGTCATTATAGAAATGAGTGAGGAAAATAAACTTATTATCGAAAATGATAATTGTTTTTTACCTTCACTTTATTATTCAGAAGCGAAAAGTGTGCAAATCATTCATAGACTTTATCAACATCAAGATGAACTTAAAGAAATTGAGAAAAGTGATCTTCAATTACACATTGGTCAAATTGAAGATATGAATGATGTTTCATATGCAGATGGACAAAAATTAGCGTTAGAAACAGCCATTAATCATAAAATGATGCTTTTAACAGGTGGACCTGGAACAGGTAAGACAACAGTTATTCGAGGCATTTGTGAGTTGTATTCTGAAATACATGGTGTGAGTTTAAATTATGATGATTATCAAGAAGGAACAGACTTTCCAATTGTATTAGCAGCACCGACTGGTCGAGCAGCAAAACGTTTAAGTGAATCAACAGGACTAGAAGCGATGACGATTCATAGATTAATTGGTTGGAGTAAAGATACGCAACCGGATGATGTGTTAGATAATGATATTCATGCCCATTTAATCATTCTAGATGAAATGTCTATGGTAGATACATGGTTAATGTATCAATTTTTAAGAGCAGTCCCTGACTATGCCCAAATCATATTTGTAGGTGATGAAGATCAATTACCATCAGTTGGTCCAGGTCAGATTTTTAAAGATTTAATTGATTCTAAAGTGATACCGAGAGTGAACTTAACAGAAGTTTATAGACAACAAGAAGGATCATCCATCATAGACTTGGCGCATAAAATAAAAAATGGATTGCCTGTTTCTATCAATGAAAAACATCACGACCGCTCATTTATTCCGTGCAGTAGTAATCAAATTGCGACAGTCGTAGAAAAGGTTGTACAAGGTGCGGTTAATAAAGGTTATAATATGCAAGATATTCAAGTGCTAGCCCCAATATATCGTGGACCAGCTGGTATTAATAAATTGAATGAATTATTGCAAGATATATTAAATCCGAAAGATAAAGATACAAGATTCCTTCAATATGGAGATGTTGAATATCGTGAAAATGATAAAGTACTTCAACTTATAAATCGTCCAGATGATAATGTATTTAATGGTGATATTGGTGTAGTAACAGGTGTTTATAAAGCAGAAGAAAATGCACTTGGTAAAGATGTTGTCATTGTGGATTATGAAGGGAATGACATAACATACACTAAACAAGATTTATCAGAAATTACACATGCTTATTGCTGTTCAATTCATAAATCACAAGGCTCGGAATTCCCAATAGTCATCATGCCTATCGTCAGACAATACTTTAGAATGTTACAAAAAAACATTCTATATACTGGACTAACACGTGCGAAACAGTCACTTGTCGTGTGCGGTGAAGAGCAAGCCTTTAACCAAGGTATCCAAACACTAGGTCATGAGAGAATGACATCGTTTGATACGAAATTAAAAATGTATTTCGATACTGATGTTGAAACGGATACTGAGTCTGAAACAGAAACTATACAAACGAAACATATTATTTTAACTGAAGATAATATGTTTGAAATCGATCCGATGATTAATATGAATGATAAATCGCCATATGATTTTATGAAATAATTGACATCTAAAAATCGAGTGATTATAATCAAATAGAATACAAAAAAGAAACCGAGTAAATAATTAATTGTTTTAGAGACATGTTGGTTGGTGAGAAACATGACAATGATTATTGAACGCTACTTCTTTTATAAAATTTTAATAAACTTAAAGTGATGACTTATAGTCATAACTAGGGTGGTACCGCGATACGTTCGTCCCTTTTTTAGGGGATGGGCGTTTTTTTATTTTAATTGAGGAGTGAAGACAATGAAAAAATTAAAAGCTAGTGAAATCAGACAAATGTATATTGACTTTTTTGTTGAAAAAGGACATATGGTTGAACCATCTGCACCTTTAGTGCCGATTGATGACGATACTTTATTATGGATAAACTCAGGTGTTGCGACATTAAAAAAATATTTTGATGGTCGAGAAATCCCTAAAAATCCTAAAATTGTAAATGCTCAAAAAGCAATTAGAACAAATGATATTGAAAATGTTGGTTTTACTGCAAGACACCATACATTCTTTGAAATGTTAGGAAACTTTTCAATTGGTGATTACTTTAAACGTGAAGCAATTGAATATGCTTGGGAATTTTTAACGAGTGATAAATGGATGGCAATGGATCCAGAAAAATTATATGTAACGATTCATCCTGAAGATACGGAAGCATATGATTTATGGCATGACTTGATTGGACTTGAAGAAAGTAGAATTATTAGAATCGAAGGTAACTTCTGGGATATCGGTGAAGGACCATCTGGACCTAACACTGAAATATTCTACGACAGAGGCGACACATATGGGAAAGAAGATCCAGCTGAAGAAATGTATCCAGGTGGAGAAAATGAACGTTATTTAGAAGTGTGGAATTTAGTATTTAGTGAATTTAACCATAACGCTGACCATACTTATACACCACTTCCAAATCAAAATATTGATACAGGCATGGGTCTTGAGCGTATGACATCTATTTCTCAAGATGTGCCAACGAACTATGATACAGACTTATTTATTCCAATTATCGAACAAGTCGAAGCGGTTAGTGGATTAAAATACTTAGAGAATAAAGAACAAGATATCGCATTTAAAGTTATTTCAGACCATATTAGAACAATCAGTTTTGCGATTGGTGACGGTGCGTTACCTGCAAATGAAGGTAGAGGATACGTACTAAGAAGGTTACTTAGAAGAGCTGTTCGTTTTAGTCAAACACTTAATATTAACGAACCATTCTTATATAAATTAGTTGATATCGTAGCAGATATTATGGAACCTTATTACCCAAATGTAAAAGCACAAAGTGATTTCATTAAAAAAGTTGTAAAATCTGAAGAAGAACGTTTCCATGAAACACTTGAAGAAGGTTTAGCAATTTTAAACACAATGATGGTATCAGCTAAGCAGCAAGGTAATGTATTATCTGGATCAGATGCATTTAAATTATATGATACGTATGGTTTCCCAATCGAGCTAACTGAAGAAATCACTGCACAAGAAGGCATTACAATTGACAATAAAGGTTTTGAACATGAAATGCATCAACAACGTGAAAGAGCGAGAGCTGCACGTCAAAAGACGCAATCAATGCAAGTTCAAAATGAAGTGCTTGGCAGCATCAATACACCAAGTAAATTCGTTGGCTATGACGTAACAGAAGCACAAACAGAAATTACAGATATTATATTTAATGGTGAATTAGTTGATGAAGTTGAAAGTGGAGAAAACATCCAATTTATTTTAAGAGAAACACCATTTTATGCAGTATCAGGTGGTCAAGTAGCGGATAAAGGTATAATTCGTCATGATCAATTTGAAATTGAAGTGACAGAAGTTATAAAAGCACCTAATGGTCAAAATTTACATGCTGGACATGTGACATTTGGACAAGTTCATGTTGGTGAAACTGTAGAAGCTATTGTTAATAAAGATGATCGTAAATCAATTATCAAAAACCACTCAGCAACTCACTTATTACATGCAGCTTTAAAAGAAGTTTTAGGTACGCATGTTAATCAAGCCGGTTCATTAGTTGAAAGTGATAGATTACGATTTGACTTCTCACACTTTGGCCAAGTTACACAAGAAGAATTAGAAACAATCGAAAAAATTGTTAACGAAAAAATTTGGCAAAACATTCCTGTAGTAATCGAAGAAATGCCAATAGAACAAGCTAAAGAAAAAGGCGCTATGGCATTATTCGGAGAAAAATATGGTGATGTTGTAAGAGTTGTTGAAATGTCATCATACTCAATTGAGTTATGTGGTGGTATACACGTACGTAACACAAGTGAAATTGGTATCTTCAAAATTGTTTCAGAATCAGGTACAGGTGCAGGTGTTCGAAGAATCGAAGCTGTAACAGGTAGAAAAGCATATGAAACATTAAAAGAAACTGAAACAATCCTTAAAGATGTTATGCAACATGTCAAAATTAAGGACCAAGCAAGAACAATTGAAAAAATCGAACAAATTCAACAACATAATAAAGACTTAGAAAAAGAAGTTCAACAAAAGAACAAAACAATTACTGAATTAAAATCAGGTAATATTGAAGATAGTGTTGAAGAAATTAATGGCATTAAAGTACTTTCACAATTAGTTGAAGCTGAAAATCCAAAAGTATTAAGATCCATCATGGATGATTATAAATCTAAAATGCAAGATACAGTTCTATTATTAGCTAGTGTCAATGGAGATAAAGTTTCACTAGTTTCTTCAGTACCAAAAGATTTAACGGATAAAGTTAAAGCTGGAGACATTATTAGAGAAGCTGCTCAAATTACAAACGGTAAAGGTGGCGGTCGCCCTGATATGGCTCAAGGCGGCGGAACAGATCCATCTAAAGTAACAGAAGCATTACAGTTTGTTAAAGACTACATTAAAACGCTATAATTTTACGTGTAATTAGAATATGATATAATTAATATTAAGTTAATGGAGTTAGGGAGTGTAAATAAAGATGAATAATTTTGATAAAACTATGAAATTTAACTATGATGATTTTCCAAAAGAAAATGTCAAAACAGTACTACAAAATGTTTATCGAACTTTAGAAGAAAGAGGCTATAATCCAGTAAATCAAATAGTCGGTTATTTACTTTCTGGCGATCCAGCTTATATACCTAGACACAACGAAGCAAGAAATCAAATAAGACGTTTAGATAGAGATGATATTATGGAAGAGCTTGTATCACACTATTTAAAGCAAGAAAATGAATTCAATGCTTAAAAACAGGATAATAGGTTTAGACGTTGGTAGTAAAACAATAGGTGTAGCTGTAAGTGATGCGATGGGTTGGACAGCTCAAGGTATAGATACACTCCGCATTAACGAAGAAAACGAAGATTTTGGAATTGATCAACTTTTAATAATCATTGATGAATATGATGTTGATACTGTCATTATAGGATTGCCAAAAAATATGAACAATTCTATTGGTCCTCGCGGAGAGGCATCCATTCAATTCAAAGATTTACTTCAACAAGAAAGACCAGAATTAAAAATGGTAATGTGGGATGAAAGACTAAGTACAGTTGGTGCTGAACGCACATTATTAGAAGCAGATGTTTCTCGAAAGAAAAGAAAAAAAGTAATAGACAAAATGGCAGCTGTATTTATATTACAGGGTTACCTAGATTCTATTAAATAATTGATGAGGAGAATGAATAATGACTGAACATAATCACGAAGGACATTTAGAAATTAACAATGAGGAAGAATTATTAACATTAATAGACGAAAATAATAATGAAGTCTTATACCGTAAAGTATTAGAATTCTATCACCCAGAATTCAAAAAAGAATACATCATCTTAGCTGAAGAAGGTACAGCAGATGATGAAGAAATCGAATTAATACCAATGATCAATGAAGCTAATGACGACGGTGAAGGTGGTAAATTATTACCAGTTGAAACTGACGAAGAGTGGGATATGATTGAAGAAATCGTTAATACTGAAATGGACGATGTTTAAAATTTAATATGTAATAGTACACTTTACCCCTAATGTGATATAATCATTAGGGGTATTTATTTTACATAAGGAGTTACATATGGAAAAAAATAGTATATATAAAGATGCGAGATTATTATCTAAGTATATTAGTTTAACAATCATAAGCATCCTCTTTTTATTACTTATATTAATTACTTTAATAGGCTTAATTGTAGTAGGTATTAATGTGAAACCTGTTAACGCCGATAGCAATGAGCAAGTTATTGTCAATGTTAATCCAAACACAAATACTGAAATGTTAAGCCAAGAGTTATCCGATAAAAAAATAATTAGAAATGCTACTATTTTCAAATATTATTTGAAACTCAATAATATTTCTAGTTTTCAAGCTGGGGAATATAAGTTTTCTCCTTCAATGTCACCTAGAGATATTGCGAAAAGTTTAGAAACTGGCAAAGTATATTTAAAAACAGCAGTACAATATGATATAAAAGAAGGTTCGAATATAGAATTAATTGCAGGTATTTTAGAAGAGAATACTTCTATTAGTCGCGAAAGCTTTTTGAAGAAAATGAGAGATCAAGATTTTGTGAAAAAATATCAAAAAAAATATCCCGATATGTTAACGGACGAAGTATTAAATAAAAACTTAAGATACCCATTAGAAGGGTATTTAGCACCAAGTACGTATCAGTTTTCAAAAAAAGATGTGACGATTGATGACGTTACAAATGAAATGTTGAATGAAACATACCATACAACTTATAAAATATATAAAGAAAACGGTGGCTTTAAATATACGACTAACTATGAAGAAAAGAAGATTACTTTCCATGAGTATTTAACATTATCATCTATTGTAGAATCAGAAATGAAAAACGTGACAGATAAATCGAGATATATTTCATTGCTTTTAAACAGAATTGAAAACAATCCACAAATTGCTTTGAATTCTGATGCGACAGTAAGATATGCGAATAAAAAAGAGACAACTGAAGCATTATCAGATAAAGATTATAAAAATGATTCAAAATATAACACATATGCACATAAAGGATTACCTATAGGTCCAATATGTAATATATCTGATGAAACAGCTAGAACAACAGTTAACCCTCCAGAAACAGATTATTTTTACTATACAACAACCAAAAAGGGTAAAATATTATTTGCAGAGAACTTAAAAGAACAGGAAAAGAATCGAGATAAATAATATAACAAGAGTCTGGGACATAATGTAATGTTTCAGTCTCTTTTAGCATTTTGGCAGTAGCTGACTGAATCCGAAATGCGCTTGTAACAAGCTTTTTTCAACTCTAGTCATCCTTGCCGGGGCGGGACTACGAAATCTTTTTATACAAATTAGATTTCTGTCTCGCTCCCTTGTTTATATATATACTTACTTTTTATTCGAAAATATGGTAAAATATCTAATGTTTATGAAATCATATTGTAGATATGACTGATACATACTAACTAGTCAGGAGACTAGTTGGGTTTTTTATTATATTCGAGTGTAAGGAAGTAATGACATGGAAAAAGATATAGAATATATCGAACAATTGTTGTTTCAAAATTCATCAAATATCGATGAATTAAGGCATTATGCTGAACAATATAATGTTCCAATAATGGATAAAATCTCCACAGAGTTTGTAAAACAATTAATTAGAATTAAAGATGTGAAAAGTATTCTAGAGATTGGAACGGCAATTGGATATAGCGCGATGCATTTTGCTTCATGTGATCCGAGTATTAATGTGTGGACGATTGAAAGAAAAGAAGAAATGTATGAACAAGCTATTTCAAATATTAAAGACTTTGGTTATGAAAGCCAAATAAATGTTATCTTTTCCGATGCATTAGAAGCTTTTGAATTATTACCAACCGACCAGTCATTTGATATGATTTTTATTGATGCTGCTAAAGCACAATCACAAAAGTTTTTTGAACTTTATGAACCACTGCTTAAAGATGACGGCATCATTATTACAGACAATATTTTATACCATGGTTTTGTAAGTGATATAGAAATTGTCAGAAACAGAAACGTCAAACAAATGGTTAAAAAAGTTCAAAAATATAATGATTGGTTAATGAATCATGACAAATATAAAACGACATTGATAAATATTGGTGATGGAATGGCCATTTCTAAAAAGGAGAAATTGTAATGACAGAATTACTCGTGACACCTAAGTCCGTTGAACATATTGAACAATTAATCAAATTAGGTGCTGATGCATTTGTCATTGGTGAAGAAAAATTTGGATTAAGACTTGCTGGTGAATTTAAAGAGCCAGAACTTCGTGAAGCTATTAAGCTAATCCATGATCATGGTAAAAAAGCATACGTAGCGGTAAATGGTATTTTCCATAATGAACATATTGATGATTTGGAGTCTTATATAGATCTGTTACATGAGTTAAAAGCAGATAGAATAATTTTTGGCGATCCAGCAGTCGTTATGGCAATGAAAAATCGTGAGAATCCTATACCTTTAAATTGGAATGCTGAAACAATCGTGACAAATCATTTTCAATGTAATTATTGGGGTGATAGAGGTTCAGCTAGAGCGGTGTTGGCTCGTGAGTTAAGTATTGAAGAAGTACTAGAAATTAAAGGAAAAAGTAATGTCGAAATAGAAGTTCAAGTACACGGCATGACTTGTATGTTCCAGTCTAAAAGAAAGTTACTTGGTAATTACTTTATGTATCAAGATAAAGTCATGAAAATTGAAAACCGTAAAGAAAATAAAGACATGCTTTTATATGATGAAGAAAGAAGTAATAAATATCCAATTTATGAAGATTATAATGGTACCCACATTATGAGTCCGAATGATATTTGCTTAATCGAAGACTTAGAGGACTTACTAGAAGCACAAATTGATGCGTTTAAGATAGATGGCGTCCTTCAAACAGAAGAATATATTAATATCGCGACTGAGCAATATAGACAAGCGATCGACTTATATAACGAAGATCCAGAGTTATATGAAGATGAAAAATTTATGTTAGTAGAACCAATTGAAGAGGTTCAAAAAGATCATCGTCCAATGGATCAAGGATTTATGTTCAAACAAACAGTTTATTAAGTTATATTAAAGGAATGATATATATGAAAGTTCTAGAACCTATTGGCGCAAGTCGTCAAACAAAGATAAAAAAACCAGAACTTCTAGCGCCTGCAGGGAATTTAGAAAAACTCAAAATTGCTGTTCATTATGGCGCGGATGCAGTGTTCCTTGGTGGACAAGAATATGGTTTAAGGTCAAATGCTGATAACTTTACGATGGAAGAAATAAAAGAAGGCGTCCAGTTTGCAGCAAAATATGGCGCAAAAATTTATGTCACAACAAATATTTTTGCACATGATGAAAATATACCTGGTTTAGAAGCATATTTAAAAAATCTAAATGAAACGGGTGCGCACGGTATTATAGTTGCCGACCCACTTATTATAGAAACATGTAAACGTGTTGCACCTAATTTAGAAATTCATTTAAGTACACAGCAATCTTTATCAAATTACCGTGCAGTTCAATATTGGAAAGAAGAGGGACTTGAGAGAGTCGTTCTAGCTCGTGAAACGAGTGCTGAAGAAATGCGCGAAATGAAAGAAAAAGTTGATATCGAAATTGAAACGTTTATACACGGTGCAATGTGTATTGCATATTCTGGTAGATGTACATTAAGTAATCACATGACAGCAAGAGACTCAAATAGAGGTGGTTGTTGCCAAAGTTGTAGATGGGATTATGATTTAATTTCAGTAGAAGAAGATGGAGAATTAGAGCCATATTTCGATGGTAATGAGATCACGCCTTTTGCAATGAGTCCAAAAGACTTGAAATTAATTGAATCTATACCTAAAATGATGGACATCGGTATAGATTCTCTAAAAATTGAAGGTCGTATGAAATCTATTCATTATATTGCTACCGTTGTATCTGTTTATCGCAAAGTAATTGATCGCTATGCTGAGGATCCAGAAAACTTTAAAATTGATCCTAGGTGGTTGATTGAATTAGATAAATGTGCGAATAGAGATACTGCGCCTGCGTTCTTCGAAGGAGTACCACATTACGAAGAACAAATGTTTGGACATGAATCAAATAAAAAAACACCTTTTGATTTTTGTGGTTTAGTGTTAGACTATGACGAAGTATCACAAATAGCTACCATCCAACAAAGAAATTATTTCAAACCAGGGCAAGAAATTGAATTTTTTGGACCTGAAATTGAAAACTTCACTCAAGTCATTGATAAGATATATGATGAAAATGGTGAAGAGCTTGACGCAGCCAGACATCCACTTCAAGTCATTCAAATAAAAGTGGATCGTCAGATTTATCCAAATAACATGATGAGAAAGGGAATCGTTTGATGGGAAAGACTACAATTATAGGTATTGCAGGGGGTTCTGGTTCAGGTAAGACTTCTGTAACATCCGAAATTATGAAAAATTTAGATGGATATAGTGTTGCATTAATAGAACAAGATTACTATTATAAAGATCAATCACATATGTCTTTTGAAGATAGATTGAAGACGAACTATGATCATCCATTTGCTTTCGATAATGAAAGATTGAAACAAGATTTAACAAGAATTAAAGATGGACATGCAATTGAAGTTCCTACGTATGATTATTCAAATCACACGAGAAGCGATAAAACGATTAGATTCGAACCTAAAGATGTTATTATACTTGAAGGCATATTCGCGCTTGAAAATGAAGATTTACGTAATTTAATGGATGTTAAGATTTATGTTGATACTGATGCTGATTTAAGAATTTTACGTCGTTTAACGAGAGACATTAAAGAAAGAGGACGTACGATGGAATCAGTAATTGATCAATACTTATCAGTTGTAAGACCGATGCATATCCAGTTTATTGAACCAACCAAGAAATATGCGGATATCATCATCCCTGAAGGTGGTAGTAATAAGGTAGCTATTGATATTATGACTACGAAAATTCAATCGTTAGTTAAAAATATTTAAATAATTTTAAAGTAAAGGAAGATGGAAGAATGGAAACACAAAAAGAATTTCCTATGACACAGGAAGGTTTTAACAAATTAGAAAAAGAACTTGAAGAATTAAAAACAGTTAAGCGACCAGAAGTCGTTGAAAAAATAAAAGTAGCACGTAGTTTCGGTGACTTATCTGAGAACTCTGAATATGATGCAGCTAAAGATGAGCAAGGTTTCATTGAACAAGAAATTCAAAAAATTGAAAACATGATTCGTCATGCTCAAATTATTGAAGATAATGGTTCAAAAAATGACGTGCAAATCGGTAGAACTGTAACATTTACTGAAATTCCAGGTAACGAAGAAGAAAGCTACAAAATTGTAGGTTCAGCAGAAGCAGATCCATTTGAAGGTAAAATTTCTAATGAGTCTCCAATTGCTAAAGCTTTAATTGGTAAAAAACTGAACGAAGAAGTGAATGTTCCATTACCAAATGGTAACGAAATGAAAGTTAAAATCGTAAAAATCGATTAATCGTATAATAATTTAATAGAAAAGCTGTAGAAACGTATGAAACAAACGTTTTTACAGCTTTTTTTTTATATATAAATCATGGTATTATGATAAAGTATAATTGATTTAATTATCTGATTATTAAAAGCGTTAACAAAGGGGTGGTAAAATTGGATATTAAGCAAGTGAGTGAGACGCATTTTATGATTTATGAACAAAATGAAATCAGTCCAGAAATAAGGAATAAAATTTCGACAATCGCATTACATATTGAATCATTGCAGCATCCTGCTGTTATGAGTGTGACATCATCATATCGATCAATCATGGTCGCATTTGATGCGAAACATTATACATACGAAACAGTCCTTCATGAACTAGACTTACATCATTTAAATCTTGATCAAGAAAATGCATCACATTCGAAGAAATTGATAACATTACCAGTTGTATATGGTGGTGAATTTGGACCAGACTTAAATATTGTTGCTGAGCATGCACAATTAACTGAAGAAGATGTGATTCAAATACATACGGAAGAAAATTATTTAATTTATGCAATAGGATTTTTACCCGGCTTTCCATTTTTAGGAGGTTTAAATAAGATAATACATACACCAAGAAAAGAAACGCCAAGAAGTAAAATCGTCCAAGGATCTGTTGGAATTGCAAATAATCAAACAGGACTTTATCCGAAATCATCACCAGGCGGATGGCAAATTATTGGTCGCACGCCAATAGATGTTTTCAACTTAAATCGAGAGCCTATGATTTTATATGAAGCTGGAGACTATATTGCTTTTAAAGCTATTCATCAAGAAGAATTTACAAGAATCGAAGACGAAATTGCAAATGGCACATTTGATTATCGTCAGTTAGTAGGTGATTTGAAATGAAATGTATAAAACCCGGTTTGTTTACGACTGTTCAAGATATTGGTCGATCAAAGTTTGAAAAAGATGGATTTTCTGAAGCGGGTGTTATGAATCAATATTTATACAGAATCGCGAATGCTTTAGTGGATAATGACAATGCACCTGTATTAGAAGTGACTTTAAATGGTCCTACATTGAAATTTGAAGAACCGAACATCGTTGCATTTGTTGCGTATGATGCTGATATACAGCTTGATGATCAAACAATACCAGTAAATACAGCAATTTATGTAGAAAAAGGGCAAGTGCTCAATATAAAGACTATTTCATCTGGGGCGAGAGGCTATTTAGCTTTTCATAAATCTTTAAATATTGAACCGATATTAGACAGTGTATCGACACATACTAGAAGTGGCATAGGTGGTATGAATGGAAGAACATTAAACAGAAATGATGTTTTGAAATTCAAAGATAAAACAATTAACCATGACATTATAGGTAATACGTTTAATATCAAACAATTAGAAGATGCAAACATTATTCCAATTATGGAAGGTTTACAATTTGATGAATTTACATCAGAATCGCATGCCCAACTTGTTAATCAATCATATACAATATCAGAAATGTCAGATCGTATGGGTTATCGATTAAATGGGGATGAACCAATTGTACATAAGCATAACGCAGATATTATTTCTGAACCGATTGCACCAGGTAGTGTACAAGTTCCTATTAATGGACAGCCTATTATATTGCTTAATGATCGTCAGACGATAGGTGGTTATACAAAGATTGCTACAGTTAGTTTTATAGGAAGAGAAAAGCTATCTCAATTAAAAGCAAATGATAGCATTACTTTTAAATGGATTTCATTTAAAGATGCCACACTTGAATATCAAACATATATTAAACAATTAGAAGCAGATATAGATGACATTAAACTGAAAAAATATAAAGATTTAAGCAATATTCGTCCTAAATCTAAAAAAATAGCAAAACTTATAAAGGGGAATCAATCATGAATATTGAAAAGATAGAAGAACTTATTAAACTCATGAAACAAAATCAAGTAAATTATATGAAATATAAAGATGAAACTGTCGAAGTTGAGTTAGACTTAAAATCAACTTCAAATATCGTCACTACAACGCCAGTTAATAATGTTGAAGAAAGCACGCCAACTTCAAAACAAGAAGAACAGCTCAATACAATTGAAGCGGAAATTCTTGGAACATTTTATTTACAAGATGAAGAAACTTTGCAAAATCCACTTGTTAAAGTGGGAGATGAAGTGAAAGAAGGTCAAGTTGTCGGTTATATCGAATCAATGAAAGTGCTCAATGAAGTTATAAGTGAGTATGACGGTATCGTTAATGATATACAAATTAATCATGGGGATCCTGTTGAATACGGACAAACGATTATCACATTGAAATAAGGGGGATTTTTATGATTAAGCGTTTACTGATTGCAAACAGAGGCGAAATTGCGGTTAGAATTATTAGAACATGTAGAATGATGAATATTACAACAATCGCAATTTATTCCAAAGCAGATAAAGATAGTTTACACGTACAATTAGCTGATGAAGCCATTTGTATTGGGCCAAGTCAATCAAGTGACAGTTATTTAGATATTGAACGCATTTTAGAAGCTTGTAAGATGAGTAAGGCAGATGCTATACATCCTGGGTATGGATTTTTATCAGAATCTACGACATTTAGAAAAAGAGTAGATGAAGAAAATATTATCTTTGTTGGACCTAGTTATAACACGATGGATTTAATGGGAGATAAAATAAAAGCAAGAGAAACAATGTACAACGCTAACGTACCGATTATTCCTGGCTCTATTGGAGAAGTAAAGTCAGTAAATGAAGCAGAAGAAGTTGCTCAAAAAGTTGGGTATCCTTTTGTATTAAAAGCTGCTAGTGGTGGTGGTGGTAAAGGTATTCGAATCGTACAAGAACCTGACCAACTTGAACAATTCTTTAAAGAAGCTCAATCTGAAGGTGAAAAATACTTTGGAGATAAACGTGTGTATATTGAAACATTTATTGATGAAGCTAGACATGTGGAAGTTCAAATACTCGCGAGTAAACATGGTGAAGCGATTCATTTAGGTGAACGTGATTGTTCAATTCAAAGAAAGAACCAGAAGTTAATTGAAGAAGCACCTTGTGCAGCACTAGATCAAGAAACGCGAAATTCACTACATGCTGATGCTGTTAAAGCCGCTAAAGCTTGTAATTATGAAAGTGCTGGAACGATTGAATTTTTATTAACAGATGACGGATATTATTTCTTAGAAATGAATACACGTATTCAAGTTGAACACACAGTTACAGAATTATTAACAGGTGTCGATTTAATAAAGCAACAAATATTAGTAGCTAATGGTGAGAAGTTAACAATTAAACAAGAGGATATCCATTTTGATGGGCATGTGATTGAATGTCGTATTAATGCTGAAAATCCAGAAAAACAATTCCGCCCAGCAGCAGGTGTTGTTCAAGCATTACATTTACCTAATGGATTTAATACGAGAGTAGACAGTATGTTATATGATGGTTATCAAATTCCACCTTACTATGATTCATTAGTCGCTAAAATACTTGTTAAAGGTGAAGATAGACTTGAAGCAATTGAAAAAATGAAAGGTACGTTAGAAGAAACGGTCATTGATGGTTTTCCGACAACGTTAGACTTTTTATATCGCGTGTTGAGCTATGAACCATATATTAAAAATGATATAACAATTAAGTTTCTACATGAACATAAAATCGTTTAAGGAGATGGTATTATGGTAAAAGTTGATTTGAATTGTGATTTAGGAGAAAGCTTTGGTAACTATAAACTTGGTAATGATGAAAGTATATTACCTTTAATCACTTCTGCAAATGTAGCATGTGGTTTTCATGCAGGAGATCAACACGTTATGAATGAAACAGTTAAATTGGCTGTTCTACATGATGTACATATTGGTGCTCATCCAGGATTTCAAGATTTAATTGGATTTGGTCGTAGAAACATAGATGTTACACCAGAGGAAGTTTATGATCTAGTCATTTATCAATTAGGTGCATTAGCTGGATTTTGTAAAATACATCAAACAAAAATTCACCATGTTAAACCACACGGCGCATTGTATCAAATGGGTGCTAAAGATCCAGAAATTGCCGATGCAATTGTTAAAGCAGTGAAAGATTTTGATAATCAATTATTATTTGTTGGTTTATCTAATAGTGAATTGATCGAATCATGTAAACGTCATAATTTAACATATAAGAGTGAAGTATTTGCTGATCGTGCATACGAAGATAATGGCCAACTAGTTTCTAGAAAAAAAGAAGGCGCGCTTATAAAAGATACAAACAAAGCTGTCGCACAAGTAATTAAAATGGTTAAAGAATCTAAAGTTATCACGATAAATGGAAATGAAATTCCGATTGAAGCAGATACAATCTGTGTACATGGAGACGGACAACATGCTTTAGATTTTGTTCAAGAAATTATTCGACAGTTTAAAGCTGAAGGCATAGAAATTAGTGCAATGAAATAGGAGGAAAGTGTATGAAGCAAAATAAAGGGTATGAGGAGTTAAATCAACCGTTTGAAATAACAAATAAGCATAGAAGAATTCTATGGGGTGCAGTATTCTTAATGGCTACTTCATCTATTGGACCAGCATTCTTAACTCAAACGGCAGTTTTTACTGAGCAATTTCTTGCAAGCTTTGCATTTGCAATTCTTGCATCTATACTGATTGATATTGGTGCACAAATTAATATTTGGCGTGTTATCACAGTTGTAGGTAAAGGTGGACAAGATATCGCGAATGATGTGTTTAAGGGGTTAGGTACATTTATCGCAATATTAATCGCTATTGGTGGACTAGCATTTAACATCGGTAACGTTGCAGGTGCTGGGCTAGGACTTAATGCGATATTCGGTTTAGATGTAAGAATTGGTGCAGGTATTACAGGCGTATTAGCGATTTTAATATTTGTTGTTAAAAACGCACAAAAAGTCGTAGATATTATTACACAAATATTAGGTGTACTTATGATTGCTATTGTTGCTTATGTAATGGTATTAACAAAACCACCAGTTGTCGAAGCGGCACAAAAAATGATTGTACCTGATGATATTAGTAAACTCATTGTTCCTATCATCACATTAGTAGGTGGAACTGTTGGTGGTTATATTACATTTGCAGGTGCTCATAGATTGTTAGAAGCAGGTATAACTGGAAAAGGCTATATACCATTTGTAAATAGAGCTGCTATTTCAGGTATATTAACAACGGGTATTATGAGAACATTTTTATTCTTAGCAGTACTTGGTGTTGTTGTTACAGGGTTCACTTTAAACCCAGACAATCCACCAGCTTCTGTATTTGAACATGTATTAGGACCTGTCGGTAAACAAGTATTCGGTGTTGTATTATTTGCAGCAGCATTATCATCCGTAATTGGCTGTGCATATACAAGTACAACATTTATTCAATCTTTACATCCATCTATTAAAAATCATAGAAACTTAGTTATTATTATCTTTATAGTCGTTTCATCTATTGTATTCTTAACAATTGGTAAGCCAGTTAAATTATTGATTATTGCTGGTGCATTGAACGGTTTGATTTTACCAGTAACTTTAGGAACAATTTTAATTGCTTCTAAGAAGAAAAGTATCGTTGGTGACTATAAACATCCAACATGGATGATTGTACTCGGTATAGTTGCTGTTCTTACAACATTAATAGCAGGGGTATTATCATTACAAGGCTTACAAAGTTTGTGGAATAGTTAAAAACTTATTTCAAAGTATACTAATTATGTTAATATAAATATTGAATGAATATGATGGAGTGATAAAGCATGATTGGTATTATTGGAGCAATGGAAGAAGAAGTAGAAATATTAAAGTCATCTATTGAAAATAGAGAAACAATCCAAATTGCACATGTTATTTTTTATAAAGGTAATATAGAAGATAAACAAGTTGTATTAGCACAAAGTGGTATTGGTAAAGTAAATGCTGCAATTACAGCAACATTACTTATCAATGAATTTAAACCAGATTTAATCATTAATACAGGTTCAGCAGGTTCTGTTGATAGCGAATTAAATATTGGTGATATCATTATTAGTAATAAAGTTTATTATCATGATGTTAATGCAACGGCATTTGGCTATAAATTGGGACAAGTACCAAGTATGCCAGAATTTTATGAAACTGATAAGGAATTAATTGACTTAGCTAAATCATCAATAGAACAGCTTGATTTAAATGGTATTGTTGGTGAAGTTGCTACAGGTGATAGTTTCATTGGCTCAATTGATCAGCGCAAAGTGATTAAATCTAACTTTCCTACTGCGAGTGTCGTAGAGATGGAAGCTGGTGCAATTGCTCAAACTTGTTACCAATATAATGTGCCTATTATTGTTACGAGAGCTGTTTCAGATTTAGCAGATAAGGAATCTGATGTTACTTTTGAAGAATTTTTAAAAGTAGCTTGCGTCAATTCTAGTAAAATTGTAAAATTATTATTAAATAGAGTGGCATAAGGAGGCAGTTTCATGTTAATATTAATGGCTATCGCTGTCATTGCTACAGCACTTGTTGGTTATGTGATTTATGCGAATACAGAAGTTGAAAAATCTTCTGACCGTGAAATTACAGAATAATATTTAGTGTTGCGAATCGTAAGTGATTTGCAACACTTTTATTTTGTATTCAACTAAAAGGAATGTAAATATAATTTATGTTAAAATAAAAGATAATATTGAGGTGTAATAATGGGATTATTTACAAAATATTTTTTACCAAATGAATATGTTCAAACAGTTTTTAATATCGAACCTGAACATTTAAAATCTAAAAATATAAAAGCAATTATCACGGACTTAGATAATACATTAGTTGGTTGGGATGTTAAAGATCCAACTGATGAAGTGAGAAATTGGTTTGAAAATATGAAAGATAATGGTATAACAGTTACGATTGTTTCTAATAATAATCAAGAACGTGTTGCGTCATTTTCATCAACATTAAATATTGATTATATTTTTAAAGCACGTAAACCACGTGGTAAAGCTTTTAGACAAGCAGCAAATTTAATGAACGTCAATAAGTCTGAAGTAGTTGTTATTGGGGATCAAATGTTAACAGATGTGTTTGGTGGAAATAGAAACGGATTATATACGATTATGGTTGTACCTGTGAAAAAGACAGATGGTTTTGTTACGAAATTCAATCGATTAATAGAAAGAAGATTTTTAAATTACTTTAAGAGAAAAGGTTTAATTAACTGGGAGGAATAAATTTGACAGAGTTTGCTAAATGTATTGGTTGCGGTGCAACACTTCAATCTGAAAATCCGAATGAAGCTGGATACGTTCCACAATCAAGTTTGAATAAAGAAGATGTCATTTGTAAGAGATGTTTTAGACTTAAAAATTATAACGAAGTCCAAGATGTTGATTTAACAAGTGAAGATTTTCTAAATATGTTGAAATCTCTTCACAATGAAGATGGTTTAATCGTCAATGTTGTGGATGTATTTGATCTAGAAGGATCAATGATACATCGCTTAAAAGATATAGTAGGTAAGAAAAAAGTCGTACTTGTTGCGAATAAAATGGATATCTTACCTAAAGCCATTAATAAAAGAAGAGTCGAAATTTGGTTAAGAAATCGTGCGAAAGATTTTGGACTTAATCCTGACGAAGTTGTACTGATTTCTGCATATAAAAATCAAGGAATTGATGAATTACTATCAACTATCGAGAAAGTTAGAGAAGGTAAAGATGTTTATGTAGTAGGTACAACAAACGTTGGTAAATCTACATTAATCAATAGATTGATTGAAAAGAGTGTCGGTGAAAAAGAAGTTATTACAACGAGTCATTTCCCTGGTACAACATTAGATATGATTGATATTCCATTAGATGATGATTCATATATGTTTGATACACCTGGTATTATTCAAAGTCATCAAATGACGCACTACGTTACAGATAAAGAATTGAAAGTTGTAATGCCTAAAAAAGAAATTAAGCCTAAAGTTTATCAATTAAACGAAGAACAAAGCTTATTCTTAGGTGGCTTAGTTAGAGTAGATTATGTAAGTGGCGGTAGACGTTCTTTAACATGTTTTGTATCAAACGACTTAAACATTCATAGAACAAAGTTATCAAACGCTGAAGATTTATGGAAACGTCAAATTGGTGAACTTCTTAAACCACCATATGATCCAACGAACTTTAACTTCGATAACTTAAAAACAACTGAGATTACAACTGAATCTGAAAGAAAAGATGTTATGATTTCAGGATTAGGATTTGTAACTGTAGATGCAGGGGCAGAAATACATGTTACTGCACCAAAAGAAGTCGAAGTTACATTAAGAACATCTATTTTATAAGAGGTGAATTAAATGAAGTTTGGAGTTATCGGACATCCTATTAGCCATTCACTTTCACCGATTATGCACGCAGCAAATTTTGAAGCATTAGGCAGGGAAGATGAATATGGTGCTTTAGATATTCCACCAGAACAATTTAAACATATTAAAGAAATCATAAATGAAAAAGCATTAGACGGCTTTAATATTACAATACCGCATAAAGAATCCATCTTGCCTTATTTAGATGAAGTATCTTCAAATGCTAAGCATATTGGTGCTGTTAACACCGTTCTAATACAAGATAATAAATGGATTGGTTATAATACGGATGGTATTGGTTTTGTTAAAGGTTTAATTGAACATTACGGTAGCATACAAGATCGAAAAATTTTAGTTTTAGGTGCTGGTGGTGCGAGTAAAGGTATTGTTTCGGAAATGCAGAAGTTTACGAATCATAAAATAACAGTGGCAAATAGAACGATGTCTAGATTTGATAAATGGCAAATTGATATAAATGCAATAAGTCTAACAGATGTTCAATCTGTTCTTCACACATTTGATATTATTATTAATACGACACCGGTAGGCATGAATACACAGCATAGTGAATTCATTATTCCTGTGGAGAAGATATGTAAAAATAGTTTAGTTTGTGATATCATCTATATTCCTGAAAAGACACCGCTACTGCAAGCATGTGAACAAGCAGGTATTGCAATTTATAACGGATTGGATATGTTCGTTTATCAAGGAGCAGAAAGCTTTAAAATATGGACTGGGCAAGAAGCTCAAATAGAATCAATGAGAAATAAAGTACAAGAGGAACTTAAAAGGAGATCATTATGTTAACAGGTAAACAAAAGAGATATTTAAGAAAAGAAGCGCATCATTTAGATCCAATTTTCCAAATTGGTAAAGGCGGATTAAATGACAATATGATAGACCAAGTGCAAGACGTACTTGAAAAAAGAGAATTGATCAAAATTCATATCTTACAAAATAATATGGACGATCATAAAGAAGTAGCTGAATCAATAGCTGAACAAGCAGGTGCTGAACTCGTACAACTTATCGGTAATATTATTGTCTTATATAAAGAATCTAAAGAAAATAAAAGATTAGAACTACCATAATATTATGAAAAAGCTCATGATTTATGGAGGTCAATTTAACCCAATTCATATTGGACATATGTTAGTTGCGAGTGAAGCATATCAATTTGTTCAACCTGATAAATTTATTTTCTTACCAAGTTATCAATCACCACTTAAAGAACATAACGAATCTTATTTAATAGAATCAGAACGTGTAAAAATGTTAGAATTAGCTATTGAAGATTTGCAATTCGGTGAAGTTGATGAGAGAGAACTTAATAGAAAAGGTACGAGCTACACATTTGATACGATTAAAGAATTTAAACAAGAATTTCCTAATTATCAAATATATTTTGTAATCGGTTCAGATCAATACGAGAATTTGCATAAATGGAGAAACATTGCAGAATTAAAAGAATTGTTAACATTTGTCGTTGTTAATAGAGAAGTTGATAAACAAGATGTAAAAGAAGGCATGTTAGCATTGCACATTCCAAGAATTGATGTAAGCTCAACAGACATTCGCAATAGATGTAAAAATCGTCAATCTATAAAGATGCTCGTTACGCCACGAATTGAAAGATATATCAAAAGGGGACGATTGTATGAAAATTAAAAAAGCAGTCAAATTGGTTGAAGAAACGTTACCATCAAAAAGATATAATCACTCTATGAGAGTAGCCGAAACTGGTAAGAAAATGGCAGAAATCTTTGATGGTGATATTAAAAAAGTTGAATTAGCAGGAATCCTGCATGATTTATGTAAATATGAAGAACTTTCAGCGTTATATCAAAGTGTAACGCAATATGAACTAGGGCAAGATTTATTAAGTTATGGCTCAGAAATATTACACGGACCAGTTGCTGCTGCAAGACTTAAAGATCAATATGATATAAATGATGAAGAAATTTATTACGCTATATATAGTCATACGACTGGTAGAGCACAAATGAATAAGACTGAAAAAATAATTTTTATAGCTGATTATATTGAACCTAAAAGAACAACTCCAGGTGTAGATGAAATTAGAGATATTGTCTTTAAAGAACGCAACTTGGATAAAGCAGTTTACGAAATATCAAAACGTACAGTGTTACACTTAATTAATAAGGATAAAACAGTACATTTAAAAACTATAGAATGCTTAAATTATTATAATATGCATTCAGAACAATAAAGGAATGGTTAAATGAATTCAAATGATTTAATGAAACAAACGTTACTAGCATGTGATGATAAACGTGCTGAAGATATTATTGCAATTGATATGAAAGGTATTAGCGATATAGCTGATTATTTTGTTGTATGTCATGGTAATAGTGACAAACAAGTTCAAGCTATAGCAAGAAATGTTAAAGATGAAGCTGAAATAAATGAAGTATTAGTGAAAAGACTAGAAGGCTTTAATGAAGCTAGATGGGTATTAATTGATTTAGGTGACGTTGTTGTACACGTATTCCATAGAGAAGAACGTGATTACTACGACTTAGAAAGATTATATAAAGACGCACCAATTATTACACTAAATGAGGTAGCACAATAATGGCATACAATCGTATGAGTCATTATTATGACCTTCTAACTGAAGATCAACCATATGATAAATGGAAACAGATTGTTGGTCATTATGTTACAGGTAATGATAACGATATTTTGGATATTGGTTGTGGTACAGGACGCTTAACAGAGCAATTACTAGAATATGGTCGCGTAAGTGGTCTTGATTTAAGTGAAGAGATGTTAGAAGTAGCTGAAAGTCGTAATCCTAATATTAATTGGTATTGCCAAGATATGAGAGATTTGGACTTACCTCAAAGTTACAATGTAATTACCATCTTTTGTGACAGCTTGAACTATATAACAGACCCTGAAGAAGTTCTTCAAGTATTTAACTATGTTAATCAATTTTTAAATGATGGTGGATTACTTATATTTGATGTGCACTCACTATATAAGATGAATCACCAATTTAATAACCGTAACTATATTGATGAAACAGAACAATTAACTTTAGCGTGGCAAGCAATTGCTGGTGAAGAACCTAACAGTGTATATCATCAAATGTCATTTTTCATCGAAAGAGAAGATGGACTTTATGAACGATTCGATGAAGAACATTATCAAATCACATATGAAATCGATCTTTATAAACAACTTTTAGATTTTGCTGGATTTAAAGTTGAAAGTGTATTTACTGATTTCAATATTGATCAATTTAATGAAAATGGCGATAGACATTTTATAGTTGCACGAAAGTAATTTAGAACACTTCCTACGTTTAATTATGTAGGAGGTGTTTTTTTGAAATATATTCATAAAAGTAAGGATTGGTTAATAGAAAATTACCAACTTGCTATCATCATGATTGTTGTATTATTTTTCATTTGTAATAGCCTTTTCACTGGTAATGATGATAATGAAGCTATCATTCATCAACAAGATACATCAAATGAAGTTAAACTAAGGTCTTCAGAAGAGAAGGATTTTGATAAAATAGATGAATCTAAATCTACTAAAGATGTTAATAGAAACGTAGTAGTAGATGTGAAAGGAGCTGTTAATTTTCCAAATACATATACAATGTCTTCAAAGGAACGCGTGCATGATGTATTAAAGAAAGCTCAAACAAAGCATAATGCAGATTTGTCTAAAATCAATTTATCAGAAAGACTTAAAGATCAAATGTATATATATGTTCCAATAAACGGCGAACATGTGCCTAGTGTTAATACAAACCAATCTACAAATGATAAAGTAGAAGTCAATATTAATACAGGAGATAAATCGGAAATTGAAAAGTTACCCGGTATCGGTCCGAGTAAAGCAGATGCCATTCTTCAATATAGAGAAACAAATGGAGAATTTAAAACTGTGGATGATTTAAAAAAGGTAAAAGGATTCGGAGATAAAACAGTTGAAAGTTTAAAAGATTTTATCATTTTAAATTGAATTGCATTTATACTTGTTAAATTTTACAATAAGAATAAATGAAAGGTAGGTCGATGTGTAATGGATAGAATTGAATGGAAAGAATACTTTATGGCTCAAAGTCATCTATTATCATTAAGGTCAACATGTGAAAGATTATCTGTCGGTGCAACAATCGTTAAAGATAATAGAGTGATTGCTGGTGGATATAATGGGTCTGTTTCAGGAGAAGAACATTGTATAGATAATGGCTGCCTTGTAGTGGACGGTCATTGTATAAGAACTATTCATGCTGAAATGAATGCGATTATACAATGTGCTAAGTTAGGTGTTTCCTCTGAAGGTGCAACTATTTATGTTACACATTTCCCTTGTCTAAACTGTACGAAATCAATTATACAAGCTGGTATTAAACAAATTTATTATGCTGACGATTATCATAATCATACATATGCAATACAACTGTTAGAACAGTCTGGTGTACACTACGAAAAAATTAATTTCCATCCAGAAGACATTATTAAATATTTGAAGTAAGGACTAATATTTAAGATGTGGTTTTATTTTGCACTTTATTTATTGTCCGGTTTAATTTTCTTTTTACATCCTTATGTAAGTATATTCATGCTCATTATCTTAGTTATAAGTTGCTATATTAAATGGCAATCATTAAAAATTTTGGTGATGAGCTTTATATTTTTTATTATAGGTTACTTAATTTATCCGAATGATCCATTGCAATATTACGAATCATTTAACGTTTCAAAAAATCATGAAAATTATACTGAAGTTATTCAGTTTGGAGATAAGTTAACGCTTGATGGAGATGGCTTTCAAGCTGAAGGACAAATCCATAATCAAACGTTTAAAGCATTTTATACGATTAAAAATGAAAAAGAAAAGCTTAAACTTTTGAAGCAAATGCCTTATTTAAAAAATTGTCGTATTACTTACTCTGTTAATTCAACTTTGCCTAATACTAACGCATTAAAATTTCAATACTTTGAGTTTTTGCAAAATCATGATATTAAAGGTGTTATTAAGATAGAAAACTTATTTTTAAATACTTGTTCGAATCGACCATTAAATATGATTGAACGTATTCAACTATATCGAACGAATTTAATTCATGAGATGAAACAACTTGATATAGATGGTGTTGACGATATTATTGCGCTCACGTTAGGTGATACAAGTTATTTAAATGAAGAAAGAATAGATCAACTTAAAAAAATAGGTATATATCATTTATATGCTGTAAGTGGATCGCATGTCGCTTTGTTAAATATATTTTTATTTAAATTATTACTTAGGATGAACATCAAATATCATCATGCCGAGAATATGATATTTATTTTATTACCTATATATGCTGTTTTAACTGGTTTAAGTCCGAGTGTTCTTAGAGCAGTAGGAGTAGTAATGGTTTATATGATTTTGAATAAAGTCATAAAAATAGACGCTTTACAAATACTGTCTATCACTTTTATTGTTTATACAATTTATAATCCCCATATTATTTTCGATATTGGTTTCCAATTATCCTATATCGTCTCCACGTTTATCATTTTATGTGTACCACTTATAAAGTCTTTCAATACAATCCACAAAATCATTACGATTAATGTCGTATCTCAATTATCTTCATTTGTCATATTACTGATTCACTTTAATGCTTTTCAATGGCTAGGGTTTATCACAAACTTTCTTTTTATTCCACTTTTTGAATTAATTATTTTTCCACTTGTGATGTTATTCATGTTGATATTTGCCACTTTTGGTAAAGTTCCTAATTTATTTATGATGTTAATAGAAATTTGTATGAATCAAACTTTTAAATTAATAGATGTTATGAGTCACATCCCTATAAATGAGTTAGTCGTAAGAAATCTATCCGAATGGATATATTTAATCGTCCTCATTGTTGTAGTGCTAGTCTTAATGTTATTTCTTAAAAAGAAATATATAAAATCATTACTCCTTTTCACATTGTTAGTCATTGCAATCACATACCATTTTAATCATAATGAGGTTATTTTTAAATTTCTTGATATTGGTCAAGGAGATGCAATGATTGCTTATCACCATGATGTAAATCAAATTGTGATGATCGATACTGGTGGTAAAGATAAATTGAAAAAGAAACCATGGCAAACTAGAAGTAAGATATCAAATTATACAGATTCAATAATCGTGCCCGAACTTAAAGAAAAGGGATTTCAAAAGATTGATTATTTAATCATCACACATCCACATGCAGATCATATGGGTGAATTAGCTACTTTGAGTAAACAAGTATCAATCAAACATTTAATTATTAATAAGAAGACTTGGGACAATCGTGAATTAAAACATTTGTTAGAAGAGGTTAAAGAAACAAACACAGAAATTGTAGATAGCACAAATTTGAGTGAATTAAAGATTGGAGAATCGACATATAAGTTTTTCAACCAAAATAGTCTGAATTATGAAGATAAGAATGATACATCAATCGTTACTGAAATCACAATGTTTGGCAGAACGATATTAACAACAGGTGATGCAACAGAAAAAGTAGAGAATAGTATTTTGAGTCAACTTAAAGGGCATTATGATATTTTAAAAGTAGCACACCATGGTAGTTTGACAAGTACAAGTGATAGCTTTTTATTAAAAGCAAAGCCACATTTTTGTGTCATAAGTTCTGGTCGACATAATAGGCATGGGCTACCAAAAGAAGCCATTGTAAATAAACTTAAACAAAGCGATTGTAAAGTGTTCAATACACAAGATTACGGAATGGTACAATTTGAAATCAATAAAGACAATATGATTATGACAAATGGACTACAAGAACATAATAAAAAAGCTTACAATCGACAGTAGTCGTTTGTAAGCTTTATATAAATGGATTTGATATATTAGTTTGGTAGTAGACTGAATACTTGTGCAATAATATAAATTGCTGCTAAGAATACGAAACCAATTATAAATCCAAATCCAGAGTCTTTAACATCATTGTTACGCCCTTGAGTATTTTCACCTTCAAATCTGTTCATATGACTCCCTCCTATACTTACTTTCATTATATGATATTAAACTTAAAAATGCTATACTTAATTAGAACTTTATAAGAGAGGGAGACTTATTTTGGAAGACAATATTGTATTGAATTATGGTGCAGTAAATGCACTTATCGAGAAAAAATCTGACGAAATTATAAATCAATATTTAGCTGGAGAAAGAGACGATTTTAATTATGTTAAATTTGATTTATATGAAACACCTATTTCAAGTGCGATAGAAGAATCATTAACTTTACCATTCCTCTCAGACAAAAAAGTCGTACATATTAAGAATGCTTACATTTTTACAGGAGAAAAAGTTAGTACTCAAATCAATCAAAATACCGATCAATTAATTCAATTTATTGAACAGTATGATGGTGAAACGTTAGTCGTATTTGATGTGTTTAATGAGAAATTGGATGAAAGAAAGAAACTCGTTAAAACAGTTAAGAAGAATGCAAGACTTAATAAAATTGACCAAATGACCGAACAAGAAATTAAACAGTGGATTAAATCTTATTTGCATGATCAATATAAAGATATTAAAGAGGATGCTTTAATAGAATTTTTAGAACTAACAGGTATTCAATTTAACATTATTAAAGCAGAATTAGATAAATTAGTGTTATTTATTGGCGATGAAGCGGTTATTAATAAACAAGACGTTAAAGAAATTGTGAGTCGTTCTCTAGAACAGAATGTATTTTTGTTAACGGAATATATTCAAAAAGGTCAAAAAGAAAAGTCTATTAATTTACTGAAAGACTTAATCAATATGAAAGAAGAGCCGATTAAGCTTTTAGCGTTAATCACAAGTAATTATCGCTTGTATTATCAATGTAAAATTCTTGCTGGTAAACATTATAGCGAACAACAAATTGCTAAAACGATTGGTGTACACCCATATAGGGTTAAACTGGCACTTCGTATTACGAGAAAGCTATCACTTGATCGATTATTAGCAACTATCGATATTTGTGCCGATACAGATTACCAATTGAAATCTTCATATATGGATAAAGTGCTCATACTAGAACTTTTCATTTTAAAAATATAAAGCTTGAGTTTGAAATTTCATTCCACAAAAAAAGGGCGTGACACAGAATGTTCTGTGTCACGCTCTTACATAATTAGTTAGCTTTTGACATTAAGCTTGATTTAATTCTATCAGCTTTATTTGAATGAATTAGATTGTTTTTAGAAGCTTTATCAACTTTCTTAACAGCTAATGAAACTAATTCAGCTTTGTTTTCAGCATTGTTTTCGATTGCAGTTTTAGCAGCTTTAACAGCTGAACGCATATCATTTTTTTGTGAAATGTTTGCAGCGTCTTTCTTTTCTGTAACAGAAACACGTTTAATAGCAGATTTAATGTTTGGCATGAGAGTCACCTCCTAAAAATGTTGTCCGTGATCAAAGAATTTTTGATTGCAACAAAAAATATTTTATCAAATGTAGGGCATAAGTGCAATGATTATTTACACATTCCTTATAAAGCATAACACTTTATTGATAGTTTGATAATACGTTTGCATTTATTTCATAAAGACGGTATCATATCAAAGATGCGACTTACATTTAATACATGTAAAATTAACGAGAAAGTTGGAGTTCAAATGGACAGAACTAAACGCCTAGAGCGCCAAAATAAAATTAGAAACTTTTCTATCATTGCTCATATTGACCATGGTAAATCTACGTTAGCTGATAGAATTTTGGAAAATACTAAAAGTGTAGAATCACGTGATATGAAAGAACAATTATTAGATTCTATGGATCTTGAAAGAGAACGTGGTATAACAATAAAGCTTAATGCTGTTCGATTAAATTATACTGCTAAAGATGGGGAAACATATATCTTACACTTAATTGATACACCGGGGCATGTCGATTTTACATATGAAGTTTCAAGATCACTTGCAGCATGTGAAGGTGCGATTTTAGTTGTAGATGCTGCACAAGGTATCGAAGCACAAACGTTAGCGAACGTTTATTTAGCATTAGATAATGACTTAGAATTAATACCTGTCGTAAATAAAATTGATTTACCCGCAGCTGAACCTGAGCGTGTTAAACAAGAAATTGAAGACGTTATTGGTTTAGATGCAAGTGATGCAGTACTCGCAAGTGCTAAATCTAATATTGGAATTGAAGACATATTAGAGAAAATTGTAGAAATGGTACCACCTCCAGAAGGTGATCCAGACAACCCACTACAAGCGCTTATTTTTGATTCTTCTTTTGATGCTTATAGAGGTGTAATTTCTTCTATACGTGTTGTTGAAGGTTCAGTTAAAGCTGGAGACAAAATTCAAATGATGTCTACAGGTAAGACATTTGAAGTTACTGAAGTTGGTATTAATACACCGAAACAACTTCCAGTTGATACGTTATCTGTCGGAGATGTAGGATACATTGTAGCTTCAATTAAAAATGTTGGAGATTCCAATGTCGGTGATACAATCACTTTAGCTGACAGACCTGCTGAGAAACCTTTAAAAGGGTATAAAAAGATGAATCCAATGGTATTCTGTGGATTATATCCAATTGATAATAGTAAATATAACGATTTGAGAGAAGCGCTTGAAAAGCTTCAACTTAATGATGCATCTTTAGAATTTGAAGCTGAAACTTCTCAAGCATTAGGCTTTGGTTTCAGAACAGGCTTCTTAGGTTTACTACACATGGAAATTATTCAAGAAAGAATTGAAAGAGAATTTAATATTGAACTTATTGCGACTGCACCATCAGTTATTTATGAATGTGAATTAACAGATGGCGAAAAATTACAAATTGATAACCCGTCACAATTTCCAGACCCACAAAAAATCAACAGAATTTATGAACCATATGTTAAAGCAACAATGATGGTTCCGAATGATTATGTTGGTGCTGTAATGGAACTCTGTCAGAAAAAACGTGGTAACTTTAAGACGATGGATTATTTAGATGATATTCGTGTAAATATTATTTATGAAATTCCATTATCTGAAGTCGTATTTGATTTCTTTGATCAGTTGAAATCGAATACGAAAGGTTATGCATCATTTGATTATGAATTAATCGGGTATCAAGAAAGTAAACTTGTAAAAATGGATATTTTATTAAATGGAGATAAAGTGGATGCATTAAGCTTTATCGTCCATAAAGAGTTTGCATACGATAGAGGTAAAGCAATAGTAGATAAATTAAAAACATTAATCCCTAGACAACAATTTGAAGTACCAGTTCAAGCAGCAATTGGTAATAAAATAGTAGCTCGAACAAACATTAAATCTATGGGTAAAAATGTTTTAGCAAAATGTTACGGTGGAGATATTAGCCGTAAACGTAAGTTACTTGAAAAACAAAAAGCAGGTAAAGCTAAGATGAAATCAGTAGGTAATGTGGAAATTCCACAAGATGCATTCTTAGCCGTGCTTAAAATGGATGAAGAATAATTTTGAAACAGCTGCATAATATGTAGCTGTTTCTATTTTTAAAGGAGCGTTTATATGGCAAAAAGTGTATATATTCATATACCTTTCTGTGTGAGAATTTGTACTTATTGTGATTTTAATAAGTTCTATATTGCTAATCAGCCGGTAGATGAGTACTTAGATTGTTTGATAAAAGAGATGTCAACGAGAAAAGATAAAGAAGTTGAGACAGTATTTGTAGGTGGAGGTACACCAACAGCATTATCTGAAGCACAACTTGAAAGATTACTTCAAGCGATTAACGATTTATTTGTGATTACAAAAGAATATACTTTTGAAGCTAATCCAGATGAATTAACAGAAACAAAAATAAAATTACTCAAACAATATGGTGTGAATAGATTATCATTAGGTGTTCAAACATTTGATGATGAATTGTTAAAAGTATTAGGAAGAACTCATCATAGTGACGATATTGAAAAAGCAGTTACTTTATCTAGAAAACATAAAATCCCTTCTGTAAGTTTAGATCTTATGTTTCACTTACCTGGTCAAACAATAGAACAATTTGATGATTCACTCAATAAAGCACTATCACTTGATGTAGATCATATTTCAAGTTATGCACTTATACTTGAACCAAAGACGCAATTCTACAATTTATATAGAAAAGGGCGTTTAAAATTACCTAATGAAGATTTAGGTGAAGAAATGTATCAACATTTGAAAAAGAAATTAGCAGGCTCTATCCTTAATCAATATGAAATCTCTAACTTCTCGAAAGAAGGACATGAATCTCTTCATAATAAAGTATATTGGAAAAATGAAGAATATTATGGTTTCGGTGCAGGTGCACATGGCTATATTAATGGTGTGCGCTATGGAAATATTAATCCGGTTAATCAATATATTAAGAAGTTAATGAATGGTAAAATGCCAGTATTGCAAAGTACAGAAGTTTCATTGAAAGAACAAATGGAAGAAGAAATGTTTCTTGGATTAAGAATGACAAAAGGTGTGTCAAAAACTAAATTCCAGAATAAATTTGACCAATCAATAGAAGATGTATTTGGTCAACATGTGAAAGAACTCATCGAACAAGAGTTACTACTGGATGAGAAAGACTATTTACGCTTAAGTAATCGCGGACAAATAATCGGAAATGAAGTGTTTGAGAAGTTTTTATTAAGCTAAAAATATGTATTTAAAAAAGATATAAAAATTGAATGCTTTAACGTTGACTTTCTTTGACCAATTTGATAAATTATAATTAGCACTTAGGAAGATAGAGTGCTAATCGAGGTGATGACATGATTACTGAGAGGCAATTACAAATTTTGAATGTAATTGTTGAGGATTATGTTGAGTTAGGACAACCAATTGGTTCTAAGTCGATTATTGAAAGGCATCAATTGCCGATTAGTCCAGCGACAGTTAGAAATGAAATGAAACAATTAGAAGATTTGAACCTTCTTGAGAAGACGCATACGTCATCAGGTCGTATTCCTTCTGAACAAGGAATTAAGTATTATGTTAATCAATTACTTGAGTATAAATCTCAAAGCAAGAAAAGCTTAAATTGGTTTGAACATTTTCAAGATAAAAATCAATATGATGTAAACGCAATGCTTAAATGGTTAGCATTAGAAATTTCAAATCGATCACATTATACAACTGTAGTACTCGGACCTAATAAATTTTCAAGATTTATATTTGAAATTCATTTTGTGAGAGTCAGCCCAACTCATCTCATGGGCGTCATTGTATTTACTGATGGTTATGTAGAGAAAGTTCATATTCAAATTCATGAATCTTTAAATCAATTACAGATTGAGAAATTTATGAACTACTTAAACCAGTATTTTAAGCAAAATACTTTAACTACAATGATAAAAACGTTAGAATCATTATCGTTGTCATTCATTGATCATGAATTTATTAATAATTTTAAACAAGCGTTATTAACGCAAATTAATGATCATAATGAAGAAATGTTTCTAGGTGGTAAGATGCACCTAATTGATGCGTTAGATGTAACGAATGTATCCATGATTCAATCGATTTTAAAGTATCTTGAATCTGAACGTATCGCTCAATTTTTAAATGAAACATCAAATGATTCGATAAGTGTCAAAATTGGACAGGAAATTAATAAAGATTTACACGGTATTTCAATTATTAGTACCAATTATGAAATTTCTGGTGATATAACTGGTCATTTAGCCGTTATTGGTCCAACTGCAATGCATTATAACAAAGTGATTCAACTTTTGAATCATTTTTAAATAAGGAAAGAAAATGGAGGGCATGAAATGACGGAAGAAAAGCAAAATGAACAATTCGATGAAACAAACGATCAAACTCAATCTGTCGCTACTGAAGAAGTAGAAGCAAATGAAACTGAAGAGAATGTTGAAGAGGTTGAGCAAGATAAAGTAGTCGAAATTCCGGAAGCTGAACTCGAACAACTTAAACAAAAAGCAAATGAAGAAGAAGAAAAATACTTACGTTTATATGCTGAGTTTGAAAACTATAAACGTAGAATGAAACAAGAAGCAAGTATTATTAAAGATTATCAAGCACAACATGTACTTACAGATGTATTACCTGCGCTAGATAATATGGATCGTGCACTTAAACAAGAAGGTGAGTCTGAAGACTTCTTAACTTTCAAAAAAGGTGTAGACATGGTTTATAACGATTTACTTAAATCATTAAAAGATAATGGTTTAGAAGAAATCGAATCATACAATCAACCATTCGATCCAAATGTACATCAAGCAGTTATGCAAGATAATAATCCTGACTTTGAATCAGGTGTTGTAACTGAAGAGTTACAAAGAGGATATAAATTGAAAGATCGTGTTTTAAGACCAGCAATGGTTAAAGTAAACGAATAATGAACTCGATGATTAATTAATAATAAATTGGAGGAATAATTCTTATGAGTAAAGTAATAGGTATAGACTTAGGTACAACAAATTCAGTAGTTTCAGTATTAGAAGGTGGAGAACCTAAAGTAATCCAAAATCCAGAAGGTAACAGAACAACACCATCAGTTGTTGCATTTAAAGATGGAGAAACACAAGTTGGTGAAGTTGCTAAACGTCAAGCAGTAACTAACCCAAATACAATTCAATCAGTTAAACGTCATATGGGTACTGATTATAAAGAAAAAGTTGAAGATAAAGAATATACACCACAAGAAATCTCAGCTATGATTTTACAAAACTTAAAATCAACTGCTGAAAGTTATTTAGGTGAAAAAGTAACAAAAGCTGTTATTACAGTTCCAGCTTATTTCAATGACTCAGAACGTCAAGCAACTAAAGATGCTGGTAGAATCGCTGGTTTAGAAGTAGAACGTATTATTAACGAACCAACTGCAGCAGCATTAGCTTACGGTTTAGATAAAACTGAAACTGATCAAAAAGTATTAGTATTTGACCTTGGTGGTGGTACTTTCGATGTATCTATCCTTGAATTAGGTGACGGTGTATTCGAAGTATTAGCAACTGCAGGTGACAATAAACTTGGTGGTGACGATTTCGATGACGTTATCATTAAATATTTAGTTGAAGAATTCAAAAAAGAAAATGGCATAGATTTATCACAAGATAAAATGGCATTACAACGTCTTAAAGATGCTGCTGAAAAAGCTAAAAAAGACTTATCAGGCGTATCTTCAACTCAAATTTCATTACCATTCATCTCTGGTGGCGCAAATGGTCCATTACACTTAGAAACAACACTTTCAAGAGCTAAATTTGAATCATTAACAAGCGATTTAGTAGAGAGAACAATGGGTCCAACTCGCCAAGCTATGAAAGATGCAGGATTATCTAATTCTGATATCGATGAAGTTATCTTAGTTGGTGGGTCAACTCGTATCCCAGCTGTTCAAGAAGCAATCAAAAAAGAAATCGGTAAAGAACCTAACAAAGGTGTTAACCCTGATGAAGTAGTAGCTATGGGTGCTGCAATTCAAGGTGGCGTAATCACTGGTGATGTTAAAGACGTAGTATTACTTGACGTTACACCATTATCATTAGGTATCGAAACTATGGGTGGCGTATCTACAGTATTAATCGAAAGAAATACAACAATCCCTACATCTAAATCTCAAGTATTCTCTACTGCAGCTGATAACCAACCAGCAGTTGATATTCACGTATTACAAGGTGAACGTCAATTAGCAGCAGATAACAAAACGCTTGGTCGATTCCAGTTAACGGATATTCCACCAGCTCCACGTGGTGTGCCACAAATCGAAGTATCGTTTGATATCGATAAAAATGGTATCGTTAATGTAACAGCTAAAGATCTTGGTACAAACAAAGAACAAAAAATTACGATTGAATCAAGCTCATCATTATCAGATGAAGAAATCGATCGTATGGTTCAAGATGCAGAGAAAAATGCTGAAGCAGACAAAAAACGTCGTGAAGAAATCGATTTAAGAAATGAAGCAGACCAAATGGTATTTACTGTTGAAAAAACTTTGACTGATCTTGGCGATAACGTTGATGAAAGCGAAAAAGCTAAAGCTGAAGAAGCTAAAGAAGAATTGAAAAAAGCACTTGAAGGTACTGATATAGAAGATATCAGAACTAAAAAAGATGCACTTCAAGAAATCGTACAACAATTATCTGTTAAAATGTATGAACAAGCTGCACAAGCACAACAAGGTGCTGAAGGCCAATCTACTTCAAACGATGATGACGTAGTTGATGCTGAATATACAGAAGTCAACGAAGACGATAAAAAATAATACTAATCATTAAAAAGTCAAAGTCAATGTGATTGGCTTTGACTTTTTTAATTCATATACGTATTATAAATCAGTGTGTAAAGGAGAGATTACATTGGCAAAAAGAGACTATTATGAAGTGCTTGGCGTATCCAAAGATGCTTCTAAAGATGAAATAAAAAAAGCTTATCGTAAATTATCAAAAAAGTACCATCCTGATATCAATCAAGAAGAAGGTGCTGACGCAAAGTTTAAAGAAATTTCAGAAGCATATGAAGTGCTAAGCGATGAAAACAAACGTGCGCAATACGACAGATTCGGTCATAGTGGTCCGCAACAAGGTTTCGGTGGATCACAAGGATTTGGAGGACAAGACTTCTCTGGATTCGGTGGCTTTGAAGATATATTCGGATCATTCTTTGGTGGCGGTGGCGCTAGAAGAGATCCTAACGCTCCAAGACAAGGTGATGACTTACAATATAGCATGACATTAACATTTGAAGAAGCTGTATTTGGTACTGAAAAAGATATTACAGTTCGTAAAGATGTGGAATGTGAAACTTGTCATGGTAATGGTGCTAAACCTGGCACTAATAAAAAAACTTGTACGTACTGTAACGGACAAGGTCATGTAACAGTTGAACAAAATACAATTCTAGGTAGAATGCAAACACAAAAAGTTTGTCCTGAATGTGAAGGTTCTGGACAAGTATTTGAAGAAAAATGTTCAGATTGTCATGGTAAAGGAACTCAAAACAAAAAAGTTACAATCAAAGTGAAAGTACCTGAAGGTGTAGATAACGACCAACAAATTCGCTTAGCTGGTAAAGGTGGTCCAGGTATAAATGGTGGACCTGCAGGCGATTTATATGTTGTGTTCAGAGTGAAACCACACAGTAAATTTAGACGTGATGGAGACAATATCTTCTATGATTTAAATCTATCATTCCCTCAAGCTGCACTTGGTGATGAAATTACTGTTCCTACATTAACTGGTAATGTATCATTAACAGTTCCAGCAGGTACGCAAACTGGTAAACAATTTAGATTGAGAGAAAAAGGTGTTCAAAACGTTCATGGTTACGGTAAAGGTGATTACTTTGTAACTGTAAAAGTTGTAACACCAGATAAAATGACTGAAAGACAAGAGGAACTATTACGTGAGTTTGCAGAAATAGGTGGAGAAACAATTACAGAACAACCATCAAGCTTTAAAGACAGAGCCAAAAAGTTTTTTAAAGGAGAATAGCCTGTGAATTGGATTGAGTATTCTATCATGATAAATAGCGAAGCAGAACCAGAAGTTACAGCATTGTTAAATGAATTAGGTGCAAATGGTGTCGTAATTGAAGATTCAGCAGAATTAAAGAAAGAACATACAGACGTATACGGTGAGATTTATGAATTAAATCCCGCAGATTATCCTGATCAGGATATTAGGGTCAAATGTTATTTTAATGAATTAGTATTTACGGATCAATTAGAACAAGACATTCAAGAAACTATTGCAAATGTAAATGGCATCCAGTCAGAAATTTTATCGTTTGAGAAGACGATTATTAAAGAATCAGATTGGGAAAATGAATGGAAAAATTATTTCCATCCGTTTAAAGCTTCTGAAAGATTTGCGATTGTTCCGAGTTGGGAACAAGAAGGATATCAAAATAATGAAGGTGATCTTTGCATCAAACTAGATCCAGGTATGGCTTTTGGTACAGGTGACCACCCAACAACAAGTATGTGTTTAAGACATATAGAAGAGGTTGTAAAACCTCAGCATAAGATAATTGATGTTGGTACAGGTTCGGGTATTCTTAGCATAGCTTGTCATTTACTAGGAGTAAACGACATTAAAGCGGTGGATTTAGATGATTTAGCAATTAAAGTTGCTAAAGAAAACTTTGAAATCAATGATTGTGAGAAAGATATCATCGCAGATACTGGCAATTTGCTTACTGAAGAAACAGAACAATATGACGTGATTATTGCAAATATATTAGCGCATATTATTGATTTAATGATAGAAGATAGTTATGAAAGATTGAATAATAATGGCTACTTTATTACTTCAGGCATTATTGAAGAAAAATCCGATGAAATAATTGAAAAACTACAAAATACTGGTTATACTATCGAAAAAGTACTACGTGAAGATGGTTGGGTTTCAATACGAGCTAGAAAGTAGGAGAAATGATGCAAAGATATTTCTTACGAGAAAACGCTGAGTTAAATCAGCGTTTTTTTATACATAATACGGATGATATACATCATATTAAAAATGTGATGCGCAAAAGTGTCGATCAAGAAATTATATTAACTTTTGAAGATCAAAAGTCGTTAATTTCAAAAATCATTGCTTTTCATGACGATAGCATTGAGTTAGAAACGGTAGAAGACATTACAAGGCAAACGGAACTACCTGTTGATATAACGATTGCAAGTGGGCTTATTAAAGGCGATAAATATGAATGGTTGCTTCAAAAAGCAACTGAAATGGGTGCGCATCATTTTATTGCTGTCCAATCCGAAAGATCTATTGTTAAATTAGACGAGAAAAAAATATCTAAAAAATTAGATAGATGGCAAAAAATTGTTAAAGAAGCTAGTGAACAAAGTATGAGACTTACAATACCAAGTATAAAGTATAAGTCGAATTTTAAATCAATTTATGATAATATGAATGAATATGATTATGTAATAATAGCTTATGAAGAAGAAGCTAAAAGTGGGGGAACAAGCAAATTTCATCAAATTGGTTCTAACCTTAAACATGGACAAAAGGTTTTAATGATATTTGGACCAGAAGGTGGATTAACTGAAAATGAAGTTAATCTGTATGATGATGCTATTAAGGTGAGTTTAGGACCTAGAATATTAAGAGCTGAAACCGCTCCATTGTATGCTTTAGCTGCTTTAAGCTATCAATTAGAATTAATGAGGTGAATAAAATTGGCTACAGTAGCGTTCCATACGTTAGGTTGTAAAGTAAACCATTATGAAACTGAAGCAATTTGGCAATTATTTAAGGAAAATGATTACGAAAGAGTAGATTTTGAAACGAACGCTGACGTCTTTATCATTAATACTTGTACAGTAACAAATACAGGTGACAAGAAGAGTAGACAAGTGATTAGAAGAGCAATACGTAAAAATCCAGATGCAGTTGTTTGTGTAACGGGTTGTTACGCTCAAACATCTCCTGCAGAAATTATGGCAATTCCGGGCGTTGATATTGTTGTAGGTACTCAAGATAGACATAAACTTATTTCTTATATTGAGGACTATAAACAAAGTAGACAACCTATTAATGGTGTAGGTAATATTATGAAAAATAGAAAGTATGAAGAATTAGAAGTACCATACTTTACTGACAGAACACGTGCATCATTAAAAATTCAAGAAGGCTGTAATAATTTCTGTACTTTCTGTATCATTCCTTGGGCAAGAGGGTTAATGAGATCAAGAGATCCTGAACAAGTTGTAAGCCAAGCAACGACACTTGTAAATTCAGGATATAAAGAAATTGTTTTAACAGGTATTCATACAGGTGGATATGGTGAAGATTTAAAAGATTATAACTTGGCGCAATTATTAAGAGATTTAGAACAAGTTGAAAATCTTGAAAGAATTCGTATTTCATCTATAGAAGCAAGCCAGCTTACAGATGAAGTTATTGATGTTATTGATAAATCAACTAAAGTTGTAAGACATCTTCATATACCATTACAATCAGGTTCTGATACTGTATTGAAACGCATGAGAAGAAAATATACGATGGCACACTTCTCAGAAAGATTACAAAAATTGCATAAAGCTTTACCAGGTTTAGCAGTTACAAGTGACGTAATTGTTGGATTCCCTGGTGAAACTGAAGAGGAATTCCAAGAAACATATGACTTCATTGTTAAACATCAATTTTCTGAATTACACGTGTTCCCTTATTCTATGAGAACAGGAACACCAGCAGCTAGAATGACAGATCAAATTGATGAAGAAGTAAAAAATGAACGCGTACATCGTTTAATTGAATTATCAAATCAATTAGCTAAAGATTATGCTTCTAAATTTGATCAAACTGTATTAGAAGTGATTCCTGAAGAAAAAGGTTCTACAGATGGTGAACTTGTTGGATATGCAGATAATTACATGAAGATTGAATTTGAAGGCGATGAATCATTAATTGGAGAGTTAGTGAAAGTGAAAGTTGTTACACCAGGTTATCCTATTAATAAAGGTAAACTTGTAAAAGTTGTAGATCATGCAACAAATAAAGACGAAAGATTAGTTGCATATTAATATTCATAACAAATGATTATTGACTTAAAAAATGACTTATTTTATAATGTTTAAGTACATAGTAATATATACTATGTAAATGACATATAAAGCTTTGTTGATATTTGGAGGGAGGGAAATACAGATGTCTAAAACAGTAGTTCGTAAAAACGAATCAATCGAAGATGCATTACGTCGCTTCAAACGTACAGTTTCAAAAAGCGGTACGATTCAAGAAGTGCGTAAACGTGAGTTCTATGAAAAACCAAGCGTTAAGCGTAAGAAGAAATCAGAAGCAGCACGTAAACGTAAATTTAAATAATTAATTTTTTATTGAACTCCCTCAATGAATATTAATTAATTATAATGAACAATATTTAACGTTGAACGTCATAAAGAACACATAAACGATATCGTTTATGTGTTCTTTTATTTATTTGAAAAACATTTAAGTTTATAAATTTAGAATATTATGTATATACGTTTTAGTTCACGCCTATTTTATTGTATAATAAATATGAGGGGTGAGATTATTGACATCAAGGTATGAATACATATTTGCTTATTTTCAGAACAACTTGAATTTAGGTATTGTTTCAAGTCAAAGCATGTCGTCTATTGGTGAGTTTATTACGACCCCATTAGTCACATTGATACTGACTTGTATTATTTTTCTAGGTGCACTATATCAATTATATTCAGAACGTATTAATTTTGCGGGAATTTTAAGCTTTATTTGTACACTTATCTTTTTCATTGGCTACGTTATAATTGATGAAATTAGTTTGATTTCTGTTTTACTTTTTGGGATTGGTGCATTATTAGTAATAATTGAATTATTTGTTATAGGAGCAGTACTAGGTATCCTTGGTTTTATTGCCATTATTGGTAGTTTTGTATTAGTTGGAGAAAATATCTTAACTATGGGTATGATTATTGCTGTAGCATTAATTCTAACAACGATAGAGTGGGTGATATTAGTGAAAGGATTTAATCGTAAAATACCATTCTTTGATAAAGTCATTCTTAGAGACTCTACAAATAAAGAATCTGGCTATACATCTCATGATGATAGAAGTCATTTGATTGGCAAACTATGTACAACATACACAGCGTTGAGACCCTCAGGAATTATACTTGTTGATGACGAAAGAATAGATGCTGTTTCAGATGGTAGTTTTATTCAGAAGGATAAGCAAGTCAAAATTGTACAGGTTGAAGGTACAAGAGTTGTCGTAAGAGAAATTTAATTTAGACAAGGAGAGAAATGCATATGTTATCAGGTTTAATTGCTTTTGTAATTATTGCTGTCATATTAATCGTACTACTTATGATTTTATTCTCATTTGTACCAGTAGGATTATGGATTTCAGCTATTGCAGCAGGCGTAAAAGTAGGTATTGGTACTTTAGTTGGTATGCGTTTAAGACGTGTATCACCTAGACGTGTTATTAACCCATTAATTAAAGCTCATAAAGCTGGTTTAGCATTAACAACGAACCAGTTAGAATCTCATTATCTTGCAGGAGGTAATGTTGATAGAGTAGTTGATGCAATTATTGCGGCTCAAAGAGCAGAAATCAACTTAGTATTTGAAAGAGGGGCAGCGATTGATTTAGCTGGTCGTGACGTTTTAGAAGCAGTTCAAATGTCCGTTAACCCTAAAGTAATTGAAACACCATTTATCTCAGGTGTTGCGATGAATGGTATCGAAGTAAAAGCGAAAGCTAGAATTACAGTTAGAGCAAACATTGATCGATTAGTCGGTGGTGCTGGTGAAGACACAATCATCGCACGTGTTGGTGAAGGTATTGTATCAACTATTGGTTCAAGTCAACATCACACTAAAGTACTTGAGAATCCAGATAGTATTTCACAAACAGTATTAAGTAAAGGTTTAGATTCAGGTACAGCATTTGAAATCCTATCAATCGACATTGCTGATGTAGATATCGGTAAAAACATTGGTGCAGACTTACAAACTGAACAAGCACTTGCTGATAAAAATATTGCACAAGCTAAAGCCGAAGAACGTCGTGCTATGGCCGTTGCTACTGAGCAAGAAATGAAAGCAAGAGTACAAGAAATGCGTTCTAAAGTTGTTGAATCAGAAGCAGAAGTACCACTTGCAATGGCAGAAGCACTTAAATCAGGCAATTTAGGTGTTAAAGACTACTATAATTTAAAAAATATAGAAGCTGACACTGGCATGAGAGAAGCAATCAATAAGAGTACGAAGCCACAAGATTCTAATTCACCGAACCAATAAGAGAGGTGATTTAAAATGGAAATAGGCATTATCATCTTTGTTATTTGGGTGATTTTTAGTGTCGTGAGCGGTATAATCGAAGGCGCTTCTAAAAATAAAAAGAAAAATAAGCAACCTCAAACAAGACAAAGATCGAATCCAGTAAATAGACAAGCTGAAGAAAAGAAGAAATCTGCTGAGCAAGAATTACAAGACTTAGTTAATAAGTATGAATCTTATAAACAGAAAGCAGAAACAAGTTCAACTGAACGAATGTCTGGCCATTATAAAAACTTAGCTGATCAACTTGCAAATCATCTTAAACAATATAATATAGATGTTGAAAAACCTGTTGTTCAAACTCATAAAGTAGAACAACAACCGGAGCAAATTTCAAGTGAGCATGAGAATGCTTATATCAATCAGAGAAAAGAACAAATTCATAAAAATAGACCTAAAAAACAACAAGAAGCAATCAAACAGTTATTGGCATACAGCCAAGAAGAGAAAAAGTCTTTAATGAATGTACAGCGTGAAAGTATAGATGATGTTGAAAAGGAAGCAGAGCAAATTATCAACAACACAGAACTTTCAGAAAGAACGAGAAGAGCTATGGTTAAACAACTCTATTTAAACAGTAAACATAAGTTTAACGATGAAGCAATCAATGTTGATGAAAACCAAGTCGTAAATGGTATCATTTGGTCAGAAATTTTAAAAAGACCGAATGAATTAAAATAACGAATATAAACAGGCTGGGACATAATGTAATGTCTCAGCTTGTTTTAGTATCTTGGCAGTAGATGACTGAATTGAAAATTCGCTTGTACCAAACTTTTTTCAACACTAGTCATCCTTGCTGGGGCGGAACTACGAAATCTTTTTATACAAATTAGATTTCTGTTCCGCTCCCTTTTTATATTCACAAAAATACTATTTAGACTTACAATAAAGGTAGGATTCAAGAGGGTGTGATAAAAATGGTATTTAAGAAAAAGCAGAGTATATTATCTATTATCATTTCGATTTTATTATTATTCATTGCTTTGATACCGCTTTTTATTAGTAATAAGTATTTAATAGTCATTACTTTTATTCTCGTTTTTCTTATAATTTTAAACATTCTTTTTGAGAGATACACAATAAAAGAGCATTTTTTATCCATAAGAAGAGGATTATTCAAAAATCGTTACAATATCTATGATATCGATCAAATTAATATGACTAAATCTATAGAAGGCAACAGTATGTTAGAAATTGTTTCAAAAGGTGAATTGGTCGAAAAAGTGAGTCCAATTGAAGAACGTGAGTTTATAATTACATTAATACGCATTAATCCTAAAATTAAATTAAATAATAGTAATAGATTACATGAATATGAAAAAGTTAGAAATCTCATTATTGCGCGTGAAAAACTAAATAATATACAAAATAAAGTGCATAAGATTGCACGTTACAATAAGGTTTGGTACATTTAAAGTGTCAACAATTCAACTTATAAAGGAGATATTTAATGCCTACATTAATTCAAATCGAGAATATGGATCAAGCTCAAGCTCTATTGGGTAATGGAGATGAGCATATAAAGTATATTGAAAATGAACTCGAGGTGGATATTTTAACACGTGGACAAGAAATTGCTGTCCGTGGTAAACGTATAGAAAATGTTGAAAAAGCTGAAAAAGTATTATTGAACTTACTAAAAGTAATCGAGAGTGGTGCGAGTATAACTATTAATGATGTACAAGCAGCGGTTAAAATGGCTGATAAAGGAACAATCGATCAACTGATTAATTTATATGATGAAGAAATCACTAAAGATAGTAATGGTAAAATAATAAGAGCTAAAACAATGGGTCAAAGAGTATATATCAATAATATAAAGAACAATGACTTAGTATTCGGCATAGGTCCAGCAGGTACAGGGAAGACTTTCTTAGCAGTTGTAATGGCTGCAAGAGCATTGCGTCTAGGACAAGTAAAACGTATCGTATTAACGCGTCCTGCAGTAGAAGCGGGTGAATCATTAGGTTTCTTACCAGGTGATTTAAAAGAAAAAGTAGACCCTTATTTAAGACCTTTATATGATGGGCTTCATACAGTGTTAGGAACTGAGCAAACATCACGCTTAATTGAAAGAGGTACGATTGAAATCGCACCACTTGCTTATATGAGAGGTCGAACATTAGATGATGCGTTTGTAATCCTTGATGAAGCACAAAATACGACACACCCACAGATGAAGATGTTCTTAACAAGATTAGGTTTCGGTTCAAAAATGGTAGTAACAGGTGACCGTACACAAATCGATTTACCTAAAGGTGTTAAAAGTGGATTAATTGAAGCTGATCAACGATTAAGTGGTGTAAAAGGGGTAGCAATGACTTACTTAGAACAAACAGACGTTGTGAGACACCCATTAGTAGGTAAAATAATAAACGCATACGAAGAGGAGAAATAATATGCTAATAATGGATTTTATTGATGAGCAACAAGTAATTGATGAAGATACAAAAAATCAAATTGAATCATTGCTCACTTTTGCTGCTAAAAAGGAAAATATTACTGAAGAAGCAGAACTTTCAATTTCATTTGTCGATGAAGAAGAGATTCAAGCTATTAATCGTGATTATCGCGATAAAGATAAAGTAACAGATGTTATTTCATTTTCATTAGAAGAAGATGAGCCTGAAATAGAAGGCTTAGATATGCCTAGAGTATTAGGTGATATTATCATCTGTCTTGAAGTTGCTAAAGAGCAAGCTGAGTCTTATAATCATAGTTTGAGTAGAGAATTAGGATTTTTAGCATTACATGGATTTTTACATTTACTAGGTTATGATCATATGACTGAAGAAGATGAAAAAGAAATGTTTTCTCGACAAGATGAAATATTAAATGAATTTGGATTAACACGTGAATAAATTTGTAAATCGCTTTAAATTTCCTTTAGCAGGTTTAGTGACCATTCTCAAAAAAGATAAAAACTTTTTATTACATCTTATATTCGCTGTACTTGTATTGATTGTTAGTTTAATATTAAATCTCAATACATTTGAATGGTTGTGGATTTTATTTGCAATATTTAGTGTACTCATTGTAGAGGTTCTCAATACTTCTATAGAGTATGTAGTAGATATGTTTACGGATGAATATAACTTACTTGCTAAACATGCTAAAGATACTGCCGCTTTAGCCGTTTTATTAACATCAATAATAGCTGCAATAATCGGGATAGTGATATTATTACCAAAAATAATATAAACATATAGGGGGAAATGGTATGGAATTCAAACAAGAGTGGTATGAAGGTGCAAGAGAAGCACAAAAGAGAGCATATACTCCATATTCTAAATTTAACGTAGGTGCATATTTAGTTACGAAAGATGGTAAAGCTTATTATGGTGCTAACATTGAAAATGCAGCTTACCCATCAACAATTTGTGCTGAGAGGTCTGCACTCGTTGCAGCAATGTCAGATGGGTATAGACCGGGAGACTTCAAATGTATTACAGTTACAGTAGATGCTGATAAACCATCATCTCCATGTGGAACATGCAGACAGGTGTTAAAAGAGTTATGTGATGATGACATGCCAGTATTTTTAACACATCAAACAAATGAAAGAATTGAAACTACAGTTAATGAATTATTACCTTTAGGTTTCTCAGGAAAGGATCTAGAATAAATGAATGAATTTAAATCAGGGTTTATATCTATTATAGGTAGACCTAATGTAGGTAAATCTACTTTTATGAATAAAGTTATTGGTCATAAAGTAGCGATAATGTCTGATAAAGCACAAACGACTCGAAATAAAGTACAGGGTGTATTAACAACTGATGATGCTCAAATGATATTTATTGATACACCAGGTATTCATAAACCTAAACATGCTTTAGGTGACTACATGATGAAAATCGCTAAAAATACTTTGAAAGAAGTAGATTTAATCATGTTTATGGTTAATGTTGATGAAAGTATCGGTAAAGGCGATGAATACATTATCGACTTGTTGAAACAAACGAAAACACCAGTATTTTTAGTATTAAATAAAATAGATTTAATTCACCCTGATCAACTATTAGTTGAAATTGAAAAGTATCAAAAAACAATGGATTTTGCAGAAATTATTCCAATTTCAGCATTAGAAGGATTAAATATTGAAACACTACTAGAACAATTTAAAAAGTATCTCGAAGAAGGTCCAATGTATTATCCTAAAGATCAAATTTCTGATCATCCAGAACAATTTGTTGTAGCTGAGTTGATAAGAGAAAAAGCATTACACCTTACGAATCAAGAAATACCACATGCTATCGGTGTGAACGTCGATAAAATGACAAAAGCAGAAGGTGAGAAAGTCCATGTAGAAGCAACAATTTATGTTGAAAGAGACTCTCAAAAAGGTATTGTCATTGGTAAAGGCGGTAAAATGCTTAAAGAAATAGGTAAACGTGCAAGAAGAGATATTGAAATGCTACTTGGCTCAAAAGTATACTTGGATTTATGGGTTAAAGTACAAAAAGATTGGCGTAATAAACCTAATTTCATTAAACAAATTGGTTATAGAGAAGACGAGTATTAAGTAGAATGGAGGCGATGATATAATGCTTTATAAACAAGAAGGATTTGTCATTCGCTCTGTAGATTATGGTGAAAACAATAAAATCATCACTATATTAAATGAACACGGTCATAAAGTTCCACTAATGGCGCGTGGTGCTAAAAAAACAAGTCATCCACTACAAGGTGCTACTCAGCCCTTTGTACATGGCTTGTTTATTTTTTCGAAGTTTAAAGGAATGGGCACATTATCATCAGCTGATATTATTAACAGTCATAGAACGATGCAATCCGATATTTTTAAAAGTGCATATGGTGCATATTGTATAGAAGTCGTAGATAAGGCGTTAGAAGCGGAAGAACATGATGTATTCTTTTATGAATTATTGTTAGGTGTATTCCAAGCAGTAGAAAGAGGCGTTGACGCAGATACGATGAGCATGATAGTCGCGTTGAAATGTATGCCTAAATATGGATATGAACCAACTTTCAATGCGTGCGTCATAACAGGAGATATGGATCAACAGCAATTAAATGCATATAGTTTCAAATATAATGGACCACTTAGCAATCAAGCATTAATACATGATGAACATGCATATCGAATATCTAATAGAGCATTATATTTTATGAATCTCATGTATCAATTGCCGATTAAACATTTAAATAGCTTTAAAATAAGCGAACAAGTCAAAAAAGAAATACAAACTTTAATTGATAACATGTATGACGAATACGTTGGTGTTGTATTTAGAACCAAAAAATTACTCAATCAACTTGAAAACTTAAAAATGTAAAGACTTCAATAGTTTGTATTAAAAAGGTAAGCTACTTTACAAAAGTAGGCGAAAGTGTAAATAAGGGTGTCCATAGTAACAAAAGTCGTAGGAATTGTAACTAAGGGTGCCTATAATTACAAAACTCATAAGAAGTGTTAATAAGAACAGGCATTAATGTCATTTCTTTATATTTTCCCAACAACTTAACCATAAAAAAACAGAGCAAAACTTAATTAATAAGTTTTTGCTCTGTTTTTTGTTTAGTATTAGAATCTAATTTTTTCAGCTAAGAAGTTTTCAACTTCATCAATTGGCATACGTACTTGTTCCATTGTGTCTCTGTCACGTACTGTAACTTGGTTGTCTTCTAATGAATCGAAGTCAAATGTGATACAGTATGGTGTACCAATTTCATCTTGTCTACGGTAACGTTTACCGATTGATTGTGACTCATCAAAATCGATTGCAAATCTTTCACTTAATTTTTCATATACTTTAATAGCATCTGGTGAAAGTTTTTTGCTTAATGGTAAGATTGCTGCTTTATATGGTGCTAAAGCAGGGTGGAAATGCAACACTGTACGTTGATCTTTCTCGCCTTCATTTTCTTCTTCGTATGCGTCACATAAGAATGCTAATGTTACACGGTCAGCACCTAATGATGGTTCGATACAGTAAGGAATGAATTTTTCATTTGTTTCTTGATCGTGATATTTGAAGTCTTCACCACTGAATTCACTATGTTGTTTTAAATCATAATCTGTTCTTGAAGCGATACCCCAAAGTTCTCCCCAACCAAATGGGAATTTGTATTCGATATCAGTTGTTGCATTTGAGTAGTGACTTAATTCGTCTTCGTCATGGTCACGTAATTTTGTATTTTCTTCTTTAATACCTAAATCTTTTAACCATTTTGCAGCAAAGTCTTTCCAGTAATTTTGCCATTCAATTTCAGTACCAGGTTTACAGAAGAATTCAAGTTCCATTTGTTCGAATTCTCTCGTTCTGAAGATAAAGTTACCAGGTGTAATTTCGTTTCTGAATGATTTACCAACTTGCGCAATACCGAATGGTAATTTTTTACGCATTGAACGCTGAACGTTTTTATAGTTTACGAATATACCTTGCGCAGTTTCAGGACGTAAGAAAATTTCGTTTGTAGAAGATTCGGTAACACCTTGGAATGTTTTGAACATTAAGTTGAATTGACGAATGTCTGTCCAGTTTGCTGTACCACTTTCAGGACAAGTGATGCCTTTATCATCAATTAATTGTTTCATTTCATCAAAGCTCATACCGTCAGCAATAAAGTTCTCATCACCTTCAACATTATGCATGTAATCTTCAATTAATTTATCTGCTCTGTAACGAATTTTAGAATCTTTGTTGTCTATCATTGGATCGTTAAAGTTTGATAAGTGACCTGAAGCTTCCCAAGTTCTTGGGTTCATTAAAATAGCTGCATCTAATCCAACGTTGTATGGAGATTGTTGAACAAACTTTTGCCACCATGCTTTTTTAATGTTATTTTTTAATTCAACACCAAGTGGACCATAGTCCCAAGTGTTTGCTAAACCACCATAAATTTCACTACCAGGGAATACAAACCCTCTATGTTTTGCTAATGTTACTACCTTATCCATATCTTTTGCCATAAAAATTCACTCCTCAATTAAATTAAAAAAGCCCCAAGACATCATCAAATAATGCCTTGGGACGAGTATATTACCCGCGGTTCCACCCAAATTAGTGTAGCCACTCACTTTTTATAAAATTTTGTAAGCCAAAACTTTAATGTTAAGCTTTCACCATCCTTAACTCGCTTTTATTTCAAAGTTAATTAAAATATAGCACGGTATGAGAGAGTTATCAAGTGAAAACAGATATTCAAATTGAGCAATATTTGCGTTACATGTTATAATTAATCTATCTGAATTGTGTTCGAAGGGGTGAGAGCAATCGAATTAAATCAAAGACAAGAACAAATTGTACAAATTGTTAAGAACAATGGACCCATTACAGGAGAAAAAATAGCTGAACGGCTAAATTTAACAAGAGCAACTTTAAGACCAGATTTAGCAATTTTAACAATGGCAGGTTATCTAGATGCAAGACCTAGAGTTGGATATTTTTATACAGGGAAATCAAGTACACAATTGTTAAGTGATTCAATTAAAAAAATGACCGTAAAAGAATCGATGGCGATACCAGTCGTAATAGAAGAAAGTATTTCTGTATATGAAGCAATATGTAAGATGTTTTTAGAAGATGTCGGCACATTATTTGTCATCAATAAAGAAGGCAATTTAATCGGCGTTTGTTCGAGAAAAGATTTACTAAGAGCAGCAATAGGTGGTCAAAGTTTAAAAGATACACCGGTTAGTATTAATATGAGCAGAATGCCAAACATAACAGTATGTTTAGAAGATGATTTATTGATTTATGCAGCTAAATTATTAATTGATAAACAAATTGATGCGATACCAGTTGTCAAAAAACTTAAAGGCGACAAAATGAAAGTAAAAGGCAGAATTACAAAAACAACAATCACAAGAGCATTTGTTTCACTTATTGAAGATGAGTAGGAGGAATTAGTTAAATGGAAGAGATAAGAATAATTATAGCATCCGATTCAGTAGGAGAAACGGCAGAGCTTGTTACTAAAGCATGTACGTCTCAATATAAGACAGAAGGAAATGCTTTAGATATTGTAAGATTACCGTATATAGAGAATGAAAGTAATATTAATGAAGTAGTATCATTAGCATTAGAACAAAAATCTATAGTCGTTTATACATTGGTGAAACCTGAAATGCGATTATACTTAAAAGAAAAATTAGAAGAAAATAATATAGAAAATGTAGACATTATGGGTCCATTGATGAGCATTTTAAGCAATGAACTTAATGAAGCCCCACTTAATGAGCCAGGCAATATTCATAAATTAGATGAAGATTATTTCAAGAAAATTGAAGCAATCGAATTTGCGGTTAAATATGATGATGGTAGAGATCCACGCGGATTACCAAAAGCTGATATCATTCTTATAGGTGTATCTAGAACTTCAAAAACGCCATTGTCACAATACTTGGCACATAAACGTTATAAAGTAATGAATGTACCATTAGTGCCTGAAGTTGCACCGCCGGAAGGATTATTTGAAATTGATCCAAAGAAATGTATCGCTTTAAAAATTAATCAAAAAAACCTTAATGCGATTAGAAGAGCAAGATTAATTCAATTAGGTTTAAGTGATGATGCTAATTATGCTAAAGATGATAGAATCGAAGAAGAATTAAGATACTTCGAGGAAATTGTTGAAAAAATTGGTTGTCCTGTACTAGATGTTTCTGACAAGGCAATAGAAGAAACAGCAAATGACATTATTAAAATCATTACACAACAAAACCGTTAAAGGGTGACAGGATGCGTATAGAACAAGAACTCATTAATGAAATACGTGAGAAGAATGACATATTAGATGTTGTAAGTGAATATGTGAAACTTGAAAAAAGAGGACGTAATTATATTGGATTATGTCCTTTCCATGATGAAAAGACACCTTCTTTTTCAGTATCAGAAGATAAACAAATTTGTCATTGCTTTGGCTGTAAAAAAGGTGGCAATGTTTTTCAATTTATTCAAGAAATTAAAGGGATATCATTTGTTGATGCAGTGAGAGAACTTGGTGATAAAGTAGATATTCATATAGAACAGCAAGAAACAGCACCAACTGAAGGTATTGTGGATGATCACATAAAAATGATCGAAATGCATGAGTTAATGGCAAATAACTACCATTATATATTGAAGCATACTGAAGAAGGTGAGGCAGCTTTAAACTATTTGAAATCAAGAGGCTTCACGGAAGAATTGATTAATGATAGGAAAATTGGATATGCACCAAATCATTCGAAATTCACGCATGACTTTTTAGAGAAAAATGGTTATGATGCTGTACTTGCATATGAAGCAGGCTTGTTAAGCCGAAATGATGAAACTTTTGATTACTTCGATCGATTCAGAGATAGAATCATCTTTCCTTTGTTGAATTTCCAAGGTAAGACAGTTGGTTTTTCTGGTAGAACATATACGGACCAATCGCCTAAATATTTAAACAGTCCAGAAACGCCAATATTCCAAAAAAGAAAAATGTTATACAACGTTGATCGAGCAAGGAAATTTATAAGACAAAATGATGAAGTCATTCTGTTAGAGGGATTTATGGATGTTATCAAATCATTTGAAGCGGATATTAAACAAGTTGTGGCAACGATGGGTACAGCATTATCTAGAGAACACGTTACAATGGTCAAAAAACTGGCATCTAATGTAACTTTACTGTATGATGGAGATTTCGCAGGTAAAGAAGCTGCCATAAATGTTGGTAAAGACTTATTAAATGAAGGATTAAATGTCTTTGTTGTCAATTTACCAAAAACGATGGACCCTGATGATTATATTACAGAATACGGAAGTGATGCTTTCAAATCATTCGTTGAAGGGCAAAAACAATCATATGTTACATTTAAAGCGCAACAATTATATTATGCCAACGAAAATAATGATTTAAAACATGAACAACATATTGAAGAGTTGATTCATGACATCAATCTGATTCAATCGGAATTTTTAAGAAAAAAAGTATTGCAACAAGTAGCAGATTTGTATAAAGTAGATGTTAACAGTCTAAAAAATCGACTTTCGCCTAATATTGTTCAAAATTATACCGATTATAATAATTTCGTTCCTGAAATGAAGGAAAAAAAACTTGATAAAATCGGTCGAGCAGAGCAAGCGTTGTTAAAACATTTTATGAATCATAAACAGCTATTTTTAGAATATCATTCTAGGATTAATCAAGAAGACTTCACTTCATTGAATAATAGAGTGATTTTTTCACGTTTAAATGGGTATTATAAGAATAACGATGTTTTTAACATAAGTGATTTTTCAAGTTACATTGAAGAACATCAAATCATTGAAACGGTTATGTACCTAGATTCATTGCTAATCAATGATGAACCAGAGACAGAAGAAATCGAAGACTACATTAGGATTATTTGTCCTAACGAACACAAAGAAAATTCCATAGAATATTTGAATCAACAATTGAATAAAGCAATGCAAGCAGGCGATATCGCACTGCAAAGGCAATATTTAGAACAAATTGTACAATATAATCGGAATAGAATGTAAGAGTTAATAACCCGGGAGGCCTATTCATGTCTGATAAAGAATTAAACAAAATTAATAGCGCTAATAATGAAGAAGTGCTTACAATTGAACAAGTTAAGCACCAATTAATTGAACAAGGTAAAAAAGCAGGACATTTGAGTCACGAAGAAATTGCAGATAAATTGCAAAACTTCGAAATGGATCCAGATCAAATGGATGATTTCTTTGATTTAATTAATGAGAATGAAATCAATCTTATTAATGAAAAAGATTCAAGTGATACAAATGACAAACTAAATTTAAATGACTTAAGTGCTCCTCCAGGTGTTAAAATAAACGACCCAGTAAGAATGTACTTAAAAGAAATAGGACGCGTCAATTTATTAACTGCCCAAGAAGAAATCGAATTAGCTAAACGTATCGAGCAAGGTGATGAAATTGCGAAATCACGTCTTGCAGAAGCGAACTTAAGACTTGTTGTAAGTATCGCTAAACGTTATGTAGGTAGAGGTATGTTATTCCTTGACCTTATTCAAGAAGGTAATATGGGTCTAATTAAAGCCGTAGAAAAATTCGACTTTAATAAAGGTTTCAAATTCTCAACATATGCAACTTGGTGGATTCGTCAAGCAATCACTAGAGCGATTGCTGACCAAGCACGTACAATCCGTATCCCAGTTCATATGGTTGAAACAATCAATAAGTTGATTCGTGTTCAACGTCAATTACTTCAAGATTTAGGCAGAGATCCATCTCCTGAAGAAATTGGTGAAGAAATGGACTTACCACCTGAAAAAGTACGTGAAATTCTTAAAATTGCTCAAGAACCCGTATCATTAGAAACGCCTATTGGTGAAGAAGATGACAGTCACTTAGGCGACTTTATTGAAGATCAAGATGCACAAAGCCCATCAGATCACGCTGCATATGAATTACTTAAAGAACAATTAGAAGATGTATTAGACACATTAACAGATAGAGAAGAAAATGTATTAAGACTAAGATTTGGTCTTGATGATGGTAGAACAAGAACACTTGAAGAAGTCGGAAAAGTATTTGGTGTTACTAGAGAACGTATTCGTCAAATAGAAGCGAAGGCATTACGCAAGTTAAGACATCCATCTAGAAGTAAGCGTTTGAAAGATTTTATGGATTAAACATGAAAAGTTTATATTAATCCCAAAAAGCCTTTGACAATGCCTTGTTTTAATATAAAATATAATTGTATGAAGGTTTAACAAAAGGGAGGTTGTATGAATGAATCGTAATCCTGTTATCCCGTTTATTCTGATTTTACTACTCGGTGTAGGGTTAATATTCTTCATGTCAGCACATGGTGCTAACAAAGAGGAAGAAAAAGAAGGCGGTGGTGGTGCTAAAACTGAAAAGTTTGATGCAGCTACATTCGCTAAGGACAATTGTACAAGTTGTCATGGACAAAATCTTGAAGGTGGAATGGGACCTAAATTAGCTGGAAGCAAAAAAGGTGCCGATGAAATGAAAAAAATCATTCGTAATGGTAAAGGATCAATGCCTGCACATGACGAAGCTACTATTTCAAATAAAGATTTAGACACACTTGTCAAGTACTTAAAAGATGGCGCTAAATAACACAAAAAAATCTTTTGCTATTGCAAAAGATTTTTTTAATGAAAGGGAAAAATAATGATCCAAATCAATAAACGTTTAATGAAGGTAAGTGAATATTTAAATCATCATAAATTAGCAGACATCGGTTCCGATCATGCATATTTACCTATATACGCAATTCAAAATGGATTAATTAAAGAAGCGATTGCTGGAGAAGTTGTAAAAGGACCTTTTCTAGCAGCTCAAAAAAACACTAAATTATATGGTATGAATGAACTTATAGAAGTTAAACTGGGTGACGGTTTAGAAGTAGTAGACGATACAATTGATGCTATTACGATTTGTGGCATGGGTGGTCCATTAATTGCACAAATTATTGAAGAAGGAAAGCATAAGTTAACAGGGCATCCTGATTTAATTTTACAAGCAAATATTCATGCGTTACCTATTAGAAAAGTATTACAAAGCATTGGTTATCAAATCGTTGATGAACAATTAATAAAAGATAAAAAACATATATATGAAATCATAGTTGCTAAAAAAGGTGAGATGGACCTAAATGAATTAGAATTAAAATTTGGTCCTAAATTATTAGCCAATAAAAATGATTTATTCCATGAAAAATGGCAAAGAGAATTAGAATCACTTAATAAAATTAGTAAACAATTAGAACATCATGAGGATAAAAATAGGTATAAAGAAATTAATCAACAAATACTTCAAATAAAAGAGGTGCTTTAATGATTATTCAAGAGCTATTGCAAGAAATAGATAAACAAGTTCCATTTTCTACGAGTGAATCTTGGGATAATGTTGGTTTATTAATTGGTACAGAAAAAAGTGAAGTGAACGGTGTATTAACAACATTAGATTGTACGTTAGAAGTTCTAGATGAAGCCATTCAAAACAATATCAATACAATAATTGCACATCATCCACTTATTTTTAAAGGTGTTAAAAATATTACGGATAAAAGCTACGGTCCTATTATTCGTAAATTGATACAAAATGATATCAATTTGATAGCACTTCATACAAATCTTGATGTACATCCTAAAGGTGTTAGTTACATGATTGGGCAACAAATAGGATTAGACAATATGAAAGTATTAGAAGAAAAACAAGAGTCATATTATAAAGTACAAATATTCCTACTTGATCAAGATGTTGAAACTATGAAAGCTGCATTTAATGAACATCATTTAGCACAAACTGAAGAATACAGCGAAGTATTTTTCCAGTCTCAAGGTAAAGGTCAATTTAAACCTAGTGCATCAGCAAATCCACATCTTGGACAAGCTGATAAAACTGAAACGGTTTATGAAACGAAACTAGAATTAATGGTTGATGAGAAAGATTTAGCACTTGCTAAAGAACTGATTATTCAAACACATCCTTATGAAGAACCCGTTTATGATTTCATCAAAATGTCGAGATCGTCTTCTGTAGGTTTAGGAATAATCGGGGAATTAAATGAAACGCAATCAGTAAATGAATTTGTGCAAAACTATAAAGAAAAGCTCGCTATTCCAGCAGTTAGATTTATAGGAGACCAATCAGCGCAAATTAAACGCATCGCAATTGTTGGTGGTGCTGGTATTGAATATGCAAATTTAGCTAAGGCACAACAAGCTGATTTATTTATTACTGGAGACGTTAAACATCATGAAGCATTAGATGCACTAATGGATGGTATAAATATTTTAGATGTTAATCATTATAGTGAGTATGTTATGAAAGAAGGATTAAAGTCATTATTAGAAGAATGGACAAATGGAAAGATTAAAGTGTTAACATCTTCTATTAATACAGATCCTTATCAATATATGTAAAAAACTGCCGAGTGAATTCGGCAGTTTTTTTAGTCCATTATTTTTACAGGTTTGGGCTTTTTAATTTTAGGTAATATTTTTTCAACAGGTACATTACTTGTTAAGTTTGCGTCACGTATTTCTGTCGGGTCATAATTTTTAATATAATCTATGACTTCTTTAACGATAGGCGTTGGTGTTGAAGCACCTGCTGTAACAGCTACACTTTCAATATCTTGTAGCCATTCTAATTTTAATTCACTCAAATCAGCGATTCGATATGCGTTAGTATGTGCGATTTCTTTAGATACTTGGGCTAATCTATTTGAATTATTACTTTTAGGATCACCAACGACAATGAGTAAATCTGCTTGATCTGCTTGTGTGGCAACAGCTTCTTGTCTAACTTGTGTTGCTAAACAAATTTCTTCATGTACTTCAATATGAGGATATTTTACTTTTAATTCATCAATAAGATGTTTCACATCCCATTGTGACATAGTTGTTTGATTCGTTACGATGAGTTTTTGGTTCAATAATTCTTCCGGCAAGGCATCGATATCTTCTAAAGTCTGAACGAGATGTACGATATCAGGTGCCACACCAACTGCGCCTTCAGGTTCGGGATGTCCTTTTTTACCAATATAAATAACGTGATAACCATTTGATTTAACTTCACGTATTAACTGATGCGTATTATCAACATCTGGACATGTCGCATCTATACAAACCAATCCTTTTTCTTTAGCACGTCTTTTGACTTCAGGGGATACACCATGCGCAGTAAATATAACGGTACCTTCATCAATTTGTTCTAAGATCTTTAATCTGTTCGGACCATCTAACGTAATAATACCATCAGATTCAAAGGCATCAGTCACATGTTTATTATGAACAATCATGCCAAGTATATAAATGGGTCTTGGAAGTGAGTTATCTAAAGACGCATTTCTAGCAATAACCATAGCGTCTACAACACCGTAACAATAGCCTCTAGGGGTAATCTTTATAATTTCCATAAATTGCCCTCCTTATTAATGTCTATTATAACAACACACAAGTCTTAAAGAAACTAAATAAAAATTCAAAATAAATCTTTTAGCCTATCATAAAGTGCGCATTTACTATATAATGTATGAAGTGAAAAAGAAACGAGGAGGGTCGCTTATGTCTAAGCATCCGTTTGAACATTTTCAACTTGAAAATGAATTAGTAGAGGCCGTTAAAGATTTACATTTTAACCAGCCAACAGAAATACAGCGAAGAGTTATACCCAAAATTAAAAAAGGATCTAATATAATAGGACAATCTCAAACTGGTACAGGGAAATCACACGCATTTCTACTACCGTTATTTGATAAAATTGACGTAGATATAAAAGAACCACAAGTGATTATTTTGGCACCAACAAGAGAATTAGCAAAGCAATTATATGATGCAGCTTCACATTTAACGCAATTCAAAAAAGGTGTGAAAGTTAACTTATACATTGGTGGAACAGATAAATCAAGAGATATTGATAAATCTAAAAATACACCACATGTTGTTGTAGGTACGCCGAATAGAATTGATGATATGGCTGTAGAGCGTGCTTTAGATTTACATCTAGCGAAGTCAGTTGTTATTGATGAAGCAGATTTAATGATTGATTTAGGATTTATGCCTAAAGTAGATAGTATTGCGAGTAGATTAGATGAAAACGCACAAATTTCAGTATTTAGTGCAACAATTCCTAAAGCGTTACATCCATTCTTAAATAAATATTTAAGCAATCCTGAATTTGTTGAAATTGAAACAGCATCATCTAATAAAGACAATATCGACTTTTACTTAATACCAACTAAAGGTGTTGAGAAAAAAGAAAAAGTCTTAAAAGTTATGAATGTGATTAATCCTTATTTAGCAATTATATTTGCTAATAGCCGTGATAGAGCAGATGAATTAGTTGCGTATTTATCAGAAGAAGGCTATAAAGTTGGGGTTATCCATGGTGGGTTAACACCTAGAGAAAGAACACAACAAATGAAGCGTATTAAACAATTAGACTTTGAGTTTGTTGTCGCAAGTGATTTAGCATCACGTGGTATTGATATTGAAGGCGTAAGTCACGTTATCAACTATGATTTACCTAAAGAAATAGATTTCTTTACACATAGAGTTGGTCGTACAGGTCGTGGTGATTATAAAGGTATCGCAATAACTTTATATACACCTGATGAAGATGATTTAATTACACAAATTGAGAAACATAATTACAAGTTTAAACATGTCGATATTAAAAACGATGAATTTGTAGAAATTAAAGATCGTCAAAAACGTACAAAACGTGTTAAAAAAGAAGATAATATTGAAAAGTCATTAAAACAAAAAATTAAAAGAAACAATAAAAATAAAGTAAAACCTGGCTATAAGAAGAAATTCAAACGAGAATTAGATGAGTTGAAATTTAAAGAAAAGAAAGCTCATTCTAAGAGAACTAAAAGACAAAGTAGAAAAGGATAGGTGTCAAATATGTTAATTGGATCACACGTTTCAATGAGTGGTAAGAAGATGCTATTACAAGCAGCAGAAGAAGCGGCAAGTTATAATGCTTCTACATTTATGATTTATACAGGTGCTCCACAAAACACAAGACGTAAAAAGATTGAAGATTTAAATATTGAAAATGGTAAAACAGCAATGAAAGAATATGGTTTATCTAACATTGTTGTGCATGCACCATATATCATCAATATTGCAAATACAACTAAACCAGAAGTATTTAACTTAGGTGTTGAATTCTTACAATCAGAAATTGAACGTACTGAAGCATTAGGTGCTAAAGATATCGTACTTCATCCAGGTGCGCATGTTGGTGCCGGTGAAGAAAAAGGTATTCAAAAAATTATTGAAGGTTTAAATGAAGTATTAACAAATAATAATGATGTGCGTATCGCATTGGAAACAATGGCAGGTAAAGGTTCTGAATGTGGTAAAACATTCGAAGAACTTGCTCAAATCATTGATGGTGTAAACCATAATGAAAGATTATCTGTATGTTTCGATACTTGTCATACAAATGATGCTGGTTACAACGTTAAAGAAGACTTTGATGGCGTATTAAATGAGTTTGATAAAATCGTTGGTATCGATCGTATTAAAGTACTTCACGTAAACGACAGTAAAAATCCACAAGGTGCCAGAAAAGATAGACATGAAAATATTGGCTTTGGATCAATTGGTTATGATGCATTGCACTATATTGTTCATCATGATGCATTTAAAGAAGTACCTAAAATTTTAGAAACACCATATGTTGGTGATGACAAAAAGAATAAAAAACCACCATATAAATATGAAATCGAAATGATTAAAAATGGTACATTCGATCCAGATTTAAAAGATAAAATCTTTAATCAATAATGTTATTTAAGGATGCTAATTCAATTAGCATTCTTTTTTTGTTCGTAAACATTACTATTTACATTTTTTCATATTCATTGTATAGTATTCTATTGACGAGGTGATGAAGATGGAAAAAGAAACACCGATTTTCGAGTTAAAAGATATCAGTTATAGCTATCCAAATAAATTGGCACTCAGCCATATTAATATACAAATTTATAAAGGAGATTTCTTGGCAATAGTTGGTCCAAATGGCTCTGGGAAATCGACTTTACTGAAATTGATATTAGGCTTATTACCTTTACAAAAAGGTGATATCTTAATAAGTGGTAAAAAAATTAATCAATATAAATCTTGGGAAAAAATTAGTTATGTATCACAAAAATCCAACGCTTTTAGTTCTGGTTTTCCAGCGACAGTGAAAGAAGTTGTCATGAGTGGCTTAACTAAAAATAAAAGTCTTTTTAAATGGTTTAATAAAGAAGATGCTGCACAAGTAGATGCAATATTAGAAAGATTAAATATAAGTGATCTTAAGAATGAGAATATTGCACAGTTGTCAGGTGGTCAACAGCAAAGGTCGTTTATTGCTAGAGCTTTAATTTCTAAGCCGAGTATTTTAATATTAGATGAACCTACTGTAGGTATTGATGCAAGACATGTTTCTGAATTTTACCAATTACTGACGCAATTAAAACAAGAAGGGATTACAATCATTCTTGTAACGCATGATATTGGTGTTGTAGCCGATACGGCAAGTAAAGTAGCTTGCTTAAATCAACATATACATTTCCATGGTACAAGTGAGTCGTTTAAATCATTAGATGAAGTCTCAATATCTAAAATCTATGGACATCCCGTGCAATTTGTTGATCATCAACATGATCGTGACTGTTGTGCAAATGAAGAAGTGGAAGAATTAGTACAAAGTTAAAGATGAATATATAGATTTTAAATAAGGAGATTGGATATGTCAGTTGAAACGAGAGATAGATTTATACTCCTAAACGAAGGAGTGTTATATAGTGATTGATGCGTTTTTAAATTTTGATTTTATAAGATACTCATTTATAAGTGGTATCTTAGTAGGATTGATTGCACCTTTAATAGGGGCATTTATTGTAGTTAGAAGGTTATCACTTATTGCTGATGCTTTAAGTCATGTGACGCTAGGTGGTATATCAATGGGGCTGTTCTTAATGAGTGTTAGTCCATTGTTTGCTACTATAAATCCGATATGGTTTGGTATCATTTTTTCAATAGCAGGTGCATTATTAATAGAACAATTAAGAACTGAATATAAACATTACCAAGAAATCGCTATTCCAATTATTATGAGTGGTGGAATTGGTATTAGTGTTATATTTATTTCTTTAGCAAACGGATTTAATCAAGATTTATTTGGATATTTATTCGGTTCAATTAGTGCCGTAAATTTAAGTGATTTATTTACAATTATCATCATTACAATAATTGTTTTAATCTTTGTTATGTTATTGTACAAATCATTATTTGTATTATCATTCGATGAAGAATACTCAAAAGTGATTGGCATGCCAAAATGGATCCAATTACTATTTATTGTCATTGTTGCACTTGTTATTTCAGCTTCAATGAGAGTCGTTGGCATTTTATTAGTTAGTAGTTTAATGACATTGCCAGTCGCTACAAGCATGAGATTAGCTAAAGGGTTCAAACAGTTAATCGCATTAAGTATTTTATTCGGTGAAATCTCAGTAGTACTAGGATTGATATTGTCCTTCTATTTGAATATTTCACCAGGAGGTATTATAGTTGGAATATTGATTATAGAATTACTTGCTAGCATAGCGTACAGTAAAGTATTGATAAAAAAAGGAGGCTATCATCTTGAAAGTAGAGGAAGCCATTCAAATATTGAAAAATGATGGACATAAATACACAAATAAACGCCGTGATATCATATCATTGTTTGTAGATGAAGATAAATACATCACAGCTAAATATATTCAAGAAGCATTGAAAGACGATTATACAGGATTATCTTTCGATACAATTTATCGTAATTTATACTTATTTAAAGACTTAAATATTATCGAAAGCACTGAAATAGATGGCGAAATGAAATTTAGAATTGCATGTCAAAGTCATCATCATCATCATTTTATTTGTGAATCATGTGGCACAACAAAAGTAATAGACTTTTGCCCAATGGATTCAATTAAACAACAATTACCAAATGTAGAAATAGCATCACATAAATTAGAAGTATACGGTAAATGTGAACAATGTAAAACAGTATAAGATGAGAAAAATGGTAGCTCCTCGAGTTACCATTTTTTTATTTGTAGGGAAACAGCTAGTATTGAATGTACGCTAACGATCAAGATCCTGAAACAAGATCGTTAGCTGGCAACTTAATTTTACAATATACAAAAAACCTGGTCCATCTCACATATGGACCAGGTTCTAACTAAATTCTATTAAGTAACGTTGATACTTCATGCCAATTTTTAATTCTATATATACCATTCTGTAAATCTTTTTGGTTATATGGTGTGTCAAACAGGAAAACAGGGATATTTAAATAATGATTGATATCTTCTGCGTTATCTAATTTATCTTCAAAGAAAATATCGATATTCTGTTCTTTTGTTACTTCTAATTTATTATGACTTCCTGTTAATGTAATTTGATCAAATGGTATATGATGTGATTGAAACCATTCTTTCGTAATATCTTCTAAATAATGATGTCTTGCACTTATATAATAGAGTTCGTAGTCATCTTTTAATTGATTCAAAATGTCTTTTGCACCTTCTGCAACAGGTGAGTATTGGTATATATGTGATTCATTGCTTTTAAACCAACTCAACATTTCTTCTTCTTTACAGTTTAAGACATTTGCTAAATTGTATTCTGTAATATCTTCATATTTAAGTTGTTGATTAAAATCTCTTTGTAAATAGGGTACAAATGTTTTTGGACATGTAACTGTGCCGTCTATATCTATACCTAATCTTGGCTTTTGATTCATAAAAATTCACCTTTTTATTTTATGCTTTTTGAGCTTCTTTATTTTGTTCCATTTCAATTGCTAATTTATCAATTTCTTTTTTTAATTCTTCGACCATTGTTTTTTCAGGTACTTTGCGAACGGTTTTACCTTTCATAAACAGTAATCCTTCACCACGAGCACCAGCAATGCCGATATCTGCTTCTCTTGCTTCACCAGGACCGTTAACTGCACAACCAAGTACAGCTACTTTTAATGGGATTTGAAGGTTTGAAATATATTCTTCTACTTCATTTGCTATCGATATTAAATCGATTTCAATTCGTCCACATGTAGGACAAGCAATTAATGTAGCAGCATTACTGGCTAATCCAAATGCTTTAAGCAAAGATTTCGCTACTTTAACTTCTTCAACTGGATCAGCTGATAAAGAAATTCGACAAGTATTGCCAATACCTAAACTAAGTATAGCACCTAATCCTGCAGACGATTTAACTGTTCCATTAAATAGGGTGCCACTTTCAGTTATACCTAAATGCAGTGGGTAGTCAAAAGCTTGAGCTGCTTTCGTGTATGCCTCTATAGCTAAATTTACGTCACTTGCTTTCATTGATACGATAATGTCATGAAAATCTAAATCTTCGAGTATTTTTATATGGTGCAATGCACTTTCGACCATACCATCAGCAGTAGGATAGCCATATTTTTTAATAATATGTTTTTCTAATGAACCAGCATTAACTCCAATTCGAATAGGAATACCTTTTTCTTTACACGCTTTGACAACTGCTTCAACTTTTTCACGTCTACCTATGTTCCCTGGATTGATTCGAATCTTATCTGCGCCATTTTCAATAGCAATTAAAGCTAATTTGTAATTGAAATGAATATCTACAACTAATGGAATATTAATTTGTGCTTTGATATCTTTAATTGCATATGCGTCTTCTTCATTTGGGCAAGCTACTCTAACAATTTGACAACCAGCTTCTTCTAATCGTTTAATTTCAGCTACAGTTGCATCAACATCATATGTTTTTGTAGTCGTCATACTTTGAATGATAACTTCATCTGAACCACCAATCGTTAAATCCCCAACTTTAACAGGTCTCGTTTTCGTGCGATGAATAATTTCTGACATGATAAGACTCCTTTGTTTAAATTTGCTAATCTTTACGCTTTAGCAGATCTTTTTCCTTTAGGTAAATACATAGCAATCATAACAATGCTTAAAATGATTATACACCATGAAGCAATTATTAATAAAGGAATCAGTGTAATCATTCCAAATAATAGTACTAAAGTCGGAAGCGTTATCACAAACGTCATCATTTTGAACCAAGTCATAAAGCGAGACTTTCTTCGTAAAATAATTCCCAATAAATGTCCAGCAAATGCCAGAATTCCAATTTTTATAGATAAGCTTAAGAATTGAATGAATAATAGAAAGACAACAATCAAACTTAAATAAAAATATTTAGAATCATTAATCGTTTCAATGAACTTTATTAAATCATCTTGATCGGTAACAAGAGAGGATACGGAACCATAGCTAATTTCTGTGTAGTCACTATAATTTGATATTTCAATATGATTTGGTTTAAACACGATTAAATGATGATCTTTCATCGCGAAATCATTAGATTTAGTAAATTCTATCGTTTGATGATTATTTAATTTGATAGATTTATCTTGGGATAAAATCATTTTGTTATAATCTATTTTAAAATCAGGAATCTCTGTCACTTCATCATTGACTAACGTTGATAAATTCTGAGTGATTTGTATGTATTGAATAGAATTTGGTATGATTAATATCAAACTTAATAATAATATATGAAGGAATATGTACCTTAACTTCGTAATTCTAAACATTGGATACTTACTAGGATGCTTAAATAACCTTTTAAGCTCATTTATATACTGCATAAATTCACCTCTTCTTCACTTAATAATAATGTTAAAAAACACCTGTTGCAAGGCGATACATAAGAATTAAAAATTTTTTGATTATTTATTAAACAAATTATTTGTTATAAAACTTTAATCTTGATAAGATAGGTATGTAAAACAAATGAGGAGGATGATTTTTTATGGCTTTTGAATTACCAAAATTACCATATGCGTATGATGCATTAGAACCACACATCGATAAAGAAACTATGGAGATTCATCATACGAAACACCATAACACTTATGTAACAAAATTAAATGATGCAGTGAAAGGTACAGATTTAGAAAGCAAATCTATTGAAGATATTGTTAAAAACTTAAACTCTGTTCCTGATGATATCCGTACTGCAGTTCAAAACAATGGTGGCGGACATTATAATCATTCATTATTCTGGGAACTATTAACTCCAAACGCTTCTGAGCCTTCAGGAGAAGTTGTAGATGCAATTAGTTCTACATTTGGTTCATTAGACAAATTCAAAGAAGAATTTGCAGCTGCAGCAGCTGGCCGTTTTGGTTCAGGATGGGCATGGTTAGTTGTAGATAATGGCCAATTAGCGATTGTTTCAACTCCAAACCAAGATAACCCAATTTCAGAAGGTAAACTTCCAATTTTAGGTTTAGATGTTTGGGAACATGCTTACTACTTAAACTACCAAAACAGACGCCCAGATTATATTAATGCATTCTGGAACGTTGTAAATTGGGATAAAGTAAACGAATTATACCAAGCTGCAAAATAATTCGTCTTTAAATTTGGATGACTGATTTATAAGACAATCATCCTAATGGGGTGGAGGAATGAAATCTTTTTATTTAAACGAGATTTCAGCTCCGCTCTTTTTTTATAAAAATTTACCTATATCAATAGCAATGTAAGTCATAATAATATATGATGAGATTATTATAATAGAGTTAAAAAGGTAGGTTTAGTTGTTGAAACGAGTAAAAAAGAAATCAAAAGAAGAAGCATTTCGCCTATTAATGAATAAACGCGTAAGCCTAATATTGGCCGTTGTCGTGATTTTATTCTCTGTGCTCATTATGAGGTTAGGTTATTTACAAATTGTAAAAGGCGGAGAATACAAGCGAACGATAGATAGTACAGAATCGATTACAGTTAATGAATCGGTGCCAAGAGGCCGTATTTATGATAGAAATGGTAAAGTTTTAGTAGACAACGAGTCTAAAAAGGCAATTACATACACGAGAGATAGAAGAACAAGCCAAGATGATATTTTAAAAATCGCTGAAAAACTATCTCACTTAATAAAGATGGATATTTCAAACATTACAGAACGTGATAAGCAGGATTTTTGGATATTGAGAAATCAAGATGAAGTTCATAAGTTAATGAAAGATGAACAAGCTTTATTCTCTGATGGCAATATTAGTCAAGATGATTATGATAAAGCGTTATACGACAAAGTAACATCTAAATATACAGATAAATTATCAAAAAAGGATTTGCAAATCCTTGCGATATTTAGAGAAATGAATTCTGGATCTCAACTGAGCCCTGTTGTTATAAAAAATGAAGGTGTTAAAAATGATGAGTATGCAGCAGTATCTCAACACTTATCAGAACTACCTGGCGTTAATACAACAATGGACTGGGAAAGACGTTATCCTTATGGTGACACGTTAAGAACTTTATTCGGAAATGTTTCAAGTAAAGAAGAAGGATTACCTAAAGAGTTAGTGAATGACTATCTTGCTAAAGGGTATTCTAGAAATGATAGAGTCGGTAAATCTTACTTAGAATATCAATATGAAGATATTTTAAAAGGCTCTAAGAAGAAAATGAAATATGTCACTGATAAATCTGGGAAAATAACAAGTTCTGAAGTTATTTCACAAGGTTCACGTGGTAACGATTTAGTGTTAACTATCGATATAGACTTACAGAAAAAAGTTGAAGAATATATTGATAAGCACATTGAATCATTAAGAAGCAAAGGCGCTACAGATATGGACAGAGTTATGGTTGTTGTCCAAGATCCTAGAAATGGTGATGTATTAGCAATGGCCGGACGTGATATTGACAAAAATGGTAAGATTACTGATAACCATATTGGTAACTTCACTAGTCAATATACAGTTGGTTCATCTGTTAAAGGTGCAACATTACTTACTGGTTATCAAAACGGCGTATTAAATGTTGGCGATACAATGGTCGATGAACCATTAAAATTTAGTGGTGGTTTAACAAAACGATCATACTTTAACCAAAATGGCAGAAAAACAATTACTGATGATGAAGCATTAATGCATTCATCAAACGTCTTTATGTACAAGACAGCATTGTTATTAGCTGGATCTCCATATAGTAGTGGCATGTCACTACCATCTGATGTTGAACAAGCAGGTATTAAATTACGTAAAGGTTTAAATCAAGTTGGTTTAGGTGTTAAAACAGGTATTGATTTACCAAATGAATCAGCTGGACAAATTGAACCCATTAAAGATAACCCAGGTAACTACATTGATTTAGCAATTGGACAATTTGATACTTATACACCTATACAACTATCACAATATGTCGCTACTATTGCGAACGATGGGTATAGATTGAAACCACATTTAGCGAAAGAAATTAGAAACTCTACAAATGAAGATTCGCTTGGACCTATTAAAAAGACATTTAAAGGTGAAGTGATGAATAAGGTTAATAATAGTGATAAAGAAATAAAACAAGTACAAAAAGGTTTCGATATGGCGTTTAATAAACCAGAAGGAACAGGGTATACAAGTTTTAATAAAACGGTCGTACGATCAGCTGGTAAAACAGGTACAGCAGAAGTATTTAAAGATGGTAAACCAAAAGTAAATTCAACATATATTGGATATGCACCTGCTAAGAATCCTGAATTATCATTCTCAATCACTTATACAAATCAACCCGTACCAGAACCATGGTTACCAGGTGGGGATTTAGGTAGAGATATTATTAACTATTATTTTAAAGATAGAAAATAACTCAATATAAAGATTGAATCAATATAACATCTCATTTTACTGATTAATTCAGTAGAAATGAGGTGTTATTTTTTATGTGTGAATTTATTTTTGAATAATTTGAGATTTAGTGAAGTACATAGATTACGATTTTGTTTGTGCATGTTTGCCTAGGGTATGGCTTGAGCCTGTAGTCCCTCGCTCATACGATTCCCTCAGGCGTCAGCACTTCACAAAATCGTTTTATAGATATGAGTAGTTACAAATCTACCGAGTTTTGTAACTACTGTCCACTTATTAAAAACCATTCTTTTTATTTTTCACATTTTAAAACGTTTTCATAGGAAGTTAACACAAAATTTACATTCAATTTATTTGTGCTTAATAAAGAAATTGTAAAGTGAAGATGTAATAAAGATTAAGGCGATATTAATTAGGAGGATTTAACATGAAAAAGTGGCAATTAATCGGATCAACAACAGCTTTAAGTTCTGTACTTTTATTAGGAGCTTGTGGTGGGGCAGCTGAAAAATCTAGTTCCGGGGATACTAAATCTTCAGATGATAAAAAATTAAGTGGTGAAGTTAAAGGTGATGGTTCATCAACAGTTGCACCAGTTATGGAAAAAATAAACGAAGACTTCTCAGCAGAGCAACCTGATGTTTCAGTTTCAATTGGTGTATCAGGAACTGGTGGCGGTTTTGAAAAGTTCATAGCGGGAGAAACAGACTTTTCAAATGCTTCTAGAGATATTAAAGATGAAGAAAAAGAAAAATTAAAAAAGGCTAAAATAGAATACACTGAGTTTAAGGTTGCTCAAGATGGTTTAACAGTAGCTGTTAACAAAGATAATGACTTTGTTGATGAGTTAAGTATGGATGAATTAGCAAAAATTTATAGCGGCAAAGCAAAAACATGGAAAGATGTTAATTCAAAATTCCCTGATAAAAAGATCAAAGCATTTTCACCAGACCAATCACATGGTACTTACGACTTCTTTAGTGAAGAAGTATTAGATGAAAAAGATTTACAATCTGAGAAAAATGCTGACACGAATGTCATCGTTAAATCTGTCCAAGATAATAAAGATTCAATCGGATTCTTTGGATATAACTTCTATCAAGAAAATAAAGATTCACTTAAAGCTGTGAAGATTAAAGATGATGGAAAAGCAATAGAACCTACAGATAAAACAGTAAATGATGGTAGCTATCCTTTAAGTAGACCGTTATTCGTATATGCGAAAAATAAATCTCTAGAAGATAATGATGCGTTTTATGGATTTATGGAATACGTAATTGATAACTCAGCTGATGCTGCTAAAGACGCTGGTTATGTTCCATTGAAAGATGATGAGTATAAAGAAGATAAAGAAACGTTAGAAAAATTTAAAAAATAATCATTAATAAATTAAAGTAGAGGGCGGTCAGTAATCGCCCTTTTTCAAAATGAAGGAGTTATTTTTATGAAACAACAAACTTCAGTACAAGAATTGATTAAGCAAAATAACAATAATAAAGGTAAAGTCTTTGCGGATAAAGCTGTTCCCATTATTTTATTGTTAATCGCTTCGGTTTCTGTACTTACAACAATCGGGATATTATTCACACTTGTAACTGAAACAGCAACGTTTTTCACAAGAGTGAATCCATTTGAATTTTTATTTACGAAAGACTGGGCACCTTTTTCATCTGATCCTAAATACGGTATTTTCGCACTTATATTAGGTACGTTGAAAGTTACAGCGGTAGCGACAATCTTTGCTGTTCCAGTTGGATTAGGTGCAGCACTATACTTGAGTGAGTATGCTTCTGATAGATCAAGAAGAATTATTAAACCTATTCTTGAAATATTAGCTGGTATACCAACAATTGTTTACGGATTTTTCGCTTTAACATTTGTAACACCAATTTTAAGAGGTATATTCCCGGATTTAGGAAGCTTTAACTCTATTAGTCCAGGTTTAGTCGTGGGGGTCATGATTATACCGATGATTACGAGTATGAGTGAAGACGCTATGAGTTCGGTACCAGATTCAATTAAAGAAGGTGCACTGGGATTAGGTGCAACTAAGTTTGAACTTGCAACTAAAATTGTATTTCCAGCTGCTTTATCCGGTATCATCGCATCAGTTGTATTAGCGATATCAAGAGCAATAGGTGAAACAATGATTGTATCTTTAGCGGCAGGTAGTACACCCGATTCGAGCTTTAGTTTAATAGGATCTATTCAAACAATGACTGGATTCATTGTCCAAGTTGCTACTGGAGATGCGACTTACGGATCTGATATTTATTACAGTATTTATGCTGTAGGTTTCACATTGTTTATATTCACATTTATTATGAATATCATTTCACAATGGATTACTAAACGATTTAGAGAGGAGTATTAATATGTCAGAGGTTAATTTAGTTGATCAAACCGTCGTTCGTAAAAAGCTACCGACAAGATTAATGAAAAATAAAGTCATTAAATCAATATTTTTCGTTTGTACATTAATTGGCTTAATCGTATTAGCTATTTTGCTATTTGACATATTTAGAAAAGGTATTCCTTATCTAAGTACAGATTTCTTCACAAACTTCTCATCAACATCACCTGAACGTGCAGGTATTAAAGGTGCTTTAATTGGGACACTATGGCTCATGATGACAATAGCACCTATATCTATCATTCTTGGTGTTGGTACAGCGATATACATGGTTGAATATGCAAAAGAAAACTGGTTTACGAAATTTATAAGAGTCAATATTTCAAATTTAGCAGGTGTGCCATCAGTAGTATTTGGTTTATTAGGATTAACAATATTTGTACGTGGTGCAGGTATCGAAAATTTATCACTAGGTAAGACAGTTATTGCTGCAGCATTAACGATGTCGTTAATGATATTACCAATTATCATTGTAGCAAGTCAGGAAGCAATTAAAGCTGTCCCATCTTCTATTAGAGAAGCTTCATTAGGATTAGGTGGTACTAAATGGCAAACGATTAAAAATATTGTATTACCGGCTTCAATACCTGGTATTTTAACGGGGACGATTCTTGCACTATCAAGAGCACTTGGAGAAACTGCACCACTTGTTGTAATCGGTATTCCTGCAATATTGATGAAAACACCAAACAGTATATTTGAATCTTTCCAAGCTTTACCTATGCAAATATACAACTGGGCTAAATTACCACAGGCAGAATTTCAATTTGTTTCGTCAGCAGCAATTATCGTATTACTCGTAATTTTAATTCTTATGAACTCAATCGCAATCTATATTAGAAATAAATATCAAAGAAAATTATAATAATCAAAATGAAGAGGGGTCATGACTATGACAGACGTAAAAATTAGAGATCTATCTCAAAATATACCTTCAAATGAAATGACAGCAAATCAACAAATAGCAGTAGAAGATAAAAATATCGTTTATAAAACGAATAATTTAGATTTATGGTATGGAGATTTTCATGCGCTTAAAAATATAAATTTAGATATTACAGAAAATGAAGTGACTGCAATTATTGGACCATCTGGTTGTGGTAAATCAACTTATATAAAAACATTAAATAGAATGATTGAATTAATTCCAAGTGTTAAAACATCTGGAGAAATCATTTATAGAGATAAAAACATTTTCGACAAAAAATATAGTGTTGAAGAATTAAGAACCAATGTTGGTATGGTTTTCCAAAAACCAAATCCATTTCCAAAATCAATCTATGACAACATTACTTATGGACCAAGAATTCATGGTATTACGGATAAAAAGGTACTAGATGAAATCGTTGAACGTTCATTAAAAGGTGCAGCTATTTGGGATGAATGTAAAGATAGACTAGATAAGAATGCATATGGATTATCTGGTGGGCAACAGCAAAGAATTTGTATAGCGAGATGTTTAGCAATTGAACCAGATGTTATTTTAATGGATGAGCCAACTTCAGCGCTAGATCCTATTTCAACACTAAAAGTAGAAGAACTTGTGCAAGAATTAAAAACTAAATACTCAATCATTATCGTGACACATAACATGCAACAAGCAGCTAGAATTTCTGATAAAACAGCGTTCTTCCTAAACGGTTATGTAAATGAGTTCGATCAAACAGATAAAATATTCTCTAACCCAACAGATAAGAAAACTGAAGACTATATTTCAGGGAGATTTGGATAATATGGTTATTAGAGAAAAATATGAAGATGAATTAAATTCACTCATTAATGATTTGTTTGTGTTGGGTAAAGAAGTATACTTTATGATAGAACAATCTATATCTGTATTGAGCGATGAAGATAGAAACAATGCTCGTAATTTAATCAAATACGATAAAAAAATAAACCAAATGGAATATGACATTAATGAAAAAGTGGTTATGCTAATAACAAAGCAACAACCTATAGCGACAGATCTTCGTGTTATGATCTCAGGTTTAAAAATCGCTTCTGAATTAGAACGAATGGCTGACAATTCTACTAATATTGCTCAAATCAGAAAAAGAGTTAAAATAACAGATTATTTTATACTAACGAGATTAAAAACAATGGGTAAATTAGCAATGTTAATGCTAAAAGATTTAGAAGCAGCAGTTAATGACAAAGATATCTTGTTGATAAAAGAAATTATTGATCGTGACAATGATATTGATGATTTATATCGCGAGATTAGTAATACGACATATTTAATCGATAACGATCCATTTATTTCTGCTCAAGCTCATCTTGCTGCAAGATACTTAGAAAGAATCGGCGACCATATCACGAATATATGTGAAAGTTGCTATTATTATATAACTGGTGAACACTATGAACCTATTGAAAAATAGTACTGGAATTATATAAGCATAGATGGTATTATAATAAGGTCGTATATTAATTGAAATAAGAATAGGAGGGTTCATCATGCGCGTAAATGTAACTTTAGCATGTACTGATTGTGGTGAAAGAAACTACATCTCTAAAAAGAATAAACGTAACAACCCAGAGCGTATTGAAATGAAAAAATATTGTGCTCGTGACGGTAAACACACTCTTCATAGAGAAACAAAATAATAAAACGAATAAAAACACATTCCATTATACGGGAATGTGTTTTTTAATACCTTTAAAGGTTGTACGACTACCTATCACAATAATTCTTGTGTTATCATATTATGTGTAACTGATAAAAATTTAATCAATATTTGGAAGTGTTAAATTCATGTCAAACAAGAAAATTTTAAGAAAAGAAATATTGAATTTAATGAGAAATCAAGATATTTCTCAAAAAGAACAATATGATTTAAATTTAAAGGAACAATTATTTGAACATAATAATTTTAAGCAAGCCAATTCAATTGCTATCGTTATGAGTATGGACCATGAAGTCAATACGATACCTATTATTGAACATCTATTGAATATAGGTAAGAAAGTGTTCGTACCGAAAACGAATTACGAAACGAAACAAATGGAATTTCAGCGACTACATGATTTGAATTCTATTGCAATTGATCAAAAAGGAATTAAATATGTTGATGAAGAAACTGAAATTAGTGATGATATTGATTTAATTATTGTACCTGGTGTTGTATTTAATCAAGCTGGTTATCGTATAGGCTATGGTGGAGGGTATTATGATAAATATTTATCTCATTATAATGGACATACAATAAGTTTGTTATATCCTTTTCAGATAAGAAACTTTGATGCTGAATCACATGATATACCAGTTGATGAGATGTTGACACCAAATGATATATGGAGAAGAGTAAATGGATAAAACAAAACAAATGTGGAAGTCGATATATTATTTAGTTTATACAGAAGGCTATAAAATAATATCGATTGATGAAGAAGAAGCAGAAATATGGTTGACACATGAATCTAAAAAAATTGTCAAAAGGTTTATACATAAGACGCCTACACATCAAGAAGTTGATTTTGACTTAGAAAAAATTACTGACCATTTAGGTGACTTAATTGATAGTATAGGGTTTAGCTTTGAACAATTAGATATTTTTTATATTACCGAAAAAGAGATGGATTTCGCTGAATTTAATCATACTAAACGCCCTAAAATTAGGTATCATGCTTTATATGAGCTTGATGATTTCGAGAAAGTATCTCATCACTTCGTAACGAAGCATCAAATTAAACGTAATAGAACAAATCCTGTTACGACATATAAAAATAAATTATTGAATGCGAGCTTTATTGATAGCTTTATGCTTAAGTTTTCACCGGTAACATACTTTTTAGTAGCTGCTAATGTAATTGTATGGCTGTCTTTAATTTTAATTTTTAATCATTTTGGCCAAATTAATTTAGTCGATTACGGTGGGCTTGTTCATTTCAATATAGTACACGGTGAGTGGTACCGTTTATTAACGTCCATGTTTATACACGCGAATTTTACACACTTAATGATGAATGTATTTTCACTTATTATATTCGGTAAACTTATTGAAGGTGCATTAGGATCCATTAAAATGTTCACCATTTATTTCATATCAGGTTTATTTGCAGGTATTGTGTCGCTTAGTATTGACACACAATCCATTTCAATTGGTGCAAGTGGTGCCATTTTCGGATTAATTGGTGCTTTTATTGTGTATTTATTTACACGTAAAAATATTAATAAACAATTTGTATTACAAACATTTATCGGTATTGTGATTATTTCGTTATTAGCTTTGTTTATTAATAATGTAAACCACTTCGCTCATTTAGGTGGATTCGTTGGTGGGGCAATCTTAATGTTTATCATGTATAAATGGATGGAACATGATAAATTCAAACTTTATTATATTGCTGCCTTTATAGTCATCATCATCACTTTGATTGTTATCATATTTAACAGACAACAACATTATATATATGATGAATTAACGAAAGATGCTATGAATAACGGTGATTTTGATAGAGCAGAAACAATGGTAAAGCAAATTAAAGAGAAGAACTTCGAGTCGGATGAGACATATATTTTAAGTGGCTTAATCGTGGCGAATAATACATCTTTGAATGAAGCGATACTAGAATGGGAAAGAGGCTTAAAAGTTTTTCCTAATTCAGCTAAATTAAATTACCAATTAGCTTTAGGTTATAGAGCAAAAGATGACTATGATAAAGCGAATAAGTTTATTAATAAGGCAATAAAGCTTGATAAAAAGAATAAACATTATGCAGCATTAAAAGATGAAATTGATGCGTTTAGGAGTTAATTTTATGAATAATTTATATGACGTACAACAATTACTTAAAAAGTTTGGTTATATCATTTATTTTAAAGATGAAGAAGATCAACTAGAAATGATGGAACAAGAAATAAAAGCTATGTATCAATCTATGCTTATTGATAAAGAAACATTTTTACAAGCACGGCTTATTATAAATCAGAGAAGGATTGAGAAAAAATGACACATATTTTATCAGCTGATATTGGTGGTACGACATGTAAATTAGGTATTTTTGACCGTTCACTAAATATCGAAGAAAAATGGGAAATTTCAACGAACAAAACGGGTGAAGGCATATTAGAGAATATATATGATTCATTCGTTGTACATCTGAATAGAAAAGATATCGACATTAAAAACATTATCGGTATGGGAATCGGTGTACCTGGACCAATTGATTTTGAAAATGGTATTGTCAATGGTGCTGTGAATTTAAATTGGACTGGTAACATTGAAGTTAGAAAACATATGCAACAATATTTTGATGGACCAATTTACGTAGATAATGATGCGAATGTCGCAACTTTAGGTGAAAAATTTAAAGGTGCTGGTCAAAATGAAAGTGATGTTGTTTGTATGACGCTAGGAACAGGTGTAGGTGGTGGCATTGTTTCAAACGGTGAATTAATTCATGGTCATAATGGTTCAGGTGCTGAAATAGGTCATTTCTTAGTGGATCAAAAGAAAAGATTTCAATGTAACTGTGGTATGAAGGGTTGTCTCGAAACGGTTGCTTCAGCTACAGGTGTCATTAATTTAGTACATCATTATTATCCAAATATCAATATGAAATCAAGTATTCATGACTTAATTACAGGTAAAAATGTAACAGCTAAAGACGTATTTGATGCTGCAAAATCAGGAGATGAATTCAGTTTGTTTATCATTGATAAAGTAGCAGGTTACATTGCTTATGCTGCAAGTGTTGTTAGCGTCATGACAAATCCTAAATATATTATAATTGGTGGTGGCGTTAGTAAAGCCGGCGATATTCTCATCCAATTTATTAAAAAGCATTATGAAAAAATGACATTTAAACCTGCACAAGATGGTACAAACATCGTAGTTGCACAATTAGGAAACGACGCAGGTATCATCGGTGCAGCTGGTCTAATTAAGACATATGTAATAGAAAAGGAGAATGAATAATGGCAATAGTTGACGTAGTCGTAATACCAGTAGGAACAGAAGGACCTAGTGTGAGTGAATATATTGCAGATATTCAATTAATTTTAGAAAAACATAAAGAGGTAGGTACAATTGATTATCAATTAACACCAATGAATACACTTATTGAAGGTGATCTAAAAGATTTACTTGAAATTATACAAGAAATTCATGAAAGTCCATTCAATAAAGGATTAGACAGAGTTTGTACAAATATTCGAATTGATGATAGAAGAGATAAGTCTAGAAAAATGAACGATAAATTAGATTCTGTTAATAAACATTTGAACAAATAAAAAAAGACGAGTGTAAACTCGTCTTTTCTTTAATGATGTAAAATTGGATAACCGTATGTAAAGATTGTAGCTAATGAGAAGAACCCAAAAGATACTACAGTTATTGCACCAAAAAGAATGCCCAAAATATTTTTGTTTTTGAATGCTGAAATTAAACCAAATATAGCTAGAATAAAAACAGCTAGCATTAATAATGAGAAAATATTAACACCGATATGGATTTTTACTCCAAATAACTCAAATAGTTCCCCTGTGTCGATAAATGGCATTCCAATACCCCCAATACAAATTTCTTTTATTATCATATTAATTGTATAATTAATATGTGGTTTTGTCGAGATACTTTTTAAAAGAGGAGGAAATAAAATGCAAGTACATAGTTTTTCATTAGGAATTGTAGAAACGAATTGTTATATTCTCGAAGGTGAAAACGAATTACTCGTTATAGATCCAGGAGATAATGGCGAGTTTTTAAATAAACAAATTAAACAATATCATAAAAAGGTGACTGCTGTATTATTAACGCACGCTCATTTTGATCATATAGGTGCTGTAGATGATGTCGTAAATGAATTTGATGTGAAAGTATATGTGCATCCTGAAGAAAAATCATGGTTAACGGATACAGAGAAAAATGGTTCTAAAAAATTTGCAATGTATCAATTACCACAAGTGGTTCAACATACTGTTCCACAAATAATGGAACCTGGGGAATATGAGATTGGAGAATTTAAATTTGAAGCGATCCATACGCCTGGTCATTCACCTGGTAGTTTATCATTTGTATTTGGCGACTTTGCAATAGTAGGTGATACTTTATTTAAAGGTGGAATTGGCAGAACGGATTTATATAAAGGTGATACAAAAACATTATTGAATTCAATAGAAGATAAGTTGTTAGAACTAGATTCAAATACAACTATTTTCCCAGGTCACGGACCGGAGACAACAATAGCAGATGAAGAAATGACAAATCCGTATTTAAATGGATTTAATTAAAAAAGAAGCATTACACGTTTGTGTAATGCTTTTTTTAATGATGTGCTCCAAAACTTGGCTCTAATAAGAATGTAGAATAATATGTAAATCCAACAAAACATAATACTAAATAAATTGCGAATATATACATATACATTCTTTCTGTTAATTTTAAGTATCCCAACAATACGAAAAATCCAGTTTGTGCTAAGAAGAAATATGCCATCATGTCCATACCACCGACATAAAACATCGTAGCAAAAATAGCAGTCCAGAAGCCTAGAGTTTTATAAACTTTATCCATCTTCTTAAGAACCCCCTCTGTGTTTACTTTCTTATTCATATTTAATTATAAAGTTACTCTATACAAAAGTAAATAGCATTTTAACGCAAATTCATAAGCATTAAACAAGTAATTTAGGGGATTGGAAGCGTTTATATATATTAGGAGGAGATTATGGAGAAATTATTTAAGTCAATTATTAACGATGCTGTCAATTCAAATGCGAGTGATATTCACTTTGTACCTTTAAATGATGATAAAGTCTTTGTTCAAATGAGGATAAATGGCGATAATATACCTTATGATTTAGATCTAGACTTTAAATTGTATAGTAGGCTACTCATTTATATGAAATTTATCGCTCATCTTGATGTAAGTGAACGTAATAAAGCACAAAGCGGTCAATATTTATATGAACATGACATTCATTACTACTTAAGAATTTCTACGATACCTATCAGTTTAGGAATAGAATCTTGTTCCATTAGAATTACCCCTCAACGTTTTAATCATTCACAAGTGAAATCAGAGCATCAATCATATAACGTTCTACAAAATAGAATGTATCAATCAGAAGGGTTATTTCTATTTACGGGGCCAACAGGATCAGGTAAGACGACACTAATGTATGAATTGATGTACGCATTAAAAAGAGAGAAGAATAAACATATTATTACGATTGAAGATCCTGTAGAACAAACATTAAATGGTATCGTTCAAGTTTCAGTTAATGAAAAAGCTAACATAACTTATCAACAATCCTTTAAAGCTATTTTAAGATGTGATCCTGACGTTATTATGATTGGGGAGATAAGAGATGATGTTACTGCTAAGCAAGTTATTCAGGCAAGTTTAAGTGGTCATTTAGTGCTTTCAACTATGCATGCTAGTGGTACAATCGGGGCAATCCATCGACTAATAGAACTAGGTGTAACAGTCGAACAAATTAAACAAGGTATTTCATGTATTACGAACCAACGTCTTGTGAAGAAAAATGAAGAAACAAGAATTTTAAATATGTCTTATATTTTTAAAGATGACATTATTAAATATATGGAGAATGATTATGAAACGTAAGAAAAATGTATTAAAGAAAGACCAAGTATTATACTTAACACGACTGTTAGATATGTTAAGACAAGGTTTCACTTTACTAGAAGCTATTCAATTGCTGTCTGATCAATTCATACAACTTAAAAAACATAATTTAAATACGACTGCTTGTGAAATTGTTAAAGAGACTGGGCAATTACATGAAATACTTAAACTGTTTAATTATCCGCAAGTCATTATTACTCAAATATACTTTGGTGAACTATACGGTAATTTGAATGAAACGTTAGAACACTCTATTCTATATTTAAAAAAGATTGAACAAGTTAAACAAAGATTTATAAAAACAATTCAATATCCTGCTTTATTATTCAGCATCTTTTTTATGTTACTTGCTGTTGTGAATCAAACCATTATTCCTCAATTCACAGAAATTTATGCTTCAATGAATTTAGAAATATCCACTTCGTTACGTATTATCACGACAATATTTTCATATTTACCAACAACTATTTTTACTTTAGTCCTCATTTTATTCCTCGTTTATCTCATCAGTTATATGAATTTTATGGACAAAGAAATGGCTCGTAAAATAGCTATATACAAGAAAATTCCAATCATCAATCGTTACATTACGATGTATAACTCATATCGTATATCTAGAGATTTTTCCTTTTTTATACAAAATGGTATTACCCTTACTAAAATAATTGAAATATATATGTTGCAAACTAAAGATGATTTTTTGAAATATATTGGCCATTCCATCAATCAATCATTAGTTTCTGGTATGACATTTCCAAACTCAATTAAAAAGTTAGGGTGCTTTGAATCTAATTTCATACACTATATTAATCACGGAGAAAATAAATCTAAATTAGATTTAGAACTTTATTATTACAGTCTTTTTATGCTAGATACTCTGGAGAAGACTTTTTTAAAACATCTCAAATGGATACAACCAGTAGTATTTGGTGTTCTAGCCTTGTTAATCGTAACGCTATATTTAATTATCATTCTACCGATGCTGCAAATGGTAGAAGGAATAAAGTGAAAGGAATGTATTAAATGAAAAGATTTAAATTTTTAAGTAAAAAAGAAGGATTTACATTGGTTGAGATGCTAATTGTCCTTTTAATCATAAGTATATTATTGGTGATCATCATACCAAACATAAGTAAGCAATCAGAGACTGTAAAAAGTACTGGATGCCAAGCTCAAGTGAAAATGGTTGCTGGTCAAGTAGAAGCTTATACATTGAAGCACGATGCTAAACCAAATTCTATAAATGATTTAGTAAGTGATGGTTATATTAATCAAAAGCAACTGACATGTAAATCAGGTGAGACAATTACACTTGAAAATGGTGAAGTTGTTGCACATTAAAGATAATAAAGGTTTTACATTGGTGGAAATGATTATTGTGCTATCCATTATCAGTATTATTTTTATGGTGACAATGTATTTATCTGTGAATCCATTGGCAAGTAGTGGATTAAATAATGGCATAGATGATTTTGAAACGAAGCTAGAGTTTTTAGAAACGAAATCTCTATCTCAAAAGCAACCTATATTAGTTTGGTTTAAACCCAATTCAGATAAAATATTTTATCAAATTGAGAAGAATCAGATTCAAACCATCTCACTCTATAAAGGTCGTATTTCTAAAAATAATAAGTTTACGACATTAGTTTTTGATGGAGAGGGGAATATTAATCAATTTGGCACTTTAAAAGTGGAATTTAATGAAAGAAAGTATCATGTTATTTTTCGCATCGAGAAAGGGAGATATAGAATTGTTGAAACGACATGATGGGTATGTGTTTATAGATTTTATGTTGTCTATTTTTATCATAATGCTATTGAGTGGGACATTACTACCTTTAGTTACTACATTAAATGAAAATATTTCTCGTGAACACGATAGAATAAAGCTTTATCAAATGCTCTATCAAACTGTGCAATCAAAATCTATCGAACCAAAATATGATGTAAAGAGATATAAATATTTAAAGTTTAATACAAAAGTTTGTATGAAAGATGAATTGAAAAATGAAAAAATATGTATTGAAAAATAATAAAGGCTTTACCATGATAGAAATGCTACTGTCATTATCATTTTTATTAATTATATTAGCTTTAATTCCATTGCTCATTAAAAGTCTTTATTTGTTTAAGGATAATGCAATGGATCATACGCATTTTGAATTGATGATGTTCAGAAAAGAACTCTCCGATGAAATAAAAGAAAGTACTATAAAATTAGACAAGGTTCATAACAGGATTAAATTCATAAATGAAACACGTTCTACAGAATTCACATTATTAAATGAAAAAATAATAAAAAGTATAAATGGTCGCGGTAACATCACTTTAGTTAATAATGTGAATGCTTTTCAAGTAGATAAGATATCTAACGAAACATTTAAAGTATTTATTATTATAAGAAAAGGCGATAAAGAATTACATGAAGAAATTTATATCTAATGATGCTGGTTTTATTTTACCGTTATTACTTGGAATATTATTTATTTATAGTTCCTTTTTGTCATTTTACTTAGTACAATATAGCTTTAAGCTTAATACTTATCACAATTTAGAACAATACTATATACGTGAAATAAAAATAATGATAAATAAATAATTTTAAGCTTTTTATTTTCTGAAAAATGAGATAGAATAAAGTTTAAGTTGATATGAAACAACTGAGGAGTAGATTTAATGTCAATCGTATTAATTGGATTTATGGGTGTTGGCAAAACAACTATCGGAAATTTGTTGAGCGAACATTATGACAAAAGTTTAGTAGATATAGATACTTATATCGTTGAAACAACTCAATTACCAATCCCACAAATTTTTGAAAAATATGGTGAAAAACATTTTAGAGATTTAGAGTATGAAGCTTTAAAAAAATGGATTGATCAAGATGTGATTATTTCAACTGGTGGCGGTATTGTAGAATCAGAACTAAGTAAAGAATTATTAAAACAAAATGACAATACTTTTTGGTTAAAATGTGATGTTGAAATTCTATTTAATAGAATTAATCATGATAATAACAGACCGAATGCTAATGGAAAGTCATTAAATGAATTAAAAGCCTTGTATTCAAAACGAAAATTAAGTTATAATGAAATCGCATTCAAGCACATTGATGCTAACAGACCTAGAGAAGTAGTTGCAAGTGAGATTATTGAATCACTATAAGCTAAAATAATTGCGAATGATCAAAGTTAGAGAGAATGAATGATATATTCATCGCCGAAGGAGCAAGCCAGATTTGAGTGAATCTCTCAGGCAAAAGGATAACTTTGTGACGCATTCCTGAAGAGCACTTCAACAGGGTAGCGAAAGCTACCCTGTTTTTTTATTATACATATTCAGAAGGGGAGAGTTATGATGACGACAGATTTAAAACAAACACCTTTGTATCAAACTTATATAGATCAAGGTGCGAAAGTAATTGATTTTTCTGGATGGGCTTTACCAGTCCAATTTTCAAGTATTAAAGAGGAACACAATGCAGTGAGAAATCATGTAGGTATTTTTGATGTGAGTCACATGGGTGAAATTATCGTTACAGGTGAAGAAGCGGATCAGTTTATTCAATACACTTTAACGAATGATTCAACATTATTAACGGATAGTAAAGCTCAATATACAACGCTATGTAACCATGATGGCGGCGTGATTGATGATTTAGTTGTTTATAAATTAGACGACAAAGTTTATTTCTTAGTTGTTAATGCAGGTAATACAGATAAAGATTTCGAATGGTTAAAATCAATTAAAAATTTTAATGTAAATGTTGAAAATAAATCTTCTGAATATGGCCAATTAGCAATACAAGGTCCAGAAGCACGCGAATTAATTCAAAAATTAGTAAGTGTTGATGTATCAGAAATGAAGATGTTTGAATTCAAACAAAATGTAACATTATTCGGGAAAGAAGTTATATTATCTCAATCTGGTTATACAGGTGAAGATGGATTCGAATTTTATTGTGATGCTGCAGACACTAAAGCTATTTGGGATGGTTTTATAAACGAAAATGTTATTCCATGTGGTCTTGGCGCACGTGATACTTTAAGACTTGAAGCTGCTTTACCATTACATGGCCAAGATTTATCTGAGCAAATCACACCATATGAAGCTGGCATTGGATTTGCTGTTAAACCACTAATTGAAGATGACTTTATCGGTAAAAATGTTTTGAAAGCACAAAAAGAAATTGGTGCGCCAAGAAAATCAATTGGTATAGAAATGATAGATAAAGGTATACCGAGAACAGATTATGCAATTCTAGATACTGAAGGCAATGAAATTGGTTATGTAACTTCTGGAACACAGTCTCCGTCAACTGGTAAATCTATTGCTATGGGATTAATTGAGAAGAGTGCATTTGAATTAGATAAAGAAATTTTAATACAAGTTAGAAAAAGACAAGTAAAAGCTAAAGTTGTTAAGAAATCATCATTTAAATCATAGGAGTGAATAAAATGGGTCACCGCTATATACCTTTAACTGAAAAAGATAAATCTGAAATGTTAGACGTCATTGGTATTCAATCTGTAGACGAATTATTTACGGATATACCTGAATCTGTAAGGTTTAATAAACCGTTAAATATTAAAGAAAAGAAAGCTGAGACGCCTTTATTACGTGAACTATCTCAAATTGCGAATAAAAATATAACAAGTGAAACTCATGCCTCATTTTTAGGTGCAGGTGTTTATGATCACTATATTCCAACTGTTGTAGATCATGTTATATCTCGTTCAGAATTTTATACTGCTTATACACCTTATCAACCAGAAATTTCACAAGGTGAATTACAAGCTATTTTTGAATTTCAAACTTTAATTTGCGAATTAACTGGTATGGATGTAGCCAATTCATCTATGTATGATGGTGGAACTGCTTTTGCTGAGGCTGCTGTTCTTGCAGCAGGTCATACTAAGAAATCAAAAGTAATTGTTTCTAAATCTGTACATTATCAATCTATTGAAGTACTTAAAACTTATACTAAAGCACAAGATATAGAGGTAGTTGAAGTCGATTTAGACGGTACTGTTACGGACTTAGAAAAGTTGAAAGCAGTTATCGATGACGATACTGCGGCAGTATGTGTTCAATATCCTAACTTCTTTGGTTCTTTAGAAGACTTAGAGGCAATTAAACAGTTAATTGAAGATAAAAAAGCTTTATTTATCGTATCAAGCAATCCTTTATCACTTGGTTTAATTACACCTCCTGGAGAATTCGGTGCTGATATTGTTGTTGGTGATGCACAAGTATTCGGTATTCCAGCACAATATGGTGGACCTCATTGTGGTTATTTTGCATCTACTAAGAAACTTATGAGAAAACTACCAGGACGTTTAGTTGGTCAAACACAAGATGAAGATGGCAATAGAGGCTTTGTTCTTACGTTACAAGCGCGTGAACAACATATTAGAAGAGATAAAGCGACATCAAATATTTGTTCTAATCAAGCTCTAAATGCATTAGCAGCATCAGTTTGTATGAGTGCTTTAGGTAAAAATGGTGTATTTGAAATGGCTAAACTTAACATGGAAAAGACAACTTACATGAAACAAAAAATGCAAGAAGCTGGATTTGACGTGTTAGATGGTATTTCATTCAACGAATTTGTTGTTAAATTTAACAAACCGATAAGTGAAATCAACGCTGAATTACTTGAAGAAGGTATTATTGGTGGATTTGACTTAGGTTTCATAGACGAAGCATTCAACAATCATATGTTAATTGCAGTAACAGAATTAAGAACAAAAGAAGAAATCGATACATTTATCAAAAAAGTAGGTGAATACAGTGCGTAAACCATCAAGTGAATTAATATTTGAAAGATCTAGAAAAGATAGATTTGCATATTCTTTACCTGAAAAAGATGTTGAAACACAAGATGTACAAGATCTTTTAGGAGATAAATTTACAAGAAAACAAAAAGCAGAATTACCAGAAGTTAGTGAATTAAATTTAATGCGTCACTACACTGAATTATCTAATAAAAACCATGGTGTAGATACAGGATTCTATCCTTTAGGTTCATGTACAATGAAATACAATCCTAAAATTAATGAAAAAGTCGCTAGAATGTCTGGCTTTGCAAACGCACACCCATTACAAGATGTTTCTACTGTACAAGGATCACTCGAAATTATTTATGATTTACAAGAGCATTTAAAAGAAATTACAGGTATGGATGAAGTAACACTTCAACCTGCAGCAGGTGCTCACGGTGAATGGACTGCTTTATTAATGATTAAAGCTTTCCATGAAGCAAATGGCGATTTCAATAGAACGAAAGTTATCGTACCAGACTCAGCTCACGGTACAAATCCAGCTTCTGCAAAAGTAGCAGGTTTCGATACAGTAACTGTAAAATCTAATGAAAAAGGATTAGTTGATATCGAAGACTTAAAACGTGTAGTTGGGGACGACACAGCTGCTATCATGTTAACAAACCCTAACACATTAGGATTATTCGAAGAAGATATTTTAGAAATTAGAGAAATCGTACATCAAGCAGGTGGAAAATTGTATTACGATGGTGCTAACTTAAATGCGATTATGAGTAAAGTTAGACCTGGTGATATGGGATTTGACGCTGTTCACTTAAACTTACACAAAACATTCACAGGACCTCATGGAGGCGGTGGACCTGGTTCAGGACCAGTAGGTGTTAAAGCAGATTTAGTACCATTTTTACCTAAACCAACAGTAGTTAAAGAAAATGATACATTTAAATTCGAACATGATATGCCACAATCTATCGGAAGAGTTAAACCATTCTTCGGTAACTTCGGTATCTATTTAAGAGCTTATACTTATATTAGAACGATGGGTCCAGATGGATTAAAAGCAGTTTCAGAAACAGCTGTATTAAATGCTAATTACATGTTGAGAAGATTACAAGATCATTTTGATACACCATATACACAACACTGTAAACACGAATTCGTAATCAGTGGTTCAAGACAGAAAAAACTTGGTGTAAGAACATTAGATATTGCTAAACGTCTCTTAGACTTCAACTTCCATCCACCAACAATATACTTCCCAATCAACGTGGAAGAATGTATGATGATTGAGCCAACAGAAACAGAATCTAAAGAAACATTAGATGCATTCTGTGATACACTTATTCAAATTGCTAAAGAGGCAGAAGAATCACCAGAAGTTGTATTAGAAGCACCACATACAACTGTCATTGGTCGATTAGATGAAACACAAGCAGCAAGAAAACCAGTACTTAAATTTGAATTACTAAAAGAAGAAAAAGCATAATAAAAAGCGTCTTGGTCGCATTTAACGATCAAGACGCTTTAATATTATTTAGATTTAACTTTACCAGTCCATTTTTTATAGCCGCCTTTAAGCATGAATAGTTCAGTGTAACCTTTTTTCTTCATCATTCTAGCAGCTCTATAACTTGCTACGCCATTTGCGTCGCAAAAATATATAGGTTGGTCTTTACGTAAACCTTGATATCTTGTACGAAATACACTCATCGGTATATTTCTTGCCCCGATAATATGACCATAGTCAAAATCAGCCTTTTCACGCAAGTCTATAACTTGTGCCTTTCTTAATCCCTTATGGAATTCATTTTGATCTAATTCTTTTACTGCGCGCTTATTTAATGAATAGTTAATTGCCATATAAATGATAATCAAGACTAGGACTATGAGCGCGATATACCAATAATTCATGGTCTGATTCCTCCCAATTCAAGTCGATACCCTTATTATAAGATTTCTTGTGAGATTTATCAAAATATTTTTGCTAAAATAGAAAAGTACATAAGAATTAATTGAATAGGAGTTTTAATTGTGAAAGAAACTTGGCACTTTTTAAACACGAAATCGAATAATCCATATTATAATATGGCAGTTGATGAAGCGCTTATGAATTTTGTGAGTAGAGGAGAAATCGATCCTGTAATTAGATTTTACACTTGGGATCCAGCTACGTTATCAATTGGATATTTTCAAAAACTAACTAAAGAAATTGATATTGAAAAAGTAAAAGAAAAAGGTTTTGGACTTGTAAGACGTGCTACAGGGGGTAGAGGTGTCTTACACGATAAAGAATTAACTTATAGTGTCATCGTTCCAGAATCGTATCCAAATATGCCTAAAACGGTAACTGAAGCTTATAGAGTAATCTCAGAGGGATTGTTAGAAGGTTTTAAATCATTAGGATTCGACGCATACTTTTCAATTCCAAAGACAAAAGAAGAAAGAGATAAACTTAAGACACCACGTAGTTCAGTTTGTTTTGATGCGCCAAGTTGGTATGAACTTGTTGTAGAAGATAGAAAAATAGCAGGAAGCGCTCAAACACGTCAAAAAGGCGTTATCTTACAACATGGCTCAATTTTACAAGATATAGATGTCGATGAATTGTTTGATATGTTTATATATAGAAACGATCGACTAAAAGATAAAATGAAAGCAGCATTTACAAATAAAGCAGTTGCTATAAATGATTTATCAGATAAATTCATCACTCTAGAAGAAATGGAAACAGCATTTTATGAAGGATTTAAGAAAGGTTTAGATATAGAATATAAACCACTTGAATTTACTGAAGAACAGATTGCTGAAATTAAACAATTAGAAGAAAAATATAAATCAGAAGATTGGACTTACAGAAAGTAAAAAAAAGAGACTATTGAAGTCTCTTTTTTTATCTATTTCTACGCTTTTGTTTGCGCATTGCTTTTTTATATTTACGTTGATCTGGCGTTAAAAAGAAGAAATAGTAAATTAGATAGATGATTAATCCGAATATGATTAATGAGACAATCATACGAATGAAGCCCATAATAAAGAAATCAAGATTCATAATTAATCCAAAAACTGCTATAGCAATAATTAAATAGAATAAAACATTTTTCATAAAATCTCACCTTAAATTATTAGTCTACTTAATATAGCACATTTTATGTATAATCTCACTCAATTTGACCTATCTCTTTATCTAAACCATTAAGCTCTTGAATTGCTTTTTGGATACCTTTTTTATCCTTCTTATTGTAAGCATCATTTAAATCTTTAAACACTTTTTCAATACTTGTTGATAGTTTTAACATACTTTTATGAAGCGTTTTATAATCTTTAGGAATAGATTTACCTTTCATTTCATCTTTATATCTATCTGTAATGTTTTCTTGATTGTGATAAATGTTTTCTAATTCATTTTTAGTATGTTCATCATCGAATTTAGATGTTACATTTTTCTTGATTTTGTTATAACTTGTAATGTTAGATTTTGTTTCATTTACAAATTTTGTAGATGACTTTAAATATTGAGTTGTAAACAGACTCGACGATTCTTTTTCATTTTGTTTAATTTTGCTTTTGACACTATTTTCTTTTTGTTTATATGTTTTGTTTTTATCTTCTAAGTCTAATACTTCTTTTTTTAATTTTCGATTATCACTTTTTAATGAAGACTTCTTTTCTTCAAGTTGTTGAATTTTATCATTTCCACACGCAGATAAGACAACTGTACTTGCCATGATTGTTATAATTGTTTTTCTCATGTTTATTTACTCCCAATGTTTTACTGTGAAAAAATTTCGATATGTATGATATTATTTTAATGTATATAGATTTATTGTACAAATAGAAAGGGGATAAATATGAAAATTAATAAATTAAGAGAAGTCATGAATGAAAAAGGTCTAGAAGCAGTTGTAATTCTATCACCGTATAACAGAAGATATCTTTCTGGATTTACTGGGACAAGTGGTAGTCTATTAATTACACAAGACAAATCCCTTTTAATTACAGACTTTAGATACATTCAACAAGCGAACGATCAAGCTCAAGATTTTGAAGTTATTAATCAAGAAGGACCAATGTTAAGTAAGATTAATGACTTGATTAAAGAAGGTCAGTATAAAAATGTTGGCGTCGAATCACATTTAATTACTTATAATGAATATCAAGCACTAAATACAGATGCAGTTGAACTTTCTTCTATTGAAAGTGTTATCGAAACAATCAGAATGGTTAAAGATGAATTTGAAATTAAACTAATTCAGAAAGCAGCTGACATTGTAGATGAAACATATGAACACATTTTAAAATGGGTTAAACCAGGCATGACTGAAAATGAAGTGAACAATGAAATGGAAATGTTTATGAGAAGCAAAGGTGCAACATGCTCATCATTCGATACGATTGTTGCTTCAGGGCACCGTGGTGCATTACCTCATGGTGTAGCAAGTAATAAAGTTATCGAAGAAGGAGATATGATTACATTAGACTTCGGTGCATTATATGAAGGATACGTTAGTGATGTTACGAGAACATTTGCAATTGGTCAACCAAAAGAAGAAATGAAGAAAATATATAATATTGTTTTAGAGGCACAATTAACAGCGTTAGAACAAATTAAACCAGGTATGACTGGTAAAGAAGCAGATACGATTGCAAGAGATATTATTAAAAGTTATGGCTATGGTGAACAATTTGGCCATTCTTTAGGACATGGCATTGGATTAGAAGTACACGAAGGCCCAGCACTATCTCAAAAATCAGATATCGTTCTTGAAGAAAATATGTGTATCACTTTAGAACCAGGTATATATGTAGATGGTTTAGGTGGCGTTAGAATAGAAGATGACGTATTAGTTACAAAAAATGGCTTACAGCGCTTTACTAAATCTTCAAAAGACCTTATTATTTTATAAGAAGGTATAAATAGGAGGAAAATGAATGATTTCAGTTAATGATTTTAAAACAGGTTTAACAATTAAAGTTGATAATGGCATTTGGAAAGTTATGGACTTCCAACATGTGAAACCAGGTAAAGGTGCGGCATTCGTTCGTTCTAAATTAAGAAACTTAAGAACTGGTGCAATCCAAGAGAAAACTTTTAGAGCCGGTGAAAAAGTTGAAAAAGCTCAAATCGATAATCGTCGTATGCAATATCTATATGCTAATGGTGATAGCCATGTGTTCATGGATAACGAAACTTACGATCAACTAGAGTTACCTGGTGATAAACTAGAATATGAACTTAAATTTATTAAAGAAAACATGGAAGTTCAAATCCAATCTTATGAAGGTGAAACAATTGGTATTGAATTACCAAATACAGTTACGCTTCAAGTAACAGAAACTGAACCTGGTATTAAAGGTGATACAGCAACTGGTGCAACTAAACAAGCTACAGTTGAAACAGGTTATAGTTTAAACGTACCGTTATTTGTTAATGAAGGTGATTTACTTGTCATTAATACTACTGACGGAAGCTACGTATCAAGAGGTTAATATTAAACATTAAAATGAGGCTGGGACAGTAACTTGTGTCCTGGCCTCAATCATTTTAGTTACATTAGGAATGTTTCTTATTTACATTTATAATTAAATATTAAAATCTCTTGAATTGGTATGACCACTAAAGTAAAATGTATGAAGTGTAACGTATTAGAATTTAAAAGGAGTTTTTCAAATGAACTTAAAACAAATTAAAGAACTAGTTGATGTGTTAGATAATTCTTCTTTAACTGAAATTGATATTAATGATAAAGATTTTAAACTAACTTTAAAAAAAGATATTAAACAAGAAATCATTTATAGCCAAGGGGCAACAAATGTCGTAGCAGAACAACCACAACAAGCAACTCAATCAGCACCACAACAAAATGTTGAGCAAGAAGCACCTAGTGGTTTAACGATTAATGCACCAATGGTTGGTACATTCTATAAATCACCATCTCCTGATGAAGGTCCATATGTTCAAGTAGGTACTCATGTAGAAGCTGATACAACAGTATGTATTTTAGAAGCAATGAAACTATTTAATGAAATTCAAGCAGAAGTTTCTGGAGAAATTACTGAAATATTAGTTGAAGACGGACAAATGGTAGAGTATGGCCAACCGTTATTCAAGGTGAAGTAATATGAAAAAAGTATTAATTGCAAATAGAGGGGAAATTGCAGTAAGAATCATTAGAGCTTGTAGAGAGTTAGACATACAAACGGTCGCAATTTATTCAGAAGCTGATAAAGATGCATTACATACTCAAATAGCAGATGAAGCTTATTGTGTTGGACCGACACAATCTAAAGATTCATACCTTCACGTTCCTAATATTATTTCAATTGCAAAATCAACAGGTTGTGACGGTATCCATCCTGGTTATGGTTTCTTAGCCGAGAATAGTGATTTTGCAGAAATGTGTGAAGCATGCCAAATTAAATTTATAGGACCTAGTTATCAATCTATCCAGAAGATGGGTATTAAAGACGTTGCGAAAGAAGAAATGATCAAAGCTAACGTACCTGTTGTTCCTGGTAGTGATGGTTTAGTAGATACAGTAAGAATTGCAAAGAAATGTGCGAAGAAAATCGGCTATCCTGTTATTATTAAAGCTACTGCCGGTGGTGGCGGTAAAGGTATCCGAATTGCACGTAATGAAGAAGAACTTGTAACAGGATTTAGAATGACACAGCAAGAAGCTGAAACAGCATTTGGTAACAAAGGTTTATATTTAGAAAAGTTCATCGAAAACTTTAGACATATTGAAATTCAAGTAATGGGTGATTCAGAAGGTAATGTTATACATCTTGGTGAACGTGATTGTACAATCCAAAGACGTATGCAAAAGTTAGTAGAAGAATCTCCTTCACCAGTCCTTTCTGAAGAAATGCGTAAAGAAATGGGTGAAGCGGCTATTAGAGCAGCTAAAGCCGTTAATTATGAAAATGCTGGAACAATTGAATTTATTTATGATTTAGATGCTGAAACGTTCTATTTCATGGAAATGAATACGCGTATTCAAGTAGAACATCCTGTTACTGAGATGGTTACTGGAATGGATTTAGTTAAACTTCAACTTAAAGTGGCAAGTGGTGAATCATTACCAGTTACACAAGAAGAAGTTGACTTGAGTGGACATGCGATTGAATTTAGAATCAACGCAGAAAGTCCATTTAAGAATTTCATGCCATCACCAGGGAAAATTAATCAATATTTAACACCAGGTGGATTTGGCGTGCGTATTGATTCAGCATGTTATACAGGATATACGATTCCGCCTTATTATGATTCAATGGTTGCGAAGCTTATTGTTCATGGTAAAGATAGAACAGATGCAATTCAAATCGGTAAAAGAGCTTTATCAGAATTTTTAGTTGCTGGCATAGATACAACGATCCCATTCCATTTAAGATTGTTAGAAAATGATGTATTTGAATCAGGTGATTTTAATACCAATTTCCTAGAGATTCATGATATTATAAATAATGAAGACAAATAGGGAGGGATTCAAATGGCTAAAACAATTGAAAATAAAAAGCCTTCTTTAGGTAAAATAGAGATTGCGCCAGAAGTTATTGAGGTCATTGCGAGCATTGCGACTACTGACATTAAAGGTGTATCTCATATGCAATCCGTTTTTAATAAGAATTCCTTAGAAAAATTCGGGAAAAAGAATTTTGGTAAAGGTATTAAAGTCGATATTAAAGAAGACGGCATCTACATTAATGTCTACTGTACATTTGACTACGGTACAAAAATTTCTGAAACAGCACGTAAAGTTCAATCAGAAATTAAACAAGCATTAAATACGATGACGGCATTAACACCAAAAGAAGTTAATGTACATATCGTTAATATACATTTCCAATAATAAAATGATTAATTAAGAGGATGCGTGCATCCTCTTATTCTTTGAAGGAGAAGAATATGAAAAGAACAGAACTAAGAGAGATTGTCTTTAAATCACTATATCAATTAGAAAATAACAAAACTGATTTAACAGCAGAAGAAGCGATTCAATATTTAGTAGAAGACTTTAAAGGTGAACAATATTTATATGTCAAAAACTTTGTTAAAGAAGTTGTAGAGAAAAAAGACGAACTAGATGAAATTGTAAGTCCACATTTAAAAAACTGGACATTAGACCGTTTACTTAAAACTGATAGAATTATTTTAAGAATGGCTACTTATGAATTGAAATATACAGATACACCAGAGAAAGTTATATTTAATGAAGCAGTAGAAATTGCGAAAGTATACAGTGATGATGATCACTATAAATTTATTAATGGTGTATTAAGCAGTTTATCAAAAAGTTAAAGAGTGATATAAATGGATAAGTATTTATCAGTTACAGCAATAACTAAATATATCAAATATAAATTTGATCAAGATCCACATCTACTTAATGTCTTTATTAAAGGTGAAATATCAAACTTTAAAAGACATTCAAGTGGTCATCTTTATTTTGCATTAAAAGACGATAAAGGTGTGCTCAGTGCTATGATGTTTAAATCGAGCGCAAATCAATTGTCGTTTAATCCTAAAGAAGGTGATCAAGTACTTGTTGAAGGTAGAATAGGGGTTTATGAATCAAGAGGTGCTTACCAAATTTATGTTCAATCTATGCAATTAGATGGTGTGGGGCTTCTATTTGAAAAATTTGAGGCACTGAAAAAAGAATTAGCAGAAAAAGGTTACTTTGACCAAGAGCATAAATTAAGCATACCTAAATATCCTAAGAAAATTGCTGTGTTGACAGCATCGACTGGCGCTGCGATAAGAGATATATGTTCTACTTTAGATAAGCGTTATCCACTTGCAGAACAAGTGTTAATGAGCACTTTAGTTCAAGGTAAAGGAGCTAAGGATAATATCATTAACAATATTAAAGAAGCTGATTCCATGGGCGTTGATGTTATTATCGTTGGTCGTGGTGGTGGATCTATTGAAGATTTATGGAGCTTCAATGAAAGAGAAGTTGTAGAAGCCATTTATCATTGTAAGACGCCTGTTATTTCAGCAGTTGGTCATGAAACAGATACGACATTAAGTGATTTTGTTAGTGATGTAAGAGCTGCAACACCGACTCAAGCCGCAGTCATTGCGACACCAGATATTAATGCGCTGTATCAACTTATTTCAAATGCTAGACAGTATTTAACAAAACATATCACACAAACTATTCAACAAGATAAACATAAATTAAAACAACTTTCATCATATTATAAATTGAAGACGCCTTCGTTGCTATATGATCAAGAAACTCAGAAGTTAGATGAATTACAAAAACAATTATCTAGAAATTTAGAACAAACTGTTACGCGTAATAATCATAAGCTAGATATCTTACAGAATAAATTGCGAATCACACCAATTTATAATAAGACTTTTCAATTTAGACAAGACTTTAATCGTTTAAACATGCTTCAAACACAGCTCGTTAATCGTATTATAAGTCAAAAAAAACAAGTGCTGACAAACAAGTTAGCGCAACTAGATGCGTTAAGTCCAACTCAAATTATGTTAAGAGGTTATTCAATCATCGAAAAAGATGATAAAATCATTACAAGCAAAAATGATTTAAAAATTGACGATGATATTACAATCAATTTAAAAGATGGTAAAATAAATGCTAATGTTAAGGAAATTAGGTGACAAATGTGGCTAAAGAACAAACTTTTGAAGAAATGATGGAAGAATTAGAAAAAGTCGTCGGTAAATTAGACGAAGAAAATATTTCTCTTGAGGAATCAATTGAACTTTATCAAAGAGGCATTGAATTAAGTAGTAAATGTGAAACGAAACTCAAAGCAGCTGAAGATAAAGTAAACAAACTTGTTCAAAAGGAAGGTGATTCAGATGAGTCAAATCATGAATAGTTATGTAGACAAGTTCACTGAATCACTTAAACAAACGAAACTAGATTCAGTTGTAAATACACAATTAGAAGAAAGTATGCGATATTCTTTATTAGCAGGTGGAAAGCGTATTCGTCCTGTACTATTATTAATGACGTTATCGATGTTAAAGACTGATATTAATAAAGGAATGGAAACTGCAAAAGCACTTGAAATGATACATACATATTCCCTTATACATGATGATTTACCAGCTATGGATAACGATGATTATAGACGCGGGATGAAAACGAATCATAAAATCTATGGTGATGCGACTGCAATCTTAGCTGGTGATGCATTATTAACAAAGGCTTTTGAACTGATTACTAAAGATACATATATAGAAGCTGACGAAAAAGTCAAATTGATTAGATTGCTTTCTGAGTCAGCCGGTCATCAAGGTATGGTAGGTGGACAAGTATTAGATATGGAAAGTGAAAATAAAGAAATTTCACTTGATACACTACGTAAAATCCATAGATACAAAACTGGAGCACTGATACGTTTTTCTGTCGTTGCAGCTTGTACAATCGCTAAAGTTAATAGTAAGACATTTTTACTACTAGATTCATTTAGCCAAGAATTAGGATTAATATTCCAAATCAAAGATGATTTGCTAGATATTGAAGGGGATTTCGATAAAATAGGTAAGTCAGTTGGCAGTGATGTCGCGAATCAGAAGAGCACTTATGTGTCTCTATTAGGTAAGACCAATACTAAGGTTGCTTTAGAACAACATGTGAATCAAGCGTTATATTTACTTGAACAATTAGAAAATCAATATAACACTGAAGAACTTAAGTCTCTCACAAAATTATTTGCAAATAGAGAAAGTTAATCTATTTTTATAATGTAGATGACTGGTCACAAGAATCGGGCTAAAGGTGGTTAAAAAATGGATGTTTCAAAAATAAAAAACCCATCCTTCCTCAAAAATTTATCTCATCAAGAACTTGAACAACTGAGTAGTGACATTAGAAAATTTTTAATTGAAACTTGTTCGGTAACTGGCGGACATATAGGGGCAAATTTAGGTGTCGTTGAATTAACATTGAGCCTACATAAACATTTTAATAGCCCTGTAGATAAGATATTATGGGATGTTGGACATCAAACATACATTCATAAAATATTAACCGGTAGAGGCCATGAATTTAGTTCTTTACGACAATATAAAGGATTATGTGGTTTTCCTAAAATGAAAGAATCAGAACATGATGTATGGGAAGCTGGACATAGTTCAACTTCTTTATCTGCTGCTGTGGGGATGGCAAAAGCAAGAGATATATTAGGAAAAGATCATCATGTTGTACCTGTAATTGGTGATGGCGCTTTAACAGGTGGTATGGCACTAGAAGCATTAAACCACATAGGACATGACAAAACGAATTTAACGATTATTTTAAACGATAACGAAATGAGTATCGCACCAAATGTTGGTGCAATGCATAATATGTTTGCGAGAATTCGATCTAACCAAAATTATAATCGCTTTAAATTTGATGCTGAAACTTTAATTAATAGATTACCTGGTAGAGATTTGTTAAAAGACTCTGCTGATAAAATTAAAGACAGTTTAAAATATTTAGTCGTAGATGGCATCTTCTTTGAAGAACTTGGCATTAAATATATTGGACCTGTAGATGGCCATAATTTTAAAGCATTAGATGAAGCTATAACAGTTTCAAAACAAATGGACAAACCTGTTCTCATACACGTTGTGACTAAAAAAGGTAAAGGTTATAAACCTGCTGAGAAAGATATAATTGGGACTTGGCATGGTTTAGGACCATATAAGCTTGAGACTGGTGAAGTGATAAAAGGAAGTGCTGAAGGGCCGGCATGGAGTGCATTAATGAGTGATGAAGTATTAGCATATGCGCAACATGACAAACGAATTGTTGCAATCACGCCAGCTATGCCTGTTGGATCAAAATTAACTAAATTTCAACAAACGTTACCTGAACAATTTTTTGATGTAGGTATTGCTGAACAGCATGCAGTTACGATGGCAGCAGGACTTGCAACACAAGGCATGAAACCATATGTCGCAATCTATTCAACATTTATGCAACGTGCATATGATCAATTGTTACACGATGTAGACCGTCAAAACTTAAACGTATTGTTTGGTGTTGATCGAGCAGGACTTGTTGGGGCAGATGGAGAAACTCATCAAGGTGTATTTGATGTTGGCTTTTTAAGTCAATTTCCTAACTTTACAATCATGATGCCTAAAGATGGTAATGAAGCGAAAAATATGATCAAAACTGCTTTTGAAACTAAACATGGTCCAATGGCAATCAGGTATCCGAGAGGTAATGCTCCGTTACTGGATGATACTAAAGATAGTGAATTAATAAAATTAGGATCTTGGAATGTTGAAAGAAGCGGTGATGATTTAACAATTATTAGTTATGGACCAACAGTCTCACTTGTAACAGATGTAGCAGACGAATTATTAAAAGAAGACATCCATATCAATATTGTTAATGCTCGGTTTATAAAACCTATGGATTATGAAATGCTGCATAACCTCGGTAAAGCGTCGAAACCGATTATTACAGTTGAAGAAGCCATGTTGACTGGTGGTTTAGGAAGTCAAATAGCTACTTTTATGAAAGACAATGATTATCATAATAATGTAAGAAGAATAGGCATAAATGACACATACATTGAGCATGGTGAAGTAGGTTTATTATTAGAAGATATAGGTATCTCTAAATCAAATATCATGTCTACTGTCAAATCGTTAATTAAGTAATTGATAAATATATGAATAATTATGTTGAAAAAGACGCTTTAGTATATCTAAAGCGTCATTTAAATTGTTTATAGCGCTTACATTACTATTTTTATCAATTTTATGCTATTATAAGTGTATAAATATTCATTAACAGAGGTGTATGTAATGGCGAACAAAACAATGCGTCAGATTAAGATAAGAGAAATAATTTCTAACGAACAAATTGAAACACAAGAAGAATTAGTCAAAAGACTAAATGAATATGATTTGAATATCACACAAGCTACAATATCTCGTGATATTAAAGAGCTTCAATTAATTAAAGTTCCAGCACCTTCTGGTCAATATATCTATAGTTTACCTAGAGATCGTAAATATCACCCGATTGATAAATTAGGTAGATATTTAATGGATTCATTTGTAAAAATTGATGGAGCAGATAATTTATTAGTTCTTAAAACATTACCAGGTAATGCGCAATCAATTGGTGCAATTATTGACCAAATAGATTGGACAGAAGTCATTGGTACGATATGCGGTGATGACACATGTTTAATTATTTGTAAAGATACTGAGGCAGCTGAAGTTATTACAGATAGAATTTTTAATATGCTTTAAAGGAGATTTAATATACAATGTTACAAGCTCTTACAATTAAACAATTTGCTATAATTGAATCTTTAGAAATTAATTTTTCAGGTGGACTGACTGTTTTAAGCGGTGAAACTGGTGCTGGTAAATCTATTATTATAGATGCTATTGGTCAGTTAGTAGGTGCAAGAGCCTCACAAAGTTTTGTTAGACATGGCGAACAGAAGGCGACAATTGAAGGCGTATTTGATATTGATAATGTACCTAATGTCAATAAAATCTTAAGTGAGTTAGATATCGATTTTGACGAAGATTTCTTGTTTGTAAAAAGAGAAATATTTTCTTCAGGAAAAAGCATTTGTAAATTGAACAACCAGAATGTAACACTATCTGATTTAAAAATTGTCATGCAAGAATTACTTGATATACATGGTCAACATGAAACGCAAATATTACTTAAACCTAAATATCATTTATCATTGTTAGATAATTATGCTGATGGCATATATCAATCTGATATTGATCAATATGAAGAAATTTTTCAATCTTATCGTTTGAAAAAACAAGAACTTGAAAAGTTAGAATCTCAAGACCAAGCATTATTACAAAGATTAGATTTAATAAAATTCCAACGTGATGAATTACATGACGCGAATTTAAAAGAAGATGAAATTGAGTTTTTAAATCAAGAAATTAAAAAACTTCAAAATCATGAAAAAATAAATGAAAGTCTTAATAAAGCCCATATGTTATTGAGTAGTGAAGAAAACATTACAGATAAAATTTATGAACTTAATCAAGAAATTCAACATATAAATGATATTATTCCGGATAAATATACTGCTTTTAGTGAAGAATTAGATCAAATGTATTACACTTTAGAAGATTACAAACATGAACTATATAATGAACTAACGTCTAATGACTTTGATGAATCTTTACTAAATGAGTACGAGTCTAGATTAAATGTACTCACTGACCTCAACCGTAAATATGGTAAAAGCATACCTGAATTAATCAAATATAGAGATAAAATTGATGATGAAATATATAAAATTGAGAACTACGAACAAAGTACTTCTCAATTACGTGAAGAAATTAACGATCTTTATACAAACGTTCTAAAATACGGAGAAGCACTATCTACTAAAAGAAGACAAGTTGCATTGGATCTTAGAGATAGATTAGTTGAAGAAGTACAGAATTTGCATATGCAAGATGCGAATATAGAAATTACATTCACTAAAACGAAGCCTACTCAATATGGCTTAGAAGAAGTAGAGTTCTTAATTAGTCCAAATAAAGGCGAACCATTAAAAAGTTTAAATAAAATAGCTTCTGGTGGTGAACTATCGAGAATAATGCTTGCGTTGAAAAGTATATTTGTTTCTTCAAAAGGACAAACAGCAATTTTATTTGATGAAGTAGATACAGGTGTATCTGGAAGAGTCGCTCAGAAAATGGCTGAAAAAATGCATCAGATTGCGCAAACACTTCAAGTGATATGTATTTCACATTTACCTCAAGTCGCTGCAATTAGTGATAATCATTTGTATATTGCTAAAGAAACGGTAAATGATAGAACAACGACTTCTATAAAACAATTAGATGGTAAAGATAAAATAGATGAAATAGCAAGAATGATATCAGGTGTTGAAGTTACTGAATTAACTCGACAACACGCTAAAGAAATGATTATACAAAACAAAAATTAAAAATAGAATGATTCGTTAGGGTGTTAAGCATGGTAATTAAGGTTGCAATAATAGAAGACTCGAAAGCGTATGTTAGTGAAATGGCACAATATTTAAAAGAACACGATATTGAAATTGTTAATATTGGATACAACGGTAAAGAAGCACTCGACATTTTAAATGGAGAAGTTTTCGATGTTCTTCTATTAGACTTAATCTTGCCACACATTGATGGCATGACTTTGCTTAAAAAATATATAAAACAAAATAAGCAATTTAAAGTGATTTGTATGAGTGCTTTTGTTAGTGATGATGTCTTAAAAGAATCTGTTTCATTAGGAGTAGATTACTTCTTAATTAAACCTGTTGAGTTTGATGTCTTATTAGACACAATACAACGTGTAATAACAACAACAGATTCTAATATTGAAGAAATGGACGCTTTAGATTTATTACTTGAAAAGATTGGATTTTCATCAAATTTAAACGGATATGAATATATTAAGTATGGTGTACATCTTATGCTTCAATATAACCGTAAGATGCCATTAACTAAAGAACTTTATCCTTTAATTTCTCAAAATTATAATATACAAGCGAATAATGTTGAAAGGTCTATACGGCATGCTATTAAATTAGCTTGGGATAAAGAATTAAAGTCCTATTGGTATAATAGTGAAAAATTGTATGTACGACCTACAAACGGTGAATTTTTATTACATCTATATGAAAAGTTTAAAAAAAGAGACTAGGCTTTCCTAGTCTCTTTTTTTGGGGTTTTGTTTCTTCATAAAATGTTCTTGTGCACGTTTATTTTTCTTTTCACGATGTAGTATATACCCCCCAATGAACACTACACCAAATACAAAGAATATAAAGCCTAATAAAAACTGCAACCAAATAAAATGTAATTGTGAAACGAGTTGTCCAAAAACAGCATCTCTCATCCATTTAATACCTAGTCCCGCAATAATACCTGGTATAACCAAAATAAGTAATGCAATATACTTTTGCATAAGTTAAAACTCCTATTAATTAATAACTTATATTATATATGAGATAATGAGTAAAAGTAAACATTGAAAAAATGGAATAAACGGTACAATTTGATTATGATAGTAATAGGAGGGGATTAAATGCTTTTTAAAGATATGATAAAAAACGGTCAAAATATATCGGCGACAATTGCTGTATGTAAATCAAATGATGAAGGTGTCATTAAAGCAATTGTTAAAGCGATTAAACATACAAAAGCTACATTTATGTTGTTTGATGAACGACCACAAGATGAGCTGATTAGATCATTTAATTTAACGCATGAAGAATTAAATAGAGTAGAAATTATTCAAACACTTAACAAAGAACATACTGTATCTCAATGTGTACAAGCTGTAGCAGATGGAAAAGCAGACTTAATAATGAAAGGATTAATTTCAACATCAGAATTGTTGAAAGAAGTATTAAAAGATAAATATAATTTGAAGACTAACTATAGAATGAGCCATATCGCAATATTTAATATACCGGAGTATCACAAGATGTTAACCGTATCAGATGTTGCGATGAACATTGCACCAACTATCGAACAAAAAATTGAAATTACATCGAATTTAGTATATTCACTCAAAAAAATTGGTATCAACTCGCCTAAAATAGGCGTACTTTCTGCAATTGAAAATGTGAATCCGAAAATGCAGTCATCGGTTGATGCGCATGAAGTCGTGTCTTATTTTAATCAAGAAAAACTAGACCTTGAAATAGAAGGTCCAATTGCATTTGATGCTGCAATTAATAAAAAGGCATCCATTATTAAAAAAATAAATTCAAAAATATCAGGTAACGTTGATGGTTTAATCGTCCCTCAAATTGAAAGTGGCAATATTTTATATAAATCACTCGTTTATTTATCGAACGCTGATGTAGCATCTGTTATAATTGGAGCAAAAATACCCATAATTTTAACTTCTAGATCAGATTCATCACAAGATAAATTTCATTCTATTTGTAGTGCGTTAATGCTTATTTAGTATATTATAATAATAAATTAATAACTATACTCTTTATTTCAAAGTATTGAAAGAGCTTACAATGCTTTTATATCAATAAAGATTGAATTTTCTAAAAATTTTTACTTTTTGTAAGCGCTATCATTTTTCGTCAATTTATTTGATAAATAAAACATTTCATGTAAAATTAGAAATGAAGTTATTATATAAAAAGTGAAAAGGGGATAATTATGTTATTCGAAACGATAGAAAAATATGACTATGAGCAAATAGTATTTTGTCACGATAAAAGTTCAGGATTAAAAGCAATCATTGCGATTCATGATACAACATTAGGACCAGCACTTGGTGGTTGTAGAATGTGGCCATATGAAAGTGAAGAAGAAGCTATTAATGACGCATTACGCTTATCAAGAGGTATGACATATAAAAATGCTGCAGCTGGTTTAAACTTAGGAGGCGGTAAAACAGTTATTATCGGCGATCCTAAAAAAGATAAATCAGAAGCTTTATTTAGAGCTTTAGGTAGATATGTAGAAAGTTTAAATGGTCGTTATATTACTGCTGAAGATGTTGGAACGACTGAAGACGATATGGATATTATCTTTGAAGAGACTGATTACGTAGTTGGTTTATCTGAAAGTCACCAATCTAGTGGTAACCCAAGTCCTAAAACTTCATTAGGTGTATTTGTTTCTATGAAACGTGCAGCTAAAGAAGCATTTGGAACAGATGATTTAAACGGGAAAACAGTTGCCGTTCAAGGTGTTGGACACGTTGCTTACGAACTATGTCGTTATTTACATGAAGCAGGTGCTCAATTAGTTGTAACGGATATTAACCAAGAAGCAGTTGATAGAGTTGTAAATGACTTCAACGCTCAAAGTGTAGGTATTAATGATATTTATGATGTAGATGCTGATATCTTTGCACCTTGTGCTTTAGGTGGCGTATTAAATGATGATACTATCGCACGCTTAAAAGTTAAAGTTGTATGTGGTAGTGCAAACAATCAATTACAAGACATAGATTTACACGGTTCTCAATTAGAAGATAAAGGTATTGTATATGCGCCTGACTTCGTTGCTAACTCTGGTGGTGTTATCAATGTTGCTGATGAATTAGATGGATACAATGAAGTACGTGCTATTTCAAATATTGAGAAAATCTATGACCAAATGGATAAAGTATTTGAAATTAGTAAAAGAGATCAAATTACTTCTGCACGTGCAGCTGAAATTTTAGCTGAAGAACGTATTGAACAACTTAAAAATGTAAGAAGTAATTTCTTAAAAACTGAAAGATCTATCATTTCTAGAGGTAAAAAATAATGAAAAAAATTCTTGTACTTAATTTAGGAAGCACATCATCTAAAGTTGCTGTATTTGATAACTATGATATGTTATTTGAAGATGTTATTAGGTATGATATCGAACAAACTAATCTTCCATTAATTGAACAAGTCCCATTTCGACTTGAAAGTATCAAGAACTCATTAAACCAACATCATATCTCCCTACAATCAATAGATGCTATTGCTTGTAGGGGTGGTGTTTTAAAGCCTATACAGGGTGGAACATATCTTGTTAATAACATCATGAATCAAGATTTGAAATCTTTTAAGTATGGATTTCATGCCTCAAATTTAAGTGGTATTATCGGCTATACATTTGCTAAAGAATTAAATATACAAGCATATATTGTTGATCCTGTCGTTGTAGATGAATTAATACCTGAAGCTAGAATTACTGGCATAAAAGGTATTGAAAGACGCAGCATCTTCCATGCATTAAACCAGAAATCTGTCGCTAAACAATATGCAACTGATATTGGCAAAGCATATGAAGATATTAATGTCATCGTTGCACATCTCGGTGGTGGTATAAGTGTAGGTGCTCATAGAAAAGGAAGAGTCATCGAAGTTAATGACGGCTTATTAGGTGAGGGGCCATTTAGTCCTGAAAGAGCTGGTTCAATACCAAATGATGCGTTAATTAAATGGGTTATTGATCACGATTTAAATGCTAAAGAAGCTAATAATGAATTAAGTAAAAAATCTGGGTTATTATCATATTTTGGTACAAATGATTGTTTAAAAGTAGAACAAATGATGGAAAATGGCGATAAAACTGCTAAACTAGTCTTAGATGCCATGTGTTATCAAATTGCTAAATCTATAGGTTCTTGCGCGGTCGTTTTAGAAGGTCAAATCGATCAAATTATCATAACTGGTGGGTTAAGTTATTCAAAATATATCACAAATAAAGTAAAACAATATGTATCTTGGCTACAAAATGTTACTATATATGAAGGAGAAAAAGAAATGCACGCCTTAAATATTGGCGTAATGGACCTCTTACACGGTAAAATTAGTACCAAGTCATATGAATAAGGAGTAATACTATGTCTAAAGAATATGATTTAGTCATTCTAGGTGGCGGTACGGCGGGCTACGTATCAGCAATTCGTGCTTCACAACTAGGAAAAAAAGTCGCAATTGTAGAGAAATTTAAGTTAGGTGGAACTTGTTTACATAAAGGTTGTATACCTACAAAATCATATTTAAAAACTGCAGAAATTTTAAGATACATACAACATTCAAACGAATATGGTATTAAAACTGCTTCAGCTGATTTTGAAATGTCGGATGTTGTTGCTAAGAAAGATGAAACAGTTTCCACGATGTACAATGGTGTACAAAGTTTGATGAAAAAATACAAAATTGACATTTATGAAGGTAATGGCAGAATTCTAGGGCCTTCATTGTTCTCGCCTCAAGCTGGAACTGTATCTGTTGAATTTGAAAATGGCGAATCGGAACTACTCGTTAATCAAAATGTATTAATTTCAACAGGATCAAGACCAATTGAATTACCATTCTTAAAGTTTAACCATCAAACCGTCATTTCAAGTGATGATATGATGCAATTAGAAACATTGCCTAAAAGCATGTTAATTATCGGTGGCGGTGTTATAGGACTTGAATTTGCATCTTTATTAAATGATTTAGGTGTAAAAGTAACAATTGTTGAAGCAGGGCAATCTATTATCCCTAACGAACAACGTGAAATCAGTAAGACGATTAAACGTAGCTTTGAAGAAAATGGTATAAACATTCATGAGAAATGTCCTTTATCTGAACAAGATGTCAGCATACATGATCAACACGTAGATGTAACACTTCAAAATGAGCAACAAACTTTTGAAAAAGTATTAGTCGCTGTTGGTAGAACACCGAATACTGAAGATTTAGGTTTGAATAACACAAAAATAAAGACCGATAATAAAGGCTATATTCAAACAAATGATGTTTATCAAACTGATGATAAACATATTTATGCGGTTGGAGATGTCATCGGTAATTATCAGTTAGCACACGTTGCAACTAAAGAAGGCACAATTGCAGTAGAGCATATGTTTGATCAAAATCCTATTATGTTAGATTATTTAACAGTTCCGAGATGTATATATACAAATCCTGAAATTGCTTCAATAGGGATGACTGAACAAGATGCTAAAGCACAAAATATTAATTTCAAAAAATTTAAAGTGCCATTTAAAGCAATTGGAAAATCCGTCATCGAAAATAATGGACTTGGTGAATGTATTTTAATCAAAGATATAGACAATGAAAAAGTGCTTGGCATTCATATGATTGGTGCAAAAGTGACTGAATTAATTAATGAAGCAGCTCTATTTACATTTATGAATGGCTCTACTGAAGAACTAGCAACTACTGTACATGCACATCCTTCAATTGGAGAAGTGCTCATGGAACTAGGGTTAAAATCTGAGAATCGTGCTATTCACGTCTAAAGAGGAGAGATTAGATGTTAGATTATAAGACTGTCGGATTAACGCATGAAGACTTAAAAGAAATTTATAAATGGATGTTATTAGGTAGAAAAATTGACGAAAGAATGTGGCTACTCAATCGAGCAGGTAAACTACCGTTTGTCATTAGTTGTCAAGGTCAAGAAGCAACGCAGATTGGCACATATTATGCACTAAAAGACGAAGACGTATTAGCACCTTACTATAGAGATTTAGCTTTAGTTACAGCACGTGGTATTTCTGCAGAAGAATCTATGTTAGCTGCATTTGCTAAACAAGGTGATACTTCAAGTGGAGGTAAGCAAATGCCATCTCATTTTAGTAAAAAGGAGTTATCTATTTTAACGCAAGGCTCTTGTGTAACAACTCAAGTATTACATGCAGTTGGTGCAAGTTTATCGCTTAAAATGGATGGCAAAGAAGCGATTGCACTAGCTACTTTAGGTGAAGGAAGTACAAGCCAAGGTGACTTCCATGAAGCAATGAACTTCGCTGGTGTTCATAAATTGCCATTTATTTGTATTATTGAAAACAATAAATATGCCATTTCCGTACCAACTCACTTACAGTACGCTACAGATGATTTATCATCTAGAGCTGCAGGTTACGGTGCATTTGGTGAACAAGTTGATGGTAATGATCCTATAGCTGTTTATGAAGCAGTTAAACGTGCAAGAGAACGTGCAATTAATGGTGAAGGACCTACATTAATTGAAGCATTATGTAGTAGATTAACACCTCATTCTTCAGACGATAACGATACTTATCGTCCAGCAGATGAGATGAAAGAAGAAAAAGATAATGATTGTATGATTAAATTCAAAGAATATTTAGTTGAACATCAAGTGACAAACGACGAGTGGTTCAGCCAAGTTGAAGAAGAAATTAAACAAGAAATCAATACTGCTACTAAAAATGCAGAAAAAGCACCTTATCCATTACCGGAAGAAGCTTTAACACATGTATATGATCAAGGAGGCGAAAAGAATGCCTAAGTTATCCTATCTTGACGCGATTAATCAAGCAATGGACCAAGCGATGGAAAAAGACAATAATGTATTTGTTATCGGCGAAGATGTTGGTCTAAAAGGCGGCGTATTTGGCGCAACTAAAAATTTATACAACAAATATGGTGAAGGACGCGTGATCGATTCACCGTTAGCAGAATCAAATATCGTTGGTGCTTCAATTGGTGCTGCTATGATGGGTAAAAGACCGGTATCTGAAATTCAATTTGCAGAGTATATCGTTCCGGCAACAAACCAAATCATCAATGAAGCAGCTAAAATAAGATACCGTTCTAATAATGACTGGGATTGTCCTTTAACAATTAGAAGTCCATTTGGTGGCGGAATTCATGGCGCATTATATCATTCTCAAAGTATTGAGAGTATATTCTGTTCAACACCAGGCTTAAGAGTGGTTATTCCATCAACGCCATATGATGCTAAAGGTTTACTTCTTGCGGCAATTGAAGATAATGATCCTGTATTATATTTCGAGCATAAAAAAGCATATAGATTATTAAAAGAAGAAGTGCCTGAAGAATATTATACTGTACCAATTGATAAAGCAGATGTTAAACGAGAAGGTTCAGATATTACAGTATTCACTTATGGATTATGTGTAAATTACGCACTTCAAGCAGCTGAAATATTATCAACTGAAGGTATAGATGCAGAAATAGTAGATTTACGTTCATTATATCCACTAGATAAAGAAACAATTATTAATTGTGCGAAAAAGACTGGCAAAGTATTGGTTGTAACTGAAGATAATCTAGAAGGTAGTGTCATGAGTGAAGTATCTGCCATAATAGCTGAAAATTGCTTATTTGATTTAGATGCACCAATTGCAAGACTTGCAGGTCCAGACGTACCAGCTATGCCATTTTCACCACCAATGGAAGATTTCTTTATGATGAATCCTGTAAAAATAGAAGAAAAAATGAGAACATTAGCTGAATTTTAGGAGGTTAAATTATGGACGTAAAGATGCCGAAACTTGGAGAAAGTGTTCATGAAGGTACAATCGAACAATGGCTCGTTCAACCAGGCGACACAATTGAAGAGTACGATGCACTGTGCGAAGTGATTACAGATAAAGTAACAGCTGAAGTGCCTTCAACATTTAATGGAACAATTAAAGAAATTGTTGTAGAAGCTGGCGAAACAGTTGATGTTGGTACAATCATTTGTAGAATGGACGTAGTAGGTGAAACATCAGAGGATAACAATAATAGTACTGATGAACAAACTGAATCAGAAGTATCTAAAGAAGATCAACCTGTAAAAGCTGAAAAACCTGTATCTAATGAACCACAAGAAGGTCCAATGAATAACGGTCAATATTCACCTGTTGTCTTTAAATTAGCAAGTGAAAATAATATTGATTTAAATAAAGTTAAAGGTACTGGCAATTTAGGAAGAGTCACTAAAAAAGATATTTTAAATGCTATCGAAAATGGTGACTCAACTGAAAACACACCATCTAAACAAGTAGATGCAACATCTGAAGCAATCACTGAAAACACAGTTCAACCAGAACCAGAAACGACTTCATTACCTGGAGATTCAATTCCTGTTAATGGCGTTAGAAGAGCAATTGCTAATAAAATGTTACAAAGTGTTCATGAAATTCCACATGCTTGGATGATGGTCGAAGTTGATGCTACATATCTTGTTAAAACAAGACAACATCATAAATCATCTTTTAAACAAAACGAAGGATATAACTTAACATTCTTCGCATTTTTCGTAAAAGCTGTTGCAGAAGGATTGAAAAAATATCCGATGTTAAATAGCACTTGGGCTGGCGATGAAATTAAAATTCATAAAGATATTAATATTTCAATCGCAGTAGCAAGTGAAGATAAATTATATGTACCTGTTATTAAAAATGCTGATGATAAATCAATCAAAGGTATCGCTCGTGAAATTAATGATCTAGCAACTAGAGGAAGACAGCATAAATTAACTTCTCAAGATATGCAAGGTGGTACATTTACAGTTAATAACACGGGTTCATTTGGCTCTGTATCATCAATGGGTATTATCAATCATCCACAAGCAGCTATTTTACAAGTAGAATCCATTGTGAAACGACCTGTAGTTGTCAATGATATGATTGGTATTCGTGATATGGTTAATTTATCATTATCAATTGATCATAGAATATTAGATGGTTTAATGGCCGGTGAATTCTTAAAATATGTAAAAGAAAGATTACAAAGTATGACAATCGAGAATACATCTATATATTAATAAAAGCTTCTCATTGTTTTACCCTTAAATCTCCTGTAAAATAGACTTATCTATTATTACAGGAGGCTTTTTTTATGGAAATGGATTTCAATTTATATATGAACGACGTAGTCAATTCTGCGAGAAATGAAATAGAAGCAGCTGGATACAAACAATTAACAACTAAAGATGAAGTTGAAGAAACTTTCAACAAACCAGGTACAACGTTTGTTATGGTTAATTCAGTTTGTGGATGTGCAGGCGGTATCGCAAGACCAGCAGCACAACATGCGTTACACTATGATAAATTACCAAATCAATTAGTAACTGTATTTGCTGGTCAAGACAAAGAAGCAACAGAAACAGCACGTGAATATTTCGAAGGTTATCCACCATCAAGTCCATCATTTGCTTTTCTAAAAGATGGCAAAATTGTCAAAATGATTGAAAGACATGAAATCGAAGGTCACGATCCAATGAGTGTTATTACAAACATTCAAGCACTATTCGAAGAGTATTGCGAAGAAGTGTAAAGGAACGGTTCATTTCTTATGCAAATAAAACCGTACAGAATAGGATATAGAACATTAAAAACTGCCCTAGGGATGACATTAGCTGTCATCCTTTCTAGGTTAATCGGCTTAGACAACTATGCATCCAGTGCTATTCTTGTTGTATTATGTATTAAGGATACAAGAGTAAAATCATTTGAAGCTGCAATATATAGATTTGTAGCATGTTTTATTGCAATTTTGATAGGTTCATTATTTTTCACTTATATTGGAAGCACACCCATTATACTTGGTATTATGGTACTTTTATTTATACCTGTAACAGTCATGATTGGTGTACAAGAAGGTATCGTAACAAGCTGTGTTATTATACTACATTTGTATATGGCTAAAACAATCGATATGAATGTCGTCATAAATGAAATCTTATTACTTATTATTGGTATAGGCATCGCCTTAATAATGAATATGTTTATGCCAAGTTTAGATTACAAACTCAATAACTATAAGCGCAAAATAGAAGACGACTTTATATTAATAACCTTTATTTATAGTCAATGCTTACAAGATCCAAATAAGAAAATTAATGTACCGTCATTTGATATAGTTTCAGAAAATATTAGAAAAGCTAAATCATTAGCATTTAGAGAAGTTAAAAATCATTTTGTGAGAAATGAAAATTCTTATTATCATTACTTTGATATGAGAGAAGAACAATTGACTTTATTAAAAAGAATGAAAAATTTAATTGAATCAATGCAACACAGTCAACACGCACATCATTTATGTAGTCAATTGTTATTAGAAGTATCACAAAACGTACAAGGCAATGATTACTCACTTATGAGATTGCATAATCTATATGACATTAAAATCAAATTACAGTCCATCGAGCTACCAAAAACACAACAAGAATTAGAAAGTATAGCAGCACTATTTCAACTATTAAACGAAGTAGAAGAGTACTTACTAATCAAATCACAATTCGGTAGCCTTAAGAAGTAAAAACGCAATGCTATTCAGCATTGCGTTTTTTGTATATATAGAGGGGTAAACGTTAGTTAATGTTTGAATTCTAAACTATGAACTAATGAAACTTATGGCTTAATGAAGGACTTAAGCCATGGAATCCTCAATCTCTTGGCTTAATGAAAGACTTAAGCCATGAAATGACCAATCTCTTGGCTTAATGGTAGACTTAAGCAATGAAATGACCAATCTCTTGGCTTAATGGTAGACTTAAGCCATGAAATGACCAATCTCTTGGC